>JBMFHB010000039.1:0-32610 GCA_049977045.1 Occallatibacter sp.
CATCGAAGTAGCGCTATATCACGCGCTTGGACGATTACCTGAACCGGAGACTACCCACAGATTTTGCTGACGAGGCGCATTTCCGTTGGTGGCAGAACTGGGCGCTGCGCAGCCGCCTCCAGCCGATGATCGGGGTGGCGCGCATGCTCAAACGGCGGTTCGAGAACATCATCACTTACCTGCGGCATCGCATCACCAACGCGGCCAGCGAGTCGATCAACGCCAAGATTCAGTGGGTGAAGTACACGGCACGCGGATTTCGCAACAAGCAGAACTTCATCCACGCAATCTACTTCCACTGTGGCGGCCTTGATCTGGCGCCACTATCCTCCACTAAATAGCCGGAAGCGCCCCATTTGTAATCGGCAATGAACGAGCCCACGAGAACCAAAATTGCGACGACAATGAAGACGAATTTCATCGCACCAGAGACCTGCTGCAAAGACTATACGCGACCAGCCGGATGACGGCTCGCGGAACACTTTCCTGCGGAAACGTTCCCTCGATGCATTACCCTCAATCTTACGATCCATTGAATCATCGGAGGAGCCTGGATTGCGCATCGTCCTGTCGAACATTGGAACCTTGGGAGACATCAATCCGCTGATTGCCATTGCGCTGGAACTGAAGCGCCGCGGCCATGTGCCGGTTATGGCCTTGCCGAATGTGTTCCGGGAAAAGATCGCGCCGCTCGGCATCGAGTTCCATTCTCTGCGGCCCGACATCGATCCCACGAACACCAAGCTCGTCGAGATGATCTACGACGTAAAGAAGGGCACGGAAACGGGCCTTCGCGAGTTTCTCTATCCCGTGCTGCGCCAGACCTATGACGACTTGCTGGACGCGGCTACGCGGCCGGCGCGCGCCGACCTGCTGCTGCTGGGCGAGCTGAACTACGCCGGCCCCATCGTCGCCGAGGTCACGGGCATTCCCTGGGCGAGCTACGTGCTGGCGCCATTCTCGTTCTTCTCGATCTACGATCCGCCGGTGCTGCCGCCCTACCCAGGGCTGGCGCGCATGGACAGGGTTCCCGGCATGGGGCGCGTCATGCGCCGGCTGGCGCGATTCGTCACGCGCAAGTGGCCGGAGCCGGTCTACGGACTGCGCCGCGAACTTGGTCTGCCCAGGGGCAGGAACCCGCTCTTCGACGCCAAGCATTCGCCCGATCTGGTGCTGGCGCTGTTCTCGCGCGCGCTCGGAACAGAGCAGAAGGATTGGCCCGCAAATACGCTCATCGCCGGCTTCTGCTTTTACGATGCCGACGCCGGCAACGCCGCCCTGCCTGCGAATCTCGAAGCGTTTCTCGCCGCGGGGGAGCCGCCCGTGGTCTTCACGCTTGGCTCGGCTGCGGTCCTGGCCGCGGGAGACTTCTACGAGCAGTCGGCGTACGCCGCTAAGAGGCTGGGTGTGCGCGCCGTGCTGCTCGTCGGCAACGACCCGCGAAACGACCCGCGCAACCTCCCACGGCCGCAGGAGATGCCGGATTCGATTTGCATCGCGGAGTACGCGCCCTACTCGGGCCTGTTTCCGCGCGCCTCGCTGGTGGTGCATCAGGGCGGCGTGGGCACCACGGCGCAATGTCTCCGCGCCGGCAGGCCCATGCTCATCATGCCCTACTCGCACGATCAGCCCGACAACGCTCGGCGTATGAAGCGTATGGGCGCGGCGCGCGTGATTCAGCGCTCGCGGTACAAACCCTGGCGCGTTACGCGGCGCATCCGTGCGATGCTTGCCGATCCGGAGTTTGCCCGGCAGGCACAAAGGGCGCAAGAGCAGGTCGCCCGCGAGAACGGCGTAAAGAGCGCGTGCGATGCGCTGGAATCGCTGCACGCCCGCGCACGGGCGTGCAGTCATTAACGGGCATCGCTGTCTATTGCGGCGCGGGCAGATTGCCGCCCACTTCGGCAGGTACAGCCGCGAGCGTCTTGGCTTCCTCGGGCAGTGGCGCGGGCAGCGGACGCTCGAGCGCCAGGGCCAGCACCTCATCCATGGTGTCCACAAAGTGCAGCTTCATGGCGTTCTTGATGTTGTCGGGCAGCTCGGAGAGATCCTTTTCGTTGGAGCGCGGCAGAATCGTCTCAAAGATTCCGGCGCGCAATGCCGCCAGCAGCTTTTCCTTGAGCCCGCCGATCGGCAGCACCTTGCCGCGCAGCGTGATCTCGCCTGTCATGGCCACATCGCGCCGCACGGGAATCCTTGTCAGTGCGCTTGCCAGCGCCGTCGCCATCGTAATTCCGGCCGAAGGGCCGTCCTTGGGGATAGCGCCCTCGGGTACGTGCAGATGGATGTCGATGCCGCGATAGAACTCCCGCGTGAGCCCGAGCGCATGAGCCTTGCTGCGCACATAGGCCAGCGCCGCCTGCGCCGACTCCTGCATGACGTCGCCGAGCTGGCCGGTGACGGTGAGCTTTCCCTTGCCGTCGAGCACCTGCACTTCCGTCGTCAGAATGCTGCCGCCCACTTCGGTCCACGCCAGGCCCGTCACCAGGCCCACTTCACTCTTCTCGTGCGCTTCGGAGTCGCGGAACCGGGGCACGCCGAGAAAGTCGGCGATGTTCGCTGCGTCGAGCTCTTCCTTGTGCTTCGTGCCGGCCTTCACCACTTTGCGCGCTACTTTGCGGCACACGTTGCCGATCTCGCGCTCCAGGTTGCGCACACCGGCCTCGCGCGTGTAATAGCGGATGATCTCCAGAATCGCCGCGTCCTTGAAGACGATGTTTTTCTCGCTCAGGCCGGTCTGCTCGCGCTGCTTCTTGACCAGATACTGGCGCGCGATCTCGAGCTTCTCCTGCTCCGTGTAGCCCTGCAGGCGGAGAATCTCCATGCGATCCTGCAGCGCCGCGGGAATCGTGTGCAGCACGTTGGCCGTGGCGACAAAAAGGACCTGCGAGAGATCGTAGTCCACGTCGAGATAGTGGTCCTGAAAGGTCGAGTTCTGCTCGGGGTCCAGAACCTCAAGCAGCGCCGAGGCCGGATCGCCGCGGAAGTCCGATGAGATCTTGTCCACCTCGTCGAGCAAAAAAACGGGATTTTTCGTGCCCGCGCGCTTCATGTGCTGGATGATCTGGCCCGGCATGGCGCCGATGTAAGTACGGCGATGGCCGCGAATCTCGGCCTCGTCGTGCACGCCGCCCAGCGACAGGCGCACAAACTTGCGCCCGGTGGCCTTGGCGATCGACATGCCAAGCGAGGTTTTGCCTACGCCCGGAGGCCCGACAAAGCAGAGAATCGATCCTTTGGGATTCTTCACCAGTTGTCGCACGGCGAGAAACTCAAGAATGCGCTCCTTGATCTTTTCCAGGCCGTAGTGGTCGGTATTCAACACCTTTTCCGCGAAGTCGATCGAGCGCGTCTCCTTCGATCGCTTCTTCCACGGCACGGCCAGCAGCCAGTCGATGTAGTTGCGGCTCACGGTTGACTCGGCCGACATGGGAGGCATCGCTTCGAGCTTCTTGAGCTCCTGCACACACTTGTCGAGAACATCTTTCGGCATGCCGGCAGCTTCGATTTTTTTGCGCAGTTCGTCGAACTCGCTCTTCTCGCCGCGGCCCAGTTCCTTCTGGATGGCCTTGATCTTTTCGTTGAGGTAGTACTCTTTCTGCGCCTTCTCCATCTGCTTCTTCACGCGCGACTGGATGTTTCGGTCAATGTCGAGTTTTTCGATCTCCACGTCGAGCACGTCGGCCAGCCGCGCCAGGCGCACGGCAGGATCGAAGATTGCCAGCAACTCCTGCTTCTCCTCGATGCCGAGCTGCAGATTGGCCGCAATGGTATCGGAGAGCTTGGCGGCCTCGTCCATGCGAACCGTGGCGATGATGGTCTCGTAATTCAGCGACTGCTGCAGCTTGACGTAGTTCTCAAACAGCGTCGTTACGCGCTGCATCAGTTGTTCGGCCGCCGGGGTCATCTCGAACTCTTGCTTGCCCGTGCGCACCGTGGCCACGAAGAAGCCGTCGCGGTCTGTCACTTCGATGGACTTGGCGCGTTCCACGCCCTCCACCAGCACCTTGATGTTGCCGTCGGGCATCTTGACGCTCTGCACAATGTTGCAGATCGCCCCAACCTGGAAGATGTCCCGGGCGCGCGGTTCATCGATCGAGGCGTCGTGTTGCGTGGCGAGAAAGATCTTGCGGTCGCCGTTGAGCGCCTCTTCGAGAGCGCGCACGCTCGATTCGCGGCCCACGACAAACGGGGTCATCATGTAGGGGAAGATGACCATATCGCGGATGGGCATCATGGGAAGCTTGCGCGGTTCGTTTTTATCGCGGGGCACGGTCATCGGGTCTTCTCATTAGTTAGACGCGCGCATCCTGCCTCGGGGTTGGAAGGCAGGCACGGGTCATGTAGGGATTGTACAGCCAAGAAGGGAGCAAGGGAACGCGCGGGCAAGTGTCCGCAAGGACGCTGAAGTCACAACCGGCCGGAACATTCGGTGTGACGAAAGTCATGCTTGTGCAACAAAAAATACTACGTCCTCAACCCGCCTTCTCAAGCAGGCACAGGGACAGGTCGCGACGCTCCACCATGTCTCTGGTGATTTCCAGATCGCGCGCGCGCTTGTTCGAGGGCAGGTGGTACATCAGGTCGAGCATCAGCTCTTCGAGGATCATGCGTAGTCCGCGTGCGCCCACCTTGCGGGCCAGCGCTTCGCGCGCAACCGCGCACGCCGCTTCCTGCGTGAAGTGCAGACGCACATTCTCGTACTCGAAGAGACGCTGGTATTGCTTGAGGATGGCGTTCCGCGGCTTGGTAAGGATCTCGATCAGCGCTGCCTCATCCAGTTCGTCAAGCACGCCCATGACGGGCAGGCGGCCGACAAACTCGGGAATCAGTCCGTACTTGATCAGATCCTGCGGCTCGGTCCTGCGGAGCAGCTCGGTGTCGCGATGCGAGCGGGTTGTCGCCTGGTCGGTATCCTCGTCAATCGTGCGGAAGCCAAGCGCCTTTTTGCCGATGCGGCGTCCGACAACGCGCTCCAGACCCACAAACGCGCCGCCGCAGATAAAGAGGATGTTGGTGGTGTCGACGGCGGTGAACTCCTGGTGCGGATGCTTGCGCCCGCCCTGCGGAGGGACATTTGCCACCGTGCCCTCGAGAATCTTGAGCAGTGCCTGTTGTACGCCCTCGCCGCTTACGTCGCGTGTGATCGACGGATTCTCGTCCTTGCGGCCGATCTTGTCGATCTCGTCGATGTAGATGATGCCCTGCTGCGCGCGTGTCACGTCGCCTTCGGCGGCCTGAAGCAGCTTGAGAATGATGTTTTCCACATCCTCGCCCACGTAGCCGGCTTCGGTGAGCGTGGTCGCATCCACAATCGCGAATGGCACGTCGAGCATCTTGGCCAGGGTGTGCGCCAGCAGCGTCTTGCCCGATCCCGTAGGCCCGATGAGCAGGATGTTGGACTTCGCCAGTTCTACATCGCTCGTCCGCGAGCGGTTCATCTGGATGCGCTTGTAGTGGTTGTACACTGCCACGGCGAGTTTTTTCTTGGTCTGGTCCTGACCGATCACATAATCGTCGAGGAAACTCTTGACCTCGGTGGGTTTGGGCAGATGTCCCGCGGCGGTTGCGGGTGCTTCGCCGCTGCGGTCGTCCTCCAGAATGGAGTTGCAGACAGCAACGCACTCGTCGCAGATGTAGGCGCGAGGGTAGTCGCTGGGCGACGAGATCAACTTGGCCACAGCGTCCTGCGACTTGTGGCAGAACGAACAGCGGAGCGGTTCTTCTGGTCCCAACCTCGTTTTCATCCCCTTCACTCCCCCAATACCCTACCTTGACGAGTGTAATCCTATTTCCCCTGCCGCGGCTACGTGCGCGGCCTGTCAATAATCTCGTCCACGATTCCGTATTCCTTGGCCTGTTGCGCGTTCATGATGAAGTCCCGCTCCACGTCGCGTTCGATGCGATCGAGCGGCTGTCCCGTGTGCCGGGCCATCAGAGTGTTGGTGATCTCGCGTATGCGCAGGATTTCTCGCGCGTGAATGTCGATGTCGGTGGCCTGTCCGCTCAACCCGCCCATTGACGGCTGATGAATGAGAATGCGGGAGTTAGGTAAGGCAAAGCGCTTCCCCTTGGTCCCGGCAAGCAGCAGAAACGCGCCCATGCTGGCCGCCTGCCCGATGCAGTACGTTACCACGTTGTTCTTGATGAACTGCATGGTGTCGTAGATGGCCAGGCCCGCGGTAATCGAGCCGCCCGGGGAATTGATGTAGAGCGATACGTCCTTCTCGGGATCTTCGCCCTGGAGAAACAGCATCTGCGCCACAATAAGATTCGCCACCTGATCGTCGATGGGCGTACCAAGAAAGATAATGTTGTCGCGCAGCAGACGCGAGTAAATGTCGTAGGCGCGCTCGCCCCGGCTCGTCTGCTCAACCACCATGGGAACCAATGCCATTCTTACTTAGCTCCTAGCTGCTAGCTTCTAGCTCCTAGCTGTTTCCTGTTTATATCGGCTCCAAGCGCGCAATTCCCGGAATTGAACACCGGAGACTCCGCGCTTTTACGCTGGCAGACGCTCGTACAGAATCGAGGCAGTCTTTTTCCGTCTGATTTGTTCCCCTATCCTGACCAGACTGCCATCCTGGGTCAATCGCACTTTCAGGGCATCGAGCGGCTCGCGCGACTGAATCGCCGCGATCTGCAACTCCCGGTTCATCTCCTCTTCGCTGACTGTGATGTTTTCCTCGCCGGCGATGCGATCGAGAAGGATGTTGGTCTTCACTTCGGCCACTGCGCTGTCGCGCTGCGCCGCGCGCAGGCGCGTAAAGTCAAGCTTGCGCATCTGCTCTGCCGACATGCCCTGAGCCGCCAGCGCGCGCAGTCCGCGCTCCAGGCGTGCGTCAATCTGTTCCTGTATCAGCGATTCCGGAACAGGGAAGGTGAACTTCTCGCTCAGCGCGGCGAACAGGCGGTCCTTGGTCTCCGATTCCACGTCGCGCCTCTTGCGGTTCTCCATGTACGCGCGCACGCCCTTCTCGAGCTCGGCGTAGCTCTCGTAGCCACCGTGCTCCCTGGCGAATTCGTCGTTCAGCTCGGGCAGGACGCGCTTCTTGATGGCCTTCACTGTGACGTCGTAGGCGATTGTCTTGCCGGCCAGCCGCGCTTCGGCGTAGTCGGCCGGGTAGAGCACTTCGACCTTCAGCTCCTGCCTGGGCCTGGCGCCGCGCAGTGCCGTGCTGAACGCCTCCAGCGTATCCTTGCCGCCAATCTCAACCAGCGTATCCTCACCGCTCACCGGATCGAGCTCGGCTGCGCCCTCCTCGGCAGTCTCGTCCTTCTGGATTTCACCCTTGTAATTGATCTGCGCCCAGTCGCCGTCGACGAGTGCGCGATCCTCTTCCACGGGCTCAATGGTCGCGCGTGAATCGCGAAGGTGTTCGATCTCGTGCTGGAACTCTTCCTCAGTCACTTCCACGGAGGGCCGGGGCACCGTCACGTCCTTGTAGCCATCGATCGAGAACGCAGGAATGCACTCGAAGACTGCCTTCACATGCAGCGGGGAGCCCTCGTCCATGGTCAGTTCCGTCACCTGCGGCTGTCCCACGGGACGAACCCCCAACTCGGCGACGCCGGCATTGAACCGCTCCGGCAGCAGGGTGTCAATGACTTCCTTGCGGATATCGGCGCCGAATCGCCGCCGAATGACCGACTCCGGAACTTTGCCGGGGCGAAATCCGGGAATCTTCGCATATTTGCGGTAGTTTCCGGCCACTTTCGCCCAGGTGCGTGAGACTTCATCCGCAGGGACATCGATAACCAGCTCCCGTGTGCACTCGGGGTTCAGAACCGGTCCGTGAGCGTGGTCGTGATGCTCTTCGACATGATCGTGATTATGCTGGGGTTCAGCAGTATCGGAGTTGTTTTCGAGGGTGCTACTGGCAGTCAAGATGATCCTTCCGGGCGCTCGCGCCTTATGTTCGATCGGCCACGGCTGCCGCAAAGGCGAATCAGTGCCGTTTGGCCAGGGAAATCCCTTCAATTATGGTACGGGGCTTTGCCAGAGGGGTCAAACTGATCGGGGGGTGTCAGGGGTGGAGCAAGGCGAAAGGCATCGCCAAAGGCACGTTACTGCTCTGCCGCCGACGTCAGCCGCAACGTAAGATGGGTTTATGCCTGCAACATGGAGTCCCTTGCGAATCCTGGCAGTGGCATTGATGACGGCCGCCGGCGCCGCTCTGGTGACGTGGATCTATGCCATCGGGCTCGATAACCAAAGCGTGACAGGGCGGGATTACATCGAATACTGGGCGGCCGAGCGATTGCTGGTCGAGGGTCGCAATCCTTACGATCCAGCCGGAATTTTGCACGAGCAGCAAGCCGCCGGAATGGCGGATTCAGCGCCAAAAGTCTCGCTCAGTCCTCCCGTCGCCGTCTTTTTCGCGCTGCCGCTGGGAAGGTTGAATGCCAAAACAGGGCTGATTGCCTGGCAGCTGATTTCGCTCGCTTGCCTCTGCCTCTCGATTCTTCTGCTTTGGCAGGAATTTGGCCGCCAGGGGGCGGGTTACCATCTGCTCGGACTCTGCTTTCCGCCCGTGATCTCCTGCCTGATGGCCGGCCAGTTGGGCATCTTCTTTTTGCTCGGCGCCGCGTTTTTTCTGCGATTCAATCGCACGCAGCCTTGGCTGGCCGGAGCGGCGTTGCTGCCCTGCGCTCTCAAGCCGCATCTGTTCCTGCCGCTGGCCGTCGTGCTTGCGCTCTGGTCGCTGCGGCGCAGGGATCTGCGCGTGCCCGTCGGGTTTCTGCTTGCCCTGGCGGTGAGTTGCTCGCTCTCGCTCTGGGTCGATCCGAGCATCTGGGGCCAATACCGCCAACTGATCCACGCGGCGCACATCATGGACGTGTTCCTGCCAACGGCCAGCGTGGCGCTGAGATTTGCAATCGACCGTGACGCGCACTGGATCGAGTTCGTTCCCGTGGCCGTCGCCTGCGCATGGGCAGCGTGGTACTACTGGACGCGGCGCCAGACATGGGAGTGGAATCGGCAAGGAATGCTGCTGCTGATGGTCTCGGTTGCGGCCACTCCATACTCCTGGTTCAGCGACGAGGCCGTGCTGTTCCCCGCCGTGCTCGCGGCCATCTATGCGGCGGAAAAAACTCCGCGCTTCTGGATGCTGTTCGGCCTGGTTGCGCTCGGAGGGATGGTGGGCACGATCGCGGCCATTCAACTGCCATCGCCGTTTTACCTCTGGACCGCTCCTGCCTGGCTGGCATGGTATCTCTACGCGGCATCCAGCCAGCGCAGAGCGATTGCCCGCGAAGAAAACGTGGCCGGAAGCGCGTAACACACGCGCCCGCCCGCGTACCGGAACCACCTGCCCAGCTTGCGGCCGAATGCAGCCGCGGTCAACCTTCTTCCGCTTCGCGCAGCTTGGCGATCACGGTGAAGTCTTCGAGTGTGGTCACATCGCCCCGCACTTCGCCGTGCGTGGCAAGTTCGCGCAGCAGGCGCCGCATGATTTTGCCCGAGCGCGTTTTGGGTAGCGCCTCGGTAAAGCGAATGTCGTCGGGACGCGCGAGCGCGCCAATCTCTTTTGCGACCCACTTCCGCAGTTCGTCCTTGAGCGCATCGCTGGCCGTATTGCCGCTTTCGAGCGTGACGAAAGCAGCGATCGCCTGCCCCTTCAGATCGTCGGGCCGGCCCACGACTGCGGCCTCCGCCACCTTGGGGTGAGCCACCAGCGCCGACTCGACCTCCATCGTGCCCAGCCGGTGACCGCTCACGTTGATCACGTCGTCCACGCGGCCCATCAGCCAGAAGTAGCCATCGGCATCCTGGCGCGCGCCGTCGCCCGTGAAGTAGCAGCCGGGGACATCGCTCCAGTAGGTCTGCCGGTAACGCTCGGGATCGCCGTAAATTGTGCGCGCCATCGACGGCCAGGGCTTGCGCACCACAAGCAGGCCGCCGCTGCCGGCTGGAACTTGCTCGAAATGTCCATTCGCGTCGGGCTGCGTTACCACCTCCGCCTGAATGCCAAAGAAGGGCCGTGTCGCCGAGCCGGGTTTCGTCGGCACGGCGCCGGGGATGGGAGCAATCATGATCGCGCCGGTCTCCGTCTGCCACCACGTATCCACAATCGGGCAGCGGTTGTGGCCGATCTTCTCGCGGTACCACATCCACGCCTCGGGATTGATGGGCTCGCCCACCGTGCCCAGCAGCCGCAGCGAGTCGAGCTTGTACTTGTCCACAAACTCGTCGCCCCACTTGATGAAGGCGCGGATCGCCGTGGGAGCAGTGTAGAAGACGGTCACCTTGTGGTCGTCAATGATCTTCCAGAAGCGGGAGAAATCCGGCCAGTTGGGCGCGCCCTCATACATCAGCACCGTGGCCCCGTTGGCGAGCGGCCCGTAAACAACATACGAATGGCCTGTGACCCAGCCGATGTCCGCCGTGCACCAGTAGATGTCATCGTCGTGCAGATCGAAGACGTACTTCGCGGTGAGATACGTCTGCACGGCGTAGCCGCCCGTGGAATGCAGCAGGCCCTTGGGTTTGCCCGTCGAACCGGACGTATAGAGGATGTAGAGCGGGTCTTCGGAGTCCATCGGCTCGGCTGGACATTCCGGCGCTGCCTTGGCTGCCAGTTCGTGCCACCAGTGATCGCGGCCCTCGACCATCCTGACCGGTGAGCCGGTGCGCCTCAACACCACGACGTGTTTTACGGTCGGGCAGGCGGGCATGGCCTCGTCCACGGTTGCCTTGAGCTTGATCTCGTTACCGCGGCGGTAGCCCGTGTCCTGGGTGATGATGGCCACGCATCCGGAGTCCGCTACGCGGTCGGCAATCGCGTTCGAGGCGAATCCGCCAAAGATCACCGAATGTACGGCGCCGATGCGCGCGCAGGCCAGCAGCGCAATGGCCAGCTCCGGTGTCATGCCCATGTAGACCGCTACACGATCACCCTTCCCGATGCCGAGCGACTTGAGCGCACTGGCGAACCTCTGCACCTCAGCGTGCAACTCGGCATATGTCAGGCGGCGAATCTCCCCCGGTTCACCCTCCCAGATCAGCGCGGTCTTATTGCGGCGTCCGCCGAGGGCATGCCGGTCCACGCAGTTGTAACTCAGGTTGATTTTGCCGCCGGTAAACCATTTGGCCCATGGCAGATCCCACTCCAGAACCTTGTCCCATGGCTTGAACCAGTCGAGCTCTCGCGCCGCGTTGCCCCAGAATTGTTCAGGATCTTCGATGGATTGCTTATACAACCCCTCGTACTCGTCGAGGCTTTTAAAGTGTGCCCTGGCGCGGAACTCCGGGGAAGGCGGGAAAACACGGTTCTCCCTGAGCGTGGAGTCAAGGTCTTGGGCGGGAACGGCCGGGACCGGCGCGGAACTCATCGGGCAATCCTCCGGGAGCTGAAAAGAAGCGCAGCGGACAGAACAGCAAGAGCAAGGTCTCGCGCCAGCAGCGTCACCAGAAACTTTAGCGGGCCGGGGGCAGCGCGGGCAAGTTTTGGCCGCCCATCGGGCAAAACTTCAAATGACAAAAACTTCATTGTGGCGGCCAAGGAATTTCCCGCGCCTGGCGCCGATAGGATGAGCACGGCCGAGGAGGGCCGCAACGGATGGTTTCCGCAATCTCCAGTTTGACAGCAGCCAGCGCCGCTCAACTTTCCAGTCCCACTTCGGCGCCTTCCCACGTTTCCACCCAATCGAGCTCCAGTGATCGGCTCGCACCCGACACCGTCTCCATCGGCCCGGCCGCCCGGAAGGCCTCTGCCGGCGGCGACGTCGACCACGACGGCGATAGCCGCTGAGCGCGCGCAGCAAAAAGCCCTGCTCATCCTGGCAGGGCTTCTTGCTGAAAGAGATGGTTCGCGCCGGCTCAGTGAGACGTATCCGCCTCGCCCGCCGAAGCAATCTTCGCTTCCGCCTCGGAGATCACGCGCAGAGCCTCCTCGTAGGCCTCGGCGCTTTCGCCCGCCTGCTTCCACAGGTTGAGTCCGCGATCCAGTTGCTGTTCGGCGCGCGGCAAGTCAATCTCCTTGGGCCTCAACGCATCGGAGGCGAGAATCGTCACCCGATTCGGCAGCACCTCCACAAATCCCCAACTCACGTTATAGCGTGCGAGTTTGCCTGCCTGAGCCCCATCCGCCACCTGGTGGATCGTCACGTCGCCCGCGCCCAGTTCGGCCATCAGCGGCGCGTGGCCGTAAAGCACTTCCATGTAGCCGTTCTTCGACGGCAGTTCCACCGCCGAGGCATCAGCCTCGAAAAGAATGCGCTCCGGCGTTACCAGCCGCACGCGAAGGTTGTTGTTTTCGTCAGCCATAGAACCTTTCGAGCGATCAGGGGACAGGGAACAGTTGAGTCAGCACGCAGCGGCACAACCAAACTGACCACTGACCGCTAAACGGACGCCTTCAGTTTCTCCGCGGCTTCGAGCACTTCCTCGATGCCGCCTTTCATGTAGAACGCCTGCTCCGGTACCTCGTCGTGCTTGCCCTCGATGATCTCCTTGAAGGCGCGCACCGTGTCGGCGATCTTGACATAAGCGCCGGGAATGCCCGTGAACTGCTCGGCCACATGAAAAGGCTGCGAGAGGAACTTCTGCACCTTGCGCGCCCGCGCCACCGTGAGCTTGTCGTCTTCGGAAAGCTCGTCGATGCCGAGAATGGCAATGATGTCCTGCAGATCCTTGTAGCGTTGCAGAATCCTTTTTACGCCCTGGGCGACGTCGTAGTGATCCTGCCCGACGACGCGCGCCGTCAGAATGCGCGAGGTCGAAGCCAGCGGATCGACGGCCGGATAGATACCCAGCTCGGAGAGCGGACGGCTCAACACGGTGGTTGCATCCAGGTGCGCAAAGGTCGTTGCCGGCGCCGGATCGGTCAGGTCGTCGGCGGGCACATAGACGGCCTGCACCGAGGTGACCGAGCCTTTGCTGGTCGATGTGATACGCTCCTGCAACTCGCCCATTTCGGTGGCCAGGTTCGGCTGGTAACCCACGGCCGAGGGCATGCGGCCCAGCAGCGTGGACACTTCGGAACCCGCCTGCGTGAAGCGAAAGATGTTGTCGATGAACAGCAGCGTGTCGGAGCCTTCCACATCGCGGAAATACTCGGCGACCGTGAGCCCGGTCAGCGCCACGCGCAGACGCGCTCCCGGCGGCTCCGTCATCTGGCCGTACACCAGCGAGCACTTCGAGTCCTGCCACGTACCGGGCTTGATCACGCCGCTCTCGGTCATCTCCAGCCACAGGTCGTTGCCCTCGCGCGTGCGCTCGCCCACGCCGGCAAACACGGAGAAGCCGCCGTGGTTCTTGGCCACGTTGTTGATCAATTCCATGATGATGACGGTCTTGCCCACGCCGGCGCCGCCAAACAGACCGATCTTGCCGCCCTTGAGGAAGGGCTGAATCAGGTCGATGACTTTGATGCCAGTCTCGAACATCTCCTCGCTCGTCGACTGCTCGTCGAAGAGCGGAGCCGGACGGTGAATAGGCATGCGCGTCTTTTCGCCCACGGGCCCAAGATTGTCCACCGGCTCGCCGATCACGTTGATCACGCGTCCCAGTGTTTCCTTGCCCACGGGCACACGGATCGGCCCGCCCAGATCGATGGCCTTCATGCCGCGCACCATGCCGTCCGTGGCTTCCATCGCCACCGTGCGCACGCGCCCCTCGCCCAGGTGCTGCTGCACCTCGAGGATCACGTTGATGGGCGTGGGCACGTTGAAGCCCTCGCTGGTGACGCGCAGCGCCTGGTAAATGGGCGGCATCGTCGCCTCTTCAAACTGCACGTCCACGGCCGGGCCGGAGACCTGAATCACTTTGCCGATGTTCTCTGCCATTTTCAAACAGCTCCTAGCTCCTAGCTTCTAGCTTTTTCCTTCTCAACCTCCACTCTGTTCTTTTCACCGGTGTTCTACCCGGCACGAAAAGCTGGAGGCTGGAAGCTGGCAGCTAGAAGCTGCCTTTCTAGAGCGCCGCGGCGCCCGACACAATCTCGATAATCTCCTTGGTAATGGCCGCCTGGCGCACGCGGTTCATATGCAGCGTGAGCGAGTCGATCATGTCCGAGGCGTTGTTGGTTGCCGAATCCATGGCCGTCATGCGCGCCGCGTGCTCGGCGGCGACCGATTCCGTCATCGCGTGGAAGATCACGGAAAAAACATACTGCGGCAGCAGACCCGCAAAAAGTTCCTGCGCCGGCTGCTCGTAAATGTAATCCACGCTGGCAGTGCCGAACCGTTTGGCCTCTTCTTCGGCCTCGGTGGTGTCGGCGGCTTCGAGTTCGATGCCGGCCGAAAGCGCCGCTTCCGCCACGCGTTCCTTCTCTTCGGCAGTCGGTTCGACCGCGCCGGCAATCTGCGGCGCGCCCACCTCGATCAGCGGCAGCAGCTTCTCAACCACCAGCCGCTGCGAGATCACCGACTTGAACTCGTTGTAAACAATGTAGGCCGCGTCGATCTCCTCGCGCACGTAACGCGAAACAATGTTGTGCGCAATCTCCTCTACACGCTTGGGATCGAGATGCGCGAGAAGTCCGGGATGATCGCCGGTAAGCTCCACCTTTCCCCGGCGCGGGTTTCGCACCGATCGTGTGGCGCCATGCTCATCGGTCTGCTCGGCAAAGCCGGCCACCGGGTAGCGGCGGCGCAACTGATCGCGCCCCTTGCGGCCCACTGCCTCAATGTCAATCTCTTTTTCGGGATTGCCCTGGATGAACTGGTAGGCAATCTTGAGGATGTTGGCGTTGAAGGCGCCGGCAAAACCCTTGTCACCCGAGATCACAATCAGCAGCACCCGTTTTTCAGGCCGCGTCAAAAACAGCGGATGGCTGAGGTTGCCGGTCTGTTCGTCGTAGAGATCGACGCGCCGCCGCAGCGACTCGATGACGCTTGCAATCATGCGCGCGTAAGGCCGCGCCGACAAAGCCCGCTCCTGCGCGCGGCGGAGCTTCGCCGCCGAGACCATCTTCATGGCCTTCGTGATCTGCCGCGTGTTCTTCACGCTGCGAATACGCCGTCTTAAGTCGAGTACGTTTGCCATGCCGTGGCTTCTAGCTCCTAGCTTCTAGCCTTTAGCTCTTCTTTTCCCATGATTGCTGAATTCGAACTTCAAATTCGCGCAGGCTTGCAATCATTTTTTCTGGCTCTGCTTTTCTGGCTCTGCACCAGCTTCTTCAAATCGCTTTCTCGTCTCTCGAACTGCGCGAAGCCGGAACCAACCGGCCGTGACTTCTTCTACTTCCACTTTCCATCACGCCAAACCTTCAAATGTTGCTTTGGGCGTCATGTTTCCACCGCGGTGAATCCTCTGGCCTTCAGCAAGCAGCTAGCCGCTAGAAGCTAGAAGCTGCCTCTACGCCTTCGCCGCCAGTTCCGTCTTGAAGTTTGCCGCATACTCCTTCATCGCCGCGTGGAGCTTGTTGCGAATCTCGTCGTCGAGCGCCCGCTTCTGGGTCAGCTCGTCCATCAGCGCGCTCTGCGCGGCAGCGAAGTACTTGTGCAGACCGTCCTCGAAGGCGCGGATGTCGCTCACCTTCAGATCGTCCAGATAGCCCTGCGTTCCGGCAAAGAGCACCACCACCTGCTGCTGCCAGGTCAGAGGCTGAAACTGCGGCTGCTTCAGCAGTTCCGTGAGCCGCTGACCGCGCGCCAGCTGCTTCTGCGTCAGCGGGTCGAGGTCCGAGCCGAACTGCGCAAACGCCGCCAGTTCGCGGTACTGCGCCAGATCGAGCTTCAGCGTCGAGCCCACCTGCTTGACCGCCTTGATGGCCGCCGAGAAGCCAACGCGCGAAACCGAAAGTCCCACGTTGACGGCCGGTCGCACGCCCGAGTTGAACAGATCGGTTTCAAGGAAGATCTGGCCGTCGGTAATCGAGATGACGTTGGTCGGGATGTAGGCTGAAACGTCACCAGCCTGCGTCTCGATCACGGGCAGCGCCGTCAGCGAGCCGCCACCTTTCTCCTTGCTCATCTTCGACGAGCGCTCCAGCAGACGCGAGTGCAGATAGAAGACGTCGCCCGGATACGCTTCGCGGCCCGGCGGACGGCGCAGCAGGAGCGAGATCTCGCGGTAGGCCATGGCGTGCTTCGACAGATCGTCGTACATCACCAGCGCGTGTCTGCCGTTGTCGCGGAAATACTCGCCCATGGCGCAGGCCGCGTAGGGCGCCAGATAGAGCATGGGCGCCGGCTCCGAGGCCGAGGCGGCCACGATAATCGTGTGGCCCATGGCGCCGGCTTCAGTCAGCGTCTGCACCACCTGCGCGATCGACGACCGCTTCTGCCCGATGGCGCAGTAGATGCAGATCAGATCGTTCTTCGCGTTGTTGATGATCGTGTCGAGCAGCACCGCTGTCTTGCCCGTCTGGCGATCGCCAATAATCAGCTCGCGCTGGCCGCGGCCGATGGGAATCATGGCGTCAATGGCCTTCAGCCCCGTCGCCATGGGTTCGCGCACCGGCTGGCGGTCGATGATTCCAGGCGCCAGCCGCTCCACCGGAAGCGTCGCCGTGGTCGCAATGGGGCCTTTGTCGTCGATGGGCTGGCCCAATGCGTTCACCACGCGGCCAATCATCGCCTCGCCCACGGGCACCGAGAGAATCCTGCCCGTGCGCTTGACCTCCATGCCCTCTTTGAGCTCGGTATAGTCGCCCAGCACCACGCAGCCCACCTGGTCCTCTTCGAGCGAGAGCGCCAGGCCGGCGATGCCGTGCGGGAAGCTGAGCAGCTCGCCGGCCATGACCTTGTCGAGGCCGTGCAAACGGGCGATGCCGTCACCCAGCGCAGTGATGGTCCCGACTTCGTCCACCTGAACCTTCGCGTCGTAGTTCGCGATCTGCTCGCGAAGAAGCTGTGTAATCTCGTCTGCCTTGATCTGAGCCATTTTCCAGTGAACAGCGATCGGTGATCAGTGGCCGGTGTTCCGCCCATCTGCTCGTGCCAATCCGCTGCCTCCCTTACCTCATCCCTAGATTCGTTCTGAAACCGTTGTTCGTGATCACTGACCGCTGATCACTTCCCGCAGCCGCTCCAGCCTTCCCCGCACGCTTCCGTCATACACCGTCGATCCGATGCGCACCACTGTGCCGCCAAGAATTGTCTTGTCGAGCTTGAAGCTGGCGTCGATCTTGCCGCCGGCCAGTTTCCCCACTTCAGCGGCCAGCGCGTCCTGCTCCTGCTTATCCAGCTCGCGCGCTGTCACAATCTCCGCGGGGCGGATGCCCTGCTGCTCTTTGAGGATTCTGCGCCAATCCGCTGCCACCTCGACCACGTGCCCGACACGGTTGTTGTCGATGAGCACGGCAATCAGGTTGCGCAGCTCCCGCTCCATGGCAAGCTTCTCATTCAGCTTGTCCAGAATCCCAACCTTCTGCTCCGCGGGAATCGCGGGGTTCGCAAAGAAGGTGCGCAACTCGGCGCTCCCTTCCCATGTAGCGAGAAAATCCGCGAACTGGCGATTCAATTTTTCCGGATCGAGACTGGCGTCCTTCACCACATCGGCAAAGGCCTGCGCGTAGCGGGCGACAAATGCGGGCATCTAGTTTCTGCCTCCCTTGCCTGCGGCTTGACCGGACACCTCGGCAACAAACTCGGCAATCAGCGCACGGTCGGTCTCCGGCGTCAGGACCATCTGCTTCTCCGCCTGGCCGATGGTGAGATCGGCGGCCAGGCTGCGCAGGCCGCGCTTGGCCTGTGTGACTGTCATCTCGATCTCCTGCTCGGCTGCGGCCACTATGCGCGCTCTCTCTTCGTCAATCGTCGCCTTGATACGTCTTTCGTCTTCCTGACTCTCCTGCTCCATTTGCGCCGCGAACTTCTTCATCTCCTCGCCCAGGCCGGCCAGCTTGGCTTCCACGGCTTTGAGCCGGGAATGCGCATCCGCCGTGGCCTTGCGCGCCTCGCTCAGGTCGTGGCTCAAGGTCTGCGAACGCTTGCGCACAATCTTCGGCGTGATGCGCACGAGCGGAATCGCAATGGCGAAAAAGACGATCGCGAAGTTCAGCCCCAGCATGAGGTTGATCGCCGTATCCAGCTTCAGGTGCAGAATGCGCGCAATCGACTGCACCACGGACGAATGCAGCAGCGCGGCTGCGGGGTCGTCGCTGGAGGTGGCCGGCTGCGCCGATTGCGGCCCGGACTGGGCTCTGCCTGCCGCCGGGGCAGGCGAGCTTTGCTGAGCCGCCGCGCGCACGGGATTAAAAGCCAGCGCCAGAACCGCGAGCAGCATTGCCAGTGAATAAACGCGGAAGAAAAGGCTCAATTTTGCGCTAAAAAATTTCAACGGGAACCCCCGGCAGCGGCTGGCAAAACGGCGCGCATGGCCTGGCCTGCAAGATCGGTGGCAGCCGCCTCCAGTGCTGCCCTCGCGGCGGCGGCTTCCGCCTCCAGTTCCACTTTGGCGCGGCGTACTTTCTCGCCGGCTGCCTGCCGCGCGGCCTCCAGGGCGGCGTCGCGCTCCGCGCTCCACTTCTTCAGACGGCTCTCGCGAACCTTGTAGGCTTCGGCGCGCGCCTGCCGCAGGCGATCGGCATACTCCTGAGCCCTGGCTTCGGCCTCGGCGATTGCCCTGCGCGCATCCTCCATCGCGCCCTCGGTCAGGGCGCGGCGCCTGGCCAGAACCGCCGTGAGCGGCTTCTGGATCAGAAACTCATACGCGATGACAAGCACGATGAAAAGCAGTGCCGTTGGAATGGCGCTGATCAGAAGCTCTCCGAGTTGTTGAAGGATATCCATGGCGGTACTGGGGCTATCTCCGCGACTCAACTGGAATATTGCCGTTCAGGTGAGGCTCACAACAGATGGAACCCCTCATTTTTACCAAGGCTTACTGCCTAAGTCAACGAGAAGGGTGGCGCAATTTGGGATCCTGTGACCCTTGTCACGAATGGGGAAAATTCCTGTGAAAAAGGGCTTGATTTTGCCCAAAAACGTCCTACACTTAAAAGTACCACCTAGACCCGGTCCAGGGTCCAGCGGGCAGCCGGTTTCGGGATATCCTTCCACTCCCGAGACCGGAGGCCCGCTTCTTAATTTCAGCAGACAGTGAACAGCAAACAGTGCGCTTCATCGCTGTGCAGACTGGAACATCGGCAGGGGAATGCAGTTTGCTGTCTGCTGTCTGCTGTTTGCTGTCTGCTGTCTGCTGTTTGCTGTCTGCTGTCTGCTGTTTGCTGTCTGCTGTCTGCTGTTTGCTGTTTGCTGTTTGCTGTTTGCTGTTTGCTGTCTGCTGTCTGCTGTTTGCTACCCTTTACGGCGCTGCCGTCTTTTCCGCCGTCATCAGACCCTGTGCCCGCAGCCAGTTTTCCAGCAGCGCCGGCCACTGGTCCAGCGCCGGATCGCCCTTGCCCAGACCGCTGCCGTGGGATCCGTTGGCGAAGACGTGGTACTCCGAAGGCACGCCAGCTTTCACAAGCGCATCAAAGAAGCGCAGGCTCTGCTCCACCGGCACCGTCTTGTCGTTGAACGTGTGGTAGATGAAGGTGGGCGGGGTGTCCTTGGTGACGTAGAGATCGGGGTCGTACTTTTCGTGCAGCGTCTCGCACTGATCCATCAGGTGGAACATCTTGCAGTAGTTCAAATGGGCGGTGTCCATCGAAATCGCCCCCAGCCAGGGGTAGCCGAGGACCAGATAGTCAGGCCGGCTGGAGACCCGTTCAATGGGATCTTCGGCGTCGGGCGAGCCGGCCACAAACTGCGTGCCGGCCAGAGCTGCCAGGTGACCGCCGGCCGAGAAGCCCGCGACGACAATGCGGTTGGGATCGATATGGTAGTCGGCTGCCCGCGCGCGCACCGTCTGGATCGCCCTCCTTGCGTCGAGCAGCGGCACCGGCAAAATGTAGCCGTGCGAGGCAAGCCGGTAACTCAGGATAAAGGCACGGAAACCCCGCGCGGCAAACCAGTCGGCCACCTGGCCGCCCTCCAGATCGCCGGCAAGCCCGGCATAGCTGCCTCCGGGGAAGATGATCACCGCGGAGCCGTTGGCCGCGCCCTTGCGCGGCTCGATCAATGTGAGCGCGGGAATGTCGTAGCAACTGGCGCCCTTGGCTTCGGGTGCGGTTCCCGGCCAAAGCCGAATGGTTTGAATGCCGAGGAAAGCGTTGTCCGTGCCCGGCGTGGCGCAGGAGACCGTTTGCGCGCCGGCTGCCCGCACACCAAGCGATAGCGCAAGGAAAAACACAAACATCTGTTTCATGGGAACCTCAACTGGCTTCGCGAGGATTATAGCGGGACAGAGCGCCCAATTTCTTCCTGAATTGGGCAGAGCGATTTACGGCCTTATTGTACGGACGCAGCGCCGCTCTTCATTGCATGTTATTGATCCGGCCCTTATGATTTGCATCGTGCTCTCCCACCCTTTCCGCAAAAAGCGCGGAAAGAGTGGGGCACGGTGTGGCAAATCTTTTGTGCTGGATCAGTAGATGAGCGGTCCTGGATCCCCATGCGGTCCTCGTCCGAATGCGGGAAACGCCGGAAGCATCCGCTTACCTTTACCTCCCGATCTCTGCCGCCTGTCTTTTCACAACCGGATCATCATGTGCCCCGGACACAAGTCGCCCGCCCGCGCGCAAAGCGTCTCTGCCAATTCCAGGCCGTAGCGCGCAAAATAGTACGCCGCTCCGTGCACCCGCTCCTGCACGACTCCGCCGGGGTAGAGCGCATTGAAGATGCTGCCGGCGCGGCGCGTGAGCGCGGCCTCGCGCTGCAGTTGGAAGTTCGCCGCCAGCGTGCGCAGCCGGTTCATCTGGTAGCGAATCTTGCCTGCCGCCGTATCGGCCGACTGCCCCAGTCCTTTGTCCTGCGCCTGCATCCACTCGACGAGTGCGTTCAGCTCGGCGTCCATCGCGCTGCCTGCCGCGGCAAGTTTCTCTCTGGTTTCGGCGGGCATTGCGCGTTCCGCGAGTGTCTGCGCCAACGACAACGCGCTCTCTTCGCGGTAGACCTCTTCGAGTGTGAGATCGTGTTTCCGCAGCAGTTCGGCGATCTGCGGCTCGATCAGTGTGGCCGAGAAGCGCGCGATGGGCGGCGTTTGCCGGCCCAGAATGCGCTCGAAGAGAACCGTCGACTGTGCAAGGTACGCAATCTCCGCGGGGCCTCCAACCTGCGTCGTGCTCCCGAGCAGAAAATCCTGAAAGACTGGCCGCAGCAGCGCCGCCGGTGAGATGCGTTCGGGCTCGGCGTCCAGAATCGCCACAAGATCGGCAGTTGAAAAACTTCGCATTCCATCGGGCCCTGCCGTCTGCCACAGGCCGTTGGGTTCCTGCGCCGTGGGCGCAATGCGCTTGAGCGCCAGCCGCGCGCCCGATTTGTCGTCGAGCAAAAAAAGCAGGCTCGACTGTGGCGCCACCATCACCTGTTGGTGATAGCCCGCGGCCTCCAGCGCGCGGCCGCGCTCGACCAGCGCCGCGTGAAACTCGTCGGCGCGTTCGATTCCCGCGCGCAGCACCGGCGCGCCCAGCCGGTGGAACGCCCTGCCGGCGGCATCGACAATCAGCAATCCTTGCGCGGCAAAGATTTTTGCGTAAAACTCCGCGAAGGCTTGGGCAAAGGTGCGGCCCGGTTTGTACGCCGCGATCAGGGCCTCGGTCGCATCCGAGGCCCCAAGAATCTCGGCCGCCCGCTCCGCCAGCCGCACAATCGACTCATCCAGCACAACTCGCCCAGCCGGCGCCGCTGCTTTGGGCGCGGCGTCGTAGCCAAGCGTCGCCAGTTCGCGTCCTGCGGGAAATGTCACCTGGCTGATCTCGGCAAAGTCGTGGTCCTCCGAAGCGAGCCAGAAAACTGCGACATGAGGTTTGCCGCACGCAGTAGCCTTGCGCGCGCGGGCAATGGCCGTCGCGGCTTTAAGAGGCGTATAGAGCGGCCCGCCGAACAAGCCTACCTGCTGCCCGGTCACGATTACGCCTGCGCCGTTTTCGAGCGCTGCGACGGCTTTCGCCGCGGCAGGCGCGGCATTCTGCGCCGCCAGGAGCCGCGTCATCTCCGGCCAGTGCGGGGGAAGCTGCGGACGCTCCCGCTCCACCACGTCGGGAGGCAGATACGCGCCGAGCGCACCGGCGCAAAAGTCCAGATACAGCCTGCTTTGCCCCGGCATCGCGGTTACTGGAAAACACTCTGTCGTCGTTGTTTCGTTCACTTGTGGTTCAATTTCCTTGCAGCCAGCGTTCTCTATCTTATTGATCCGGCCCAAAAGATTTGCATCAACTCGAAACTGTCATCCTGAGCGGAGCGCAGCGGAGTCGAAGGATCTGCGGTTGTCTCTCAGCGGACCTCGGATCAGCACGTGATTGCGCTGGCTTGGGATTCAGCTCTGTCGCTCTGTTAAGGATGCCATGGCAGCCTCTTCCGATGCAGGACTCCTTAAGACATAGAGTCCGATGCGTATACTCGACTTATAAGGAGCCACTTGCAAAATTCACTGCGCAGTTGCAGCTTTGAAAGGGCACGACTTCAGTCGTACCAATAAAGCCAATAAAATGAGTAGGGGCTTTAGCCCCTGAGGAAAGACCGCATCTGAATATTCTCGAATTTTGCAAGTGGCTCTAAGGATCGCTCAAAAAAAGAAGAGGACCAGCAATGCCCGCCAGGAAAACCGCCAAGATCTCAAAAGCGAATGCCACGAAGCGGAAAAAGGCGCCGAAGGCTGCCGTCGTTGAGCGCGCCACCGTGCTCAACTCGAAGGTGGTCTATGAAGGACCGCTCTTCCGTATCCTCCACGACAAGATTGTCGAACCCGGCGGCCGCACGAACGAGCGCGACGTGATCCGTCATAACGGCAGCGTCGTGATTCTGGCTCTCGATCAGTCGAAAAACAAGCGCGACCCTTGGATCGTGATGGAGCGCCAGTACCGTCATGCCGCCAATCAGTTCTTGTGGGAACTACCGGCCGGCAAGCTCGATGCGGGCGAGACGCCACTGGCCGGCGCCCAACGCGAACTGGCCGAAGAGACCGGCTATCGAGCAAAGAAATGGCGTCCGCTGGTCGAGTACTACGCCAGCCCCGGTTTTCTTGGCGAGTCGATGAAGGTCTTTCTGGCTGAGGGCCTGGAGCCGGGCGAAGCTCGCCCTGAAGAGGACGAAGAGATCGAGTTGCGGCTGGTCAAGTTGTCTGAAGTGTTGAAGATGATCGAGAAAGGCGCCATCCTCGACGGCAAGACCATGACCAGCGTGCTCCTGTACGCGCGCCGCAGCGAGCGCCGCCACAAATAGACGGACCCACTCAGGTTCCGGCTTCCCCATGTTTTTCAATGTGGAAAGTGCAGCAGGGCGCCTGGGGCGTGACCGTATGAAGAAGAACCTTCCGTGCCCCACCCTTTCGCCCGTTCTTTGGGCGAAAGGGTGGGAAACCATCGCCTCCAAGCGATTGAAATTCATGCGGGCACAGACAGTCCCGTATTCCTCATAGGGCTTCGAATCGGCTTGCCTCGAAGGCGCCGGAGAGCCACAACACGTGGCGGAGCGCGGGTATCAAGATCTGCATGACTCCCGGTCTGGTCCGGATTTGCACGGGATCGCGCCCGGTCGCTGAGAGCGATTGTAAGAAAACAGGTTAGTGCAGTGTCGCCGCTTTACTTCAACGTCCGATCCTGAATCTCCTCTCCGATTTGGCCAGACTTTTTGTTGTGTGGAATGAAAAAAAATCAGCCAACCTTTCAGTAAAAAGGGGCGTCTTATTGTGACAGGGTGCGGTGCCCTCTACTCACTCACCGTATTCACACAAGAGAAAGAAAGGCAGGAACCTGTGGCTCAGTACAAAGGAAAGGTTAAGTGGTTTAACAACGCCAAGGGCTACGGATTCATCGGACGCGAAGACGGGCCGGATGTATTCGTTCACTACTCGGCGATCCAACTGGATGGATACAAAACGCTCAAAGAGGGCGATGATGTCGAGTTTGACATCGTTGAAGGCCAAAAAGGTCCCCAGGCGGATGCAGTTGTGCGTCTTCGGGAAGCCGCTCACGACGCCGCTCACAACGCCGCTTAAACGCAGTTCGTCCCGCACGCTACCGCAATGCCGCCGCCCGGCGACAAAGGTATTTTGCGCTCTGAAGGTCTCCTCTTGTCACACGCGATGCAGTGCCCTCCTGTATTCGTACAAGGGTATGCGGATTCAGGCTCTTCTGGCCATCTCAATAGAATGTGCTGAGATCCACTCCGCCAATACCTGACTGGCCATCCAACCTGGCAATGATCGATACTCAAGGCCGGAGGTTCGTTCCATGGAGAACAAAACCATGGCGCGTCTGCTGGCAGAGACCGCGGATCTGCTTGAAATCGACGGGGCCGACAGCTTTCGCATTCGCAGCTACCGCCGCGCGGCCGACGCCGCCGAGCAGACCACCGTCGATCTCGTTGAAGCCGCTTCCGATGCCGCGCGCCTCATGGAGATCGACGGCATCGGCAAAGGCATGGCCGCCAAGCTCCAGACCATCGCGCAAACGGGTTCTCTCGAACAACGTGACCAGTTGCTCACCAAGTATGGCGCAGGGATTCTTGACCTGCTCAAGCTCCCGGGCATGGGGCCCAAAACCATCGCTCTCCTCTGGGATGCGGCCAAAATCGCCAGTATCGACCAGCTTGCCGAAGCCATCGCGGCGGGCCGCCTCAACGGCCTGCCCCGCATGGGCGCCAGACAGATTGAAAAGCTGCGCAGGGGCATCGACGATTTTCGCCGTAGCGCCGGCCGCTTCCGCATCGACGTGGCCGCCGAAGAAGCTGCGCGCATCGCCGCCTATCTGTTGCAGTTCAGGGGAATCGATCGGGTCACGCCGGCCGGCTCGCTGCGCCGCGGCCGCGAAACCGTTGGCGACCTCGATCTGTTGGCGACTGGACCCGCCTGCGAGCCCGGTCACACCGCCGCGGCCGTCGACCACGTCGCCGCCTACCCCGGCATCCACGACATCATCGCCAAGGGCGAGAACAAGATCAGCTTCAACCTCGAACAAGGCTTGCAGGTGGACGTGCGCATTCTGCCCACGGCCTCCTACGGCGCTGCGCTCCAGTACTTCACAGGCTCCAGGGCGCATAATGTCGCGCTGCGCCAGAGGGCGCTCAGGCTCGGCTACACCCTCAACGAGTGGGCGCTGGCGCGGCTCGAAGACGGCTCAATCGTAGCCGCCGCCACCGAGGACGAGATCTACGCCGCCCTCGGCATGGACTGGATGCCGCCCGAGATGCGCGAGAACCTCGGCGAAATCGACCTTGCCGCCGAGCACAAACTCCCGCGCGTCGTCGCTCTCGATGACATTCGCGGCGACCTTCACATGCACACCACCGCCAGCGACGGCCGCAACTCCATCCGCGAGATGGCCGAAGCGGCGCTTGCCTGCGGCTATCAATACATCGCCATCACCGACCACTCCAAGAACCTCGCCATGACCGGCGGCCTCGACGAGAAGCGCGTGCTTGAACAGATCGAACAGGTTCGCGCCGTCGACCGCGCCCTTCACGAATCCACAGGCGGCCGCATTCGCGTCTTCACCGGCATCGAGGTCGACATCCTCGCCGGCGGCGCCATCGACCTCGACGATGAAGTCCTCGCGCAACTGGATGTCGTCATCGCCAGCGTTCACACCCGCTTTGAGCAGAGCCGCGAGGAGATGACCGAGCGCGTGCTGCGCGCCATGGAGAATCCTTACGTGCGCATCCTCGGCCATCCCACCGGCCGTCTTCTGCTGCATCGCGAGCCCTTCGCGCTCGACATGGCCGCAGTGCTCAAGCGCGCCGCCGAACTCGATGTCGCCATGGAGCACAACGCCGCGCCGGAACGGCTCGACTTGAACGACCACGATCTGCGCCTGGCCAAGGAGATGGGATGCAGGATCGTCATGTCGTCCGACTCCCACGACGCGCGTAACCTGGGCAAGATGAACTACGGCGTCATGCAGTTACGCCGCGCCTGGCTCGCGCCGGAAGACATCCTGAACACGCGCGACGCCGAAGGCTTCCTCGCCGGTCTGCGCGCACGGCCGTAATGCGGATGCAGCCACGCTCGTAATCTGTTCGGGCCGCATCGTTACAGGAATTCGTGGCCTGCGGCATCCGGTTCGCGGTAAGATAGGTTCGCTGTCGGAATGGGGGCCGTATGAGCCTGCTTCATCAGGACGAAATGGACGACGCCGCGCGCGGCGAGGAGTTGACCCGTGGCACCAGTCACGTGGTGATCGCCACCATGATTGCTGCTCTTGTGGTCAGTTTCGCGATTGCCATCTACGTGATTGCGAACCAGAAGCCGCCCTTCGCGACCGGCCAGATCACCGCCGTCTGGGTTCATCCCCAGCACACGGAAACCTCGGGCATCGATGCCAGCGGGGCGCCCATGCCCAAGGAAAGTGTCGATCAGGTCATGGTCTTCGCCACCGTGCGCTTACACAACCAGACCGATCACCCGATCGTTCTTGGCAATGTCACCACCAACGTCGCGCTCGCCGATGGCATCCACTCCAGCTACGCCGCCAACAAGGGCGATTACGATCGCATCTTCGTCGCCTATCCGAACCTTGCCGTGCCGCATCTCAACCCGCTCTCGACGATCGACATGACCATTGGCCCCGGCCAGACGGTAGAGGGAACTTTTTTCTCGGCTTTCAAAATGACTCAGCAGCAGTGGGACGCGCGGAAGAGCCTGGACTTCACCTTCAACTTCCGTTACCAGCCCCCTCTTGTGGCCGCGTCCCACGTGCCCATTATTGAGCGGTAGCCGGTACGGGCGCGCTCTTGGGGACCGAGAGATACCCCGAAACCTGCTTCTTCGAGTTGATCGCGTTCACCACCACCTCGAACAGCGCGGGGGTTTTGCCGCTGTAAAACTGAAGCGGCTCGTCCAGGCCGCGATCCTTCTTGAGCACAGCCTTGTCGTCGGAGTAGACCACCAGAGTGAAGAGGTTCTTCTTGTAGTTCACCTTCTTCAGCTCCATGCCGACCGTTCCCACTGCCTTCCGCTGGCCCTTGATCAGCGTGAACTCGTAATAGTTGCGGTCGCCCCTGTGCTCGAGCGTCACGAGTTCGTCGTGATTGCGGGCAATGACGCTGTTGGTGTTGCTCAAGTCGCCGCGCACGCTCTCGAGCTGGTTCATTACGTGCGTCACGTCGGTCTGCGTTTTGCCCAGATCGTTGCGCACGCCGCCCACATCGCTCTTCACGCTCGATACGTCGCTCGAAACGGCGCTCACCTTCTGCGCGGTTTGCTTCTGCTCGTTTTCGAGTCGCTTGCTGTCGGCTTCCTCCTGCTGAACGATGGCCTGGGCCCGCTGGTCGAACTCCTTCTGCGTCAGCCCATATTGCTTGCGCAGCTCGTCGGTAGCCACCTGGAGCCGCGCCTCGGTCTCGCGCAGATCGGCTGCCAGCTTGTCATTCTTCTGTTGCGCTTCGGCGAGTTCGGTTTGCTGGGTGCCCAGCCGGCTGCCCAGCACCGAGCACCAGACAAGCCCGCCAATCGCAGCCAGCAGTGCAACACCGAGCACCGCAAGCAATGCGCCGGAGTATGTTCGAGGAGCATCGTCCAATTCACTCATTTTTCAGCCTTTCGCGCTCCGGAGGCTTGCCGTGGCAAACCGTACCGGGTTTGTGATTCGCGTCTTTTGGATTAGACGCCATTCTAGCCGCAATTTGCTGTATCGCATCCCGAAAATCGGTAAACTTTGTTACCAGCGAGAGCCTGGCGATTCTGAAGGGCAAATCTCACTGAATACACAGCCAGCTTACAGAATAAATCCAGGACACAGAATCGCGCGTCAATCGACTGGGCACAAGCAGGGGAGCAAGTAGGAAGCCTATTGGATTCAACTGCCTGGCAGGATGATTTTGGCTGCATGATGCATGGCGCCTGGCGGCATCCTCAGATGCCCACGGCCGCTGACGCTACTTCCAGCACCTCTTCCGGCTCCGGCCGCACGCGGTAGTCGGCGTGGGCGCTGGCGTAGAGAACCTTGCCGTCACGGCCAATCACATACGTCGCCGGCAGAATCAGCCGCCAGCTCTCGTCGCCGTTCACAAATGGAATGTTGACGAGAATTGACCGGTAGTACTCGCGGAGTTCGCCGGAGATCGTGTAGGCCAGACCGAACTGCCCGGCCACCGCGCATCCGGGGTCCGAAAGCACCGGAAACGGCAGCGTGTGCTGACCCACCATGAAGTCGCTCTGGCGCTCAGTCTGCGGGCTGATAGCGGCCAGAAGCGCGCCCGCCTCGCGTAATCGCGGAAAGAGGTCGCGCCACGCCTCAAGCTCCGTCATGCAGTAGGGGCACCAGCGCCCGCGAAAGAAGTTGAGCACGAGCGGTCCGAGGGCGAGCAGATCGGCTGAGCGCACCTGCCGGCCGGATGAGTTGTTGAGCGCGAACTCGGGCGCGGAGGCGCCAACGGGGAGAATTTTTTCCTCGATGCCGGAGCTGAATAGCTCGGCAACCGCCCGCTCGCTCACCTCCATGCGCTCGGGCTGAACAAGTTTGCGTGTGTTCGCCGTGATCTCGTCGAGCTGGTCCTGAAGCGTGGTCATTCTACTTATCTTCCAAAACGCTGCCGCCCGCCCATGCCCGCCAGCCCGCCCCGCATCATGCTCTTCGCCATGCCCATCTTGCCCACCTGCTTGAACATCCTGGCCATCTGCGCGTACTGGCGCAGGAGTTGGTTCACCTCCTGCACGCTGGTGCCGCTTCCGGCGGCGATGCGTTTGCGCCTCGATCCGGAAATGATGTCGTGGTTGCGGCGTTCCTTGGGCGTCATCGAGTTGATGATGGCTTCGAGGCGGACAAACTGCTTCTCGTCGACCTGCCCGGCGGCTTGCTTCATCCCGGCAAAGGGACCGACCGAGGGCAGCATCTTCAAAATCGATTCCATGGACCCGAGCTTCCTGATCTGGCGCAACTGATCGCGAAAGTCTTCGAGCGAAAATCCGTCGCCGAGCAGCGCCTTTTTGGCCAGTTCCTCGCTCTTCCTGCGGTCGAGCTTTTCCTCGGCCTTTTCAATCAGGGAAAGGATGTCGCCCATGCCCAGAATGCGGCCCACGATGCGATCGGGATGGAAGGGCTCGAAGGCGTCGGGCTTTTCGCCCACGCCGATGAACTTGATGGGCTGGCCCGTCACATGGCGAATCGAAAGCGCCGCGCCGCCGCGGGCATCGCCGTCCATCTTGGTGAGCACCACGCCTGTCAATCCAAGACGAGCATGAAAATCCTGCGCCGAGTTCACGGCATCCTGGCCGGTCATGGCGTCGGCGACGAAGAGAATCTCCTGCGGCGCGAGGAGCTTTTTCAGGCTCTCCATCTCGGCCATCAGCTCCTGGTCCACGTGCAGGCGGCCGGCGGTGTCGACGATGAGCGTGTCGCAGCCCCAGATGACGGCCTCGCGGCGCGCTTCCTTGGCAAGCCGCTCGACCAGGGCCGATCCGGCCGGCTCGCCTTTGGTGTCGCCCTCGTAGAGGCGTGTCTCTACCTGTTTGGCAACGACCTTCAACTGTTCGCGGGCGGCCGGGCGGTAAACGTCGACCGAAACCAGCATGGGCCGGTGACCGCCCTTTTTGAGCCATGCGGCCAGCTTGCCGCTGGTGGTGGTCTTGCCCGAGCCTTGCAGACCGGCCATCAGAATCACCGTGGGCGGGCGCGAGGCAAAGTTGAATCGCGCCGTGTCTTTGCCGAGCAGCGCCACGAGTTCGTCATGCACGATTTTGACCACCTGCTCGGAGGGCGAGAGCGCGGTGAGCACCTCGCTGCCGACGGCCTTCTCGCGGATATGGTCGATCAGGTCGCGGACAACGTTCAGGTTGACGTCGGCTTCGAGCAAGGCAACGCGAATCTCGCCAAGCGCCTCGGCGATGTTCTCTTCGGTGAGCGTGCCCTGACCGCGAAGGTTCTTGAAGACGCGCTGGAGTTTGTCAGAAAGATTCTCAAACATGGGTTCAGTTCAAGTTTACCGGAAGCTTTTGTGCCGATGGGGGATTGTTCGTGCGGAATCGGCGCAATCCGCAAAAATTTCCGGGGCGCACAAAAACCTCGGACGCGCCAGATGCCCCGCTTTATTGATCCAGCCCTTATGATTTGCATCGTGCTCTCCCACCCTTTCTGCAAAAAGCGCGGAAAGGGTGGGGCACGGTGTGGCAGATCTTTTGGGCCGGATCAGTAAACTGGATCGAGGAGCCAAACATGAGCGACGGACGCGAAGAGCGCGAGGAACAGGAGCAGCGCCGCCAGTGGGAACAGGAGCGGGAGCGCGAAGACCGCCTCGAACGCTATCCTGTCGATCCATGGCGGCCCGAGCGCCGCGAATCATAGAGCGAAGCCAGCGCCTCTGCTCTCACTCCGCGGGAGCGATCAGGTACTGCTCCAGCTTGCCGTCGGGATAGGTGTAGGTTGTGAGCTCGAGCTTCCGGCCAGGATACACAATCTCAAAGGCGCGGAAGGTCATGCCGCCGCGCTGCTCGGTGTGAACCTGGCGCAGCGAAAGCGGCTCGCCGAGCGGCGCAAGGCTTGATTGGTAGTCGGCAATGGCCTCTGGCGTGAAGTAGTCGCTCAGATTGGGCGCGAGCAGCGAGCGGTCGATCCGGCCCTTTTGCAAGCCGCGGTAGATGTCGAGCGCCTGCTGTTCGGGCGCCGTGAGCGGGTAGCCGGCAACCAGCGGCGCAGCCAGGCTGGCAATCGTGCTGGCGGCGTTGACCGCATCCTGATTGGTGAGCACCACCACGGCCGCGCCATCGTCGATCAGCACCTCATTGTCGGAGACGAAGCCTGAGACTTCACCCGAGTGCTCGATCGAACGATGGCCATTGCGCTCGCGGACTTCAACGCCAAGCCCGTAGTGTGTTCCTTTGCCGTCCTTCAGTTTCACTTCGGTGAACATTTCGTGATAGCTTTCTGGCTTGAGGATCGACCGGGCCAGCAGGCTCTCGTCCCACAGCGCCAGGTCGTGCGGCGTCATCGCCAGCTCGCCTGCCGCAAACATCCAGCCTTTGCCCTCTTTGGGCGCGACACGCAGCGGTCCGAGCGCGTGCCGGTAGTAGGGCGTGGCGTCCGCCTGTGTGAGTTTGTGCTGGTCGGAGTTCCACACCGACGTCATTCCCAGCGGCCGGAAGATGTGTTCCTTGAGGAAGTCCCAATAATTTTCGCCCGAAACGACTTCCACGATGCGGCCTGCGATCACAAAGTTGGTGTTCGAGTACTGCCATTGCGTGCCGGGCTCGAAATCTAGCGGCTTTTTGCCCCAGGTGTCGATAATCTCCTGCGCCGTTTCAGGGTGGTTCATCGTGGTCATGGTGTAGTCCTCGGGCCAGTAGTCCTGGTAGCCGGAGGTGTGCGAGAGGATCTCGCGGATCGTGACTTCGTTGCCGCGCGTGAGGCCGGGGATGTACTTGCCGACGGGGTCGTCGAGCGAAAGCTTGCCCTGCTCCTGCAAGAGCAGAATCGCCGCCGCCGTAAACTGCTTCGAGATTGAACCGATGGAGTAGCGCATCTCGGGCGTGGCAGGAACGGCTGGCGACACGGCCGTAGCGATGCGGGCGTCGCCGTATGCGTGCGTATAGACGAGCTTGCCGTGCTGCACGACGGCAACTGAGGCCGAGGGAACGCCGGTGGCCTGAAGCACCTGCGCGGCAATGCGATCCACCTGAGTGCGCAGCCCCGGATCGATGGTGTTCACGGTTTGGGCGGGGGTTTGGGCAGGAGCTTGGGCGGAAGGACTGAGCATGCAAACGGCACATGCCATGGACAGAAACATGGAAGAAACAAAGCGCATCATGGTAAATCTCTCTCCAAGCAGGATAAAGGGCCAGAGGCAGAACGCCAATCAGCGGTTGGGCCGACGACAGGGTCATTGCATTTCAATACGCTGGACGCCTTACGAACCATACTCATCGCACTGTCATTCTGAGGAGCGCAGCGACGAAGAATCCGCAGCTGCTTTTCGGGTCTGTTTCTCACGCAGACCTCCGCCGGGTTAGGCTAAAAGCTGAGGTCGCAATGCAAAAGCTGATTGAAGGGCACAAGAGGTTTCTCGCGGATGTATTCCCGGCGAAGAAGAGCCATTTTCACCTGCTGGCCGAGAGCCAGTCGCCGGCCTGGCTGTTCATTACCTGCGCCGACTCGCGCGTCGTTCCCGACCTGATTCTGGGCGCCGACCCCGGCGACCTGTTCATCGCGCGCAGTATCGGCAACGTAGTGCCAATCCTGAGCCAGGATGTGGATGGCGTGACAGCGACCATCGAGTACTCGGTCGAGGTGCTGAAGGTGCGTCACGCCATCGTTTGCGGCCACTCGGACTGCGGCGCCATGAAGGCCGCCCTCGATCGCGCAAAGCTCGTCAATCTGCCCAAGGCGCGGCGCTGGCTCGATCACGTCCAGGCTGCCTTTGCCTACAAGCAGCCGCTCAATCCAGCCGATGGCGATGGAGCGGATCTGGCCGCGCTGATCCGCGGCAACGTGGTGGCGCAACTGATGAACCTGCACGCGCAGCCGCCTGTGGCGCACGCCGTCGCCGAGGGAAGACTCACCGTGCACGGCTGGTACTACGACATCCTCACCGGCCGCATCGAGGAGTACGACGAGATGACAAAGCGGTTTGCGCCGCTGACGGGGGCAGACAAGATGTAAATTAGTTTATAAACTAGGCCTTTGACCGCATGAAGAAGAACCTTCCGTGCCCCATCCTTTCGCCCGTTCTTTGGGCGAAGGGGTGGGA
>JBMFHB010000040.1:0-31847 GCA_049977045.1 Occallatibacter sp.
GCGGGTAAATTTCCGAAGTCGGAGGATCAGTGACCACTATATGTAGAGTCTACTGTACTCAGGCAGCTACCCCACTTTCTTGTTTACTACAAAGTTAATGTGGATGCTGTGACCGTCATCTGGCTTCAAAGGGGTTTTTCCGCAGCCTCTCAAGTCGTGCCCTTGTTACAAATCGTTCTTCCTGCGAGTTTTTCAGCAGCCTGTTTAGCCCCTGCGGAAGGACCGCATCTGAACATTCTCGAATTTTGCAAGTGGCTCTACTGCCGCAATTTGTAATCCGCATTCGTGGTTTTGGCTCCGGTTTGTTTGGGAGTGGGGAGTTGTGTGAGGTCCCAGCCTCCGCCCAGCGATTCGACTAACTGGACCACGGAAACCATCTCGTTGACCTGAACTGCATTGAGAGACTCCTGGCTGCTCAGGAGCGTGTTCTCGGCGATGACGACATCGACATAGGGATCGACGCCGGTGTCGTAGCGGACCATTTCGAGGTTGAGATAATCCCGCGCGTCCTTGACCGCCAATTGTTGGCGCAGGATTTGCCGCGAGTAGATGCGCGTGGCGGCCAGTGCGTCCTCGACCTGCTGGAAGGCAGCGAGGGTCGTTTCCCGGTAGTTTGCCAGGTCGGCGTTATAGATGGCGACGTACTGGTGGAGCTGGGCGCGGTAAAGGAAACCGTTGAAAAGAACCTGCGAGGCGGAGGGACCGAGCGACCAGACGCGGCTGGGCCAGTCGAAGAGGTGCTTGAAGAGCGCGGACTGAAAGCCGGCGGCGGCAGAGATGGTGACTTGCGGGAAGAATGCTCCGTAGCCGATGCCGATGGTAGCGTTGGCTGCGGCGAGTGTACGCTCGGCGGCGGCGATGTCGGGGCGGCGCTCGATGAGCTGTGAGGGAACGCCGATGGGAATCGCGGGTGCGGCGTAGACCATGGGTTTGACGGGAATCGAGAAGTCGCTGGGAATCCGGCCCAGCAGGACTGCGATGGCGTGCTCATACTGCGCGCGCAACAGACCCACATCTTCGGCGGCAGCCTGGGCGGATTCGAGCGTGGTTTTGGCTTCGGCGACGGAGATGTAGTCGCCTACGCCGGTGTCGTACTGGGCCTGGGTGTAGTCGAGCGACCTCTGGTCGGCGGCGACGGTCTTATCGAAAATCTGCTGCAGCATGTCCTGGCCGCGAATTTCGAAGTAGTACTCGGCGAGGCTGGCCTGCTCGGTGAGCTTTTCTCCTTCGAGGTCGGCGGCGCTGACCTGAGCGGTGTACTGCGCCTCACGCACCTGGTTGCGAATCTTCTGCCAGAAATCGGGAGTCCAGGAAGCATCGAGCGGGATGTTCCACAGGCCGTAAGTTCGGCCGGTGGTTGCGTTGGAAGAGACGCTTTGATTGGCCGAGGCTCTTGCCCGGTTCCACATGGGGTTGGCAGTGAGGGTGGGCCAGTACTGCGAGCGCGCTTCAGCGATGACGGCGCGGGCCGACATGTAGTTCTGGAAGTACAGTTTCAGGTTCTGGTTGTTGATGTTGAGCTGATCTTCGAGGGCGTTGAGCTCGGGTTCGTTGAAAACCTCCCACCAGTTTCCGCGCAGCATGGCGTCCTGTGGGCTGGCCACCTTCCAGCCGTCCGCGTCGTGAAAGTTGACGGTCGACTCCTTGTAGTTGGGCGCGGTGACTGCCGGCGGCGCGGGCGGGTGGTAGGGCGGGCCGACGCGACAGCCGGAGAGGAGCGCAAGCAAGCTGATGGCGCCAGCGGCGACGGAAAGCGTGGATCGAAGGTTCAGGTCAGGCATGGCGAACGTCCTTCAAGGTTGAGGAAGGGGTGAACGGAATTCAGCGGTCCCACCTCTCAGGGGCTAAAACCCCCGTCGATTTTGCTCGTCTTACGGCCCGGCTGAGGCCGAGCCCTTTCAAAACTTCCAATCATCAGGGCCGCGGCTGAAGCCGAGCCCTATCAAAACATCGCACTGTTCAAACCTTTCTCATGGCACAGCCTCTTCAGCAGTGGGCGGCAGGGAGTCGTGGGTGCGGCCCAGCGCGCGCAGGCGGAGCCGGTCCATCATCAGGTAGACGACAGGGGTTGTGTAGAGCGTAAGCAATTGGCTCAGAAGCAGGCCGCCCACGATGGTGATTCCGAGCGGTTTGCGCAGCTCGGAGCCGGTGCCGGAACCGAAGGCCAGGGGCAGCGCGCCGCAGATGGCCGACATGGTGGTCATCATGATGGGACGGAAGCGCAGGAGGCAGGCCGAGAAGATGGCGTCGCGGGTGGACTTGCCTTCGGTGCGCTCGGCCTGGAGCGCGAAATCGATCATCATGATGGCATTTTTCTTGACGATGCCGATGAGCAGGATGATGCCGATGATCGAAATGACGTTGAGGTCGATGTGGAAGAGCATGAGGGCCAGCATGGCGCCGACGCTGGCCGAGGGTAGCGTGGAGATGATGGTCAAGGGATGAATCAGGCTCTCATAGAGAATGCCGAGCACGATGAAGACGGAAAGCAGCGCGGTGATGACGAGGACGCCCTCGTTCGAGAGCGATTTCTGATAAGCCTCGGCTGTTCCGGCAAAGAATCCGCGAATATGTCCGGGCATTCCCAGCCGCCGCTCCATCTCAGTGACCTCGCGTGTGGCGTCGCTGAGCGAGGCGCCGTTGCGCATGTTGAAGGAAACCGTGACCGAGGGAAACAGGCCGGTGTGGTTGACCTGGAGCGGGGTGGTGCTGGTGCGCGTCTGGACGATGGAGGTGAGCGGCGAGATGGCATTGAGTCCCGCAGTCGCCGAGGCTTTGCCGGGCGCGAAATAGATGTTGTTCAGCCCCGAGGGATCCTGCCAGTACTGCGGAGCCACTTCCAGCACCACGTAGTACTGGTTGAGCTGCGTGTAGATGACCGAGACGAGCGATTGCCCGAAGGCGCCGTAGAGAGAGTTATCGAGCGACTGCGAGGTCATCCCGAGCCGCGCCGCTGTGACGCGGTCGTAGTTGACCAGCGATTCGAGGCCTCCGTTCTGCTGATCCGTATTCACATCAGTCAGGTCGGGGAGCTTTTCCATGTTGTTGAGCAGGAGAGGCCCCCAATGCGCCAGATCCTCGATGTTGTCCGACTGGATTGTGTATTGATACAAAGCATTCGACTGGCGGCCTCCGATGCGCAGATCCTGCGCGGGTTGCAGGAAGGCTGAGGCCACCGGCAGGCGGTTCATTTTGGGCCGCAGGCGGTTAATGACATCCATTGCCGCGGTCTGGCGCACGTCGCATTTCGGGGATTCCTGGCAGCTTTTGCCCAGAGGCTTGAGCGCGATGAACATAAAGCCGCTGTTTCCGCCGCCTGTGTACGCCATCACATGGGCTATGGCTGGATCCTGCTTGACCACATTGACCAGCGACACAATGGAGTGACGCATGAAAGGAAAAGATGCGTCCTGCGGTCCCTGCACACCACCGACGATTGCCCCGGTGTCCTGCTGGGGAAAAAAGCCCGTGGGAATTCTGAAGATGACGAGAACGTTCAGAGCGATGGTGAGCAGCAGTACGATCAGCGTCAGTCCGGGATTGTCCAGCACCCAGGTGAGCGAATGGCGGTAGATGGAGACCATGCCGTTGAAGGCTCGTTCGCTTGTCCGGTAGAACCAGTTGTGCCGCTCGCCGGGCTTGTGCGTCTTGAGGACGTGGGCGCACATGCAGGGCGTGGTGGTGAGGGAAACGATCATCGAGATGACGATGGCTGTCGCCAGCGTCACCGCGAATTCGCGGAAGAGGCGGCCGATGATGCCTCCCATCATCAGAATGGGGATGAAGACGGCGATCAGCGACATGCTGATGGAAAAAACCGTGAAGCCGATCTCACGCGCTCCCTGCATTGCCGCGGCAAAGGGCTCCATGCCGGCCTCGACGTGGCGGGTGATGTTTTCCATGACCACGATAGCGTCGTCGACGACGAACCCGGTGGCGATGGTGAGGGCCATGAGCGAGAGGTTGTCGAGCGAGTAGCCAAACAGGTACATGGCCGCAAAGGTGCCGATGAGCGAGACGGGGACCGCGACGCTTGGAATGAGGGTGGCGCGGGGACTGCGCAGGAAGACAAAGACCACCAGAATGACGAGGCAGACCGAACCGATCAGCGTCTTTTCAACGGTATTGACCGAGGCCCGGATGGTTGTGGTGCGGTCGATGTCGACGACGGTCTTGACGCCTGCCGGGAGCACGGCCTCAAGAAACGGCAACTGTGCTTTCACGCGGTCGACGGTTTGGATAATGTTCGCTCCCGGCTGCCGGAAGATGATCAACACCACGCCTCTGATCCCATCGGCGAAACCCGCGGTGCGCAAGTTCTGCGTAGAGTCCTCAACGTCAGCCACATCGGAGAGTTTTACAGCTTCGCCGTTGTGATAGCCGACGATTAGCGGGCGGTATTCGGCGGCGTTGGAGATCTGGTCGTTGGTGAGGATGTCTTCCCGGACGCCGTTGCTGGAGAGCTGACCGCGCGGTTCGTGGGCGTTCTGGAGGCTGAGCACGGACTGGATGTTGCCGAGGGTGAGGCCAAAGCTTTCAAGCTTGGTGGGGTTGACCTCGACGCGCACCGAGGGAGTGGCGCCGCCGCCGACAACAACCTGTCCAATGCCTTCGATCTGCGAAAGTTTTTGCTCGAGGATCGTTGAGGCCAGGTCGTAGAGCTTGGTTACCGGATACTGGTCCGAGGTCAGGCTGATGACCATGATGGGCGTATCGGCAGGATTCACCTTGCGGTAAAAGGGGTTGGAGGGGAGATTCGCCGGGAGGTAGGTACGCGCGGCGTTGATGGCGGCCTGCACGTCGCGGGCGGCGCCGTCGATATTGCGGCTGAGGTCGAATTGCAGGGTGATGCTGGTCGAGCCGAGCTGGCTCGACGAGGTCATCTCGGTGATGCCGGCGATGTGGCTGAACTGACGCTCCAGAGGCGTAGCCACGGAGGCGGCCATGATCTGGGCGCTGGCGCCGGGCAGGCTGGCGTTGATGCTGATCGTAGGAAAATCCACCTGGGGCAGCGGCGCGACCGGCAGGACCACGAACGCGATGGCGCCCGCGATGGCCACCGCGATGGTGAGCAGCGTGGTGCCCACGGGCCTGCGGATGAATGGAGCGGAGAGGTTCATGCATTCTCCGCGCCCGGGGGCAGTTCGCTGTCGAGCGGATTCTGGGAGAGGCTGTGGCCCATGATGCGCTGGCCGATGCGATCGAAGAAGATGTAAATGACCGGCGTGGTGTAGAGGGTGAGGATCTGGCTGAGGAGCAGGCCGCCGACCATGGCGATGCCGAGCGGACGGCGGAGCTCAGAGCCGAGGCCGGTGCCAACGGCGAGGGGAATGCCGCCCAGCAGGGCGGCCATGGTGGTCATCATGATGGGCCGGAAGCGCAGCAGGCTGGCCTGGAAGATCGCCTCGGTCGAGCTCAGTCCTTGCTTGCGTTCGGCTTCGAGGGCGAAGTCGACAATCATGATGCCGTTTTTCTTGACGATGCCGATGAGCAGAATGATGCCGATGATGCCAACGACGCTCAGATCCTGGTGAAAGAGCATGAGCGCGAGCAGCGCGCCGACGCCTGCCGAGGGCAGCGTGGAGAGAATTGTGATGGGATGGATGAAGCTCTCATAGAGGACGCCGAGGACGATGTAGACGGTGATGAGCGCGGCGAGGATGAGGAGGGCTTCGTTGGAGAGCGAGTTGCGGAAGGATGCCGCGGTGCCCTGGAAGTCGGATTGCAGGCTGGCAGGGAAGTGCAGGTCTTTGACCACCTGTTCGACGTCGCTGATGGCTGTGCCGAGCGAGGCGCGGGGCGCGAGGTTGAAGGAGACGGTGACAGAGGGAAACTGCCCCTGATGGTTGATGGAAAGCGCCTCGGTGATGGCGTGCATCCGGGTAAAGGCACCGAGAGGGATGGCATTGGCGCCGACCGAGGCGGTGGCCGTGTTGGGCGTTCCGATGCTGGTGGTTCCGGCGATGACGGTGGATGGGGCGTTGAGGACTTGCGAGGATGGGGTGTAGCGCACGGGAGCGGTGAGCGCGTTCGAGCCTGCCGAGGCTGAGGCTGAGGCCGAGTACGATGTGGCTGCGCCAGCTCCGGTGGCGCCCGATGAGGCATTGGTCTGGATGTAGAGGTCGCCGAGGTTGGCAGGATTCTTCTGCCACTCGGGCGCGGTTTCGAGCACGACGTGATACTGGTTGGACTGCGTGTAGAGCGTGCTGATCTGGCGCTGACCGTAGGCGTCGTAGAGCGTGTTGTCGATGGTGGTGGGCGCGATGCCGAGGCGCGAGGCGGTGACGCGGTCGATTGCGAGCTGAACCGCTCTGGCGCCGGTCTGCTGATCGGTGGCTACATCTTCAAACTCGGGCAGCTTCTTCAGTTGCGCGACAAACCTGCCGGTCCACTCGTTCAGCTCGTCGGTGTCGGGATCTTCGAGCGTGTACTGGTACTGCGTGCGGCTGACGCGGTCGTCGACCGTAATGTCTTGCACGGGCTGCATGTAGAGATGAATGCCCTGGACCTGTGTGAGACTGCGTTGCAGGCGGCGGATGACGTCGGAGGCGCCGATGCGCTGGTCGATGGGCTTGAGGTTGATGGAGATGCGGCCGCTGTTGAGCGTGGTGTTGATGCCGTCGGCGCCAATGAACGAGGACAGGCTTTCGACGGCCGGATCGCGAAGGATGATGCTGGCCAGCTCGCGCTGCTTTTCGCTCATGGCGTCGAAGGAGATGGATTGCGAGGCCTGTGAGATGCCCTGAATGACGCCGGTATCCTGCACCGGGAAGAAGCCCTTGGGAATGTCGATGTAGAGGACGACGGTGAGGACCAGGGTTGCGGCGGCTACCAGCAGGGTGATGGTTTGATAGCGCAGGACGACACGCAGAGTACGCCCGTAAAAGGCGATCAGGCTGTTGAAGACATGTTCGGACCAGCGATAAAAGCGGCTTTGCTTTTCCTCCGGATCGTGGTGGAGGATGCGCGAGCACATCATGGGCGTGAGCGTCAGCGAGACGACCGCGGAGATGACGATGGTGACGGCCAGCGTGACGGCGAATTCGCGGAAGAGACGTCCGACGACGTCGCCCATGAAGAGCAGCGGAATGAGCACGGCGACCAGCGAGACCGTGAGCGAAACGATGGTGAAGCCGATCTGGCCGGCGCCGGTGAGCGCAGCTTCGAGCGGCGGCATTCCCTCTTCGAGGAAGCGGCTGATGTTCTCGATCATCACGATGGCGTCGTCGACGACGAAGCCGGTGGAGATGGTGAGCGCCATGAGCGAGAGGTTATCGAGCGAGTAGCCGAGCAGGTACATGACGGCAAAGGTGCCGACGAGCGAAAGCGGTACGGCCACGCTGGGAATGATGGTGGCGCGCAGGCTGCGCAGAAAGAGGAAGATGACCATGACGACCAGCCCGACGGTGAGCATGAGCTCAAACTCCACGTCGTGCACCGAGGCTTGAATGCTGGTGGTCATGTCGGTCATGGTCGTCACTTTGATCGAGGCGGGGAGGGTGGCTTCGAGCTGGGGCAGAACCTTGCGGATGGCGTTGACGACGGTGATGGTGTTGGCGCCGGGCTGGCGCTGAATGTTGAGAATGATGGCGGGTGTGATCGTGGGGCCGGAAGGTCCGCTGACCTGGCCCATCCAGGCGGCCTGCTTGGAGTTTTCCACGCCGTTGATGACGTTGGCGACGTCTTTGACGAAGACAGGCGCGCCGTTCGAGTAGGCGATGACGACGTTTTTGTAGTCCTCGGCGGTGGAGATCTGGTCGTTGGCGTCGATCTGATAGTCCTGGCGCGGCCCGTCGAAGTTGCCTTTTGCGGAGTTGACGCTCGTCTCGGTCAGAGCGGTGCGCACGTCCTCCATGTTGAGGCCGTAGGCGGAAAGCTGAACGGGATTCACCTGGACGCGCACGGCGGGTTTCTGGCCGCCGCTGATGCTGACCAGGCCGACGCCGTTCATCTGCGAGAGCTTGGGCGCCAGGCGCGTGTCCACCATATCCTCGACTTCAGACAAGGGAACAGTGCTGGAGCTGATGGCGAAGGTGAGGATGGGTGCGTCGGCGGGGTTGGTTTTGTTATAAACCGGCGGCACTGGCAGATCGGAGGGCAGGAACGTCTGACCGGCGTTAATGGCCGATTGCACCTCTTCCTCGGCGACATCGAGGCCGAGCGAGAGACTGAATTGCAGGACGATGACCGACACGCCGTCGGCGCTGGTCGAAGTCATCTGGCTCAGGCCCTGCATCTCGCCGAACTGCCGCTCCAGGGGCGCGGTAATCGTGGTGGCCACAACGTCGGGGCTGGCGCCGGGATAGAAGGTGAGCACCTGGATTGTCGGATAATCGACCTGGGGCAACGCCGAGACCGGCAACTGCGTGAATGCGACGAAGCCCACAAGAAGAATTGCGAACATCAGCAGCGAAGTGGCCACCGGCCGCAGGATGAATGGGCGGGACGGACTCATGGAGCGGCCTCGGTGGTATCAGCGGAAGTGGCCGGTATGGTCACGGGAGATTGGACAACCGGCGAGCCGTCGATCAACTTCTGGAAGCTTGAGTCGGCGACGACATCGCCGGGATTGAGGCCGGAGAGGATTACCGTCCTGCCTTGATTGGAGATTCCCGACTTCACGGTTCGTATGATGGCTTTGCCCGTGGGCAGGTTACTCCAGCCGTTTCCGCGCAGGTGCCCGCCCTGGCCGCCGTTGTCGGCGGAGGCGCCAGAGGGGCTGGGCGTGAGTCCTTGAATGAGGTAGACGAAGTCCGTAGAGCCGTTGTGCTGGATGGCCGATGACGGAACCAGAGTCTGATCGTTGAGCGTCTTGACGAGCAGGCGTGTGTTGACAAACTCGTTGGGGAAGAGCTCGCCATTGGCGTTGTCGAATTGCGCGCGCAGTTTGACGGTTCCCGTAGTGGTGTCGATCTGGTTGTCGACGGTGATGAGCCGGCCTTTGGCAAGCAGCCGGGTGTTGGTGCGGTCGTAGGCTTCGACGGTGAGCGTTCTGCCGGCGCGCATCTGGTCGAGAACCTGCGGCAGATTGTCTTCAGCCAGAATGAAGATCACGGTAATGGGCTGAATCTGGGTGACGACAGCAAGGGGCGTGGTCGAGTTGGCGGTCACAAGATTGCCGGGATCGACGAGGCGCAGCCCCACACGGCCGGTAATCGGCGAGGTAATATGGCAGAACTCCACCTGCACCTTGTCAAACTGCACGGCGCCCTCGTCGTTCTTGACCGTTCCCTGGTTTTGCAGCGCCATCTTTTCCTGGTCTTCGAGGGTCTGGCGCGGGATAGCATTCTTGGCCCATGCATCCTGGTAACGCTTCAGGTCCATCTGCGCTTCGGCGAGCATGTTCTTGTCGCGATCGAGCGCGCCCTGGGCCTGAAGGAGTTGCGCTGTATAGAGCCGGTCATCGATGTCGATGAGAGGATCGCCTTTGCGCACCATCTGTCCCTCGCGATAGTGCACAGCCGTGATTACACCGGTGACTTCGGCAGTGATGGTATCTGTGTAAACCGGGGTGACGGTGCCGATGGCGTCGAGATAGACGCCGATGTTGCCTTTTGTGGCGACAGCCAGAGTGATGGGCACGGGACCGGCCATGGCGCCGCGGCGGTTGTTGCCATGCGCGCCGCCACCTGCCGCGGCGCCGGCGCTGTGCTGGCGGTAAACCCAGAAAAAAAGCAGCCCGAACAGCAGCAGAACCACCACCCAGATCCAGCGGTGGCGGTGTTTTTTTACTGAGTCGGAGGGTGGCTGCCCGGAGGCGGAATGCGAAAAAGACGACGGCTGATCCATTGTTTTCTTCTTCTCGAATATCAGGCCTGAAATATTCGATTTCTCAGCAACATTTTCTCATATGCAAAATGCGCGCAGAGGAACGGCTACCCAGCCAGGATAGGCGGTGTGTCCCATCACGACAGGTATTTTCGTCCTGTTCTTTGCGCGGGAGTTCAGGGTGGACTGGCCGGCCAAAGTGCAAATTTCCACAATACAGGCATTCTTGCGCAGACAAGGTGTTTTTTAGACGAATGAGGCCGCCAAATAGTTGCAGAAGTTGGAATGGCGGCGGTTAGACGCGTGCAATTGCGGGGGTTACATCAGGCGGCGGCGGATCATGTCGAGGGCCAGTTGGGCGGCCCATTCGCGGATGTGCCGGCGGTCGCCGCGGAAGGTGCGCTCAATGGCGTCGCAACCCTGCGGGTCGCAGACGGCGATGTGCACCAGGCCGACGGGCTTGGTGTCCGTAGCGCCGGTGGGGCCGGCGATGCCGGTGATGCCGACGCCGACTGTAGCTCCCGCGCGAGAGCGAATGCCCTCGGCAAGCGCTTTGGCGACCTCGGCGGAGACGGCGCCGTGCTCGGCGATAAGTTCCATGGGAACGCCGGCGAACTGGGTCTTCATCTCATTTGAGTAGACGACGATGCCGCCGAGAAATGAGCGCGATGCGCCGGGAACGCTGGTGATGCGCTGCGCGAGGAGGCCGCCAGTGCAGCTCTCGGCAACGGCGAGCGTGGCCTGGCGGAGGCCGAGATAGTAAAGCACAATCTGCTCAAGCGAATCGCCGTCGGAGGAGTAGAGCCAGTCTTCGAGCGACTCCTCGATGCGGCTGGCCAGCTCGTCGACGCGCTTCCAGGCGGCGTCGGCATCGGGTTTGGAGCAGATGAGGGTGATCTGCAAGTCGCCGGTGTGGGCCAGCAGCGTGGTTTCAACGTCGGTGTAGGTGGTGTAGATGGGCGCGAGGAGCTTGTCGGCCTGCGATTCGGGAATCATGGCCGCTTTGAGCGTGCGCACGGCGATGGTGCGTGGGGGAACGATGGATTTGAGTCGGGGCAGGCACTCGGCGTCGAAGAGCGGACGGCACTCGCGAGGAGGGCCGGGGAGCAGGGCGATGAGCTTGCGGTAGCCGCCGAAGGTGATGTCGAGCCACTGGCCGGGGGCGCTGCCATTTGGATTGGGCAGCACCGTGGCGCCCGCGATCACGTCGGCCTGCTTGAGATTGTTTTCCGGCATGGGGATGCGCCACGAGGCGGCGCGGGCATGGAGCGCGGCCACCTGCGCAGCATCGCGGCGCAGGGTGAGCGAGAGAGATTCGGCGACGGCTTCGCGGGTGAGATCGTCTTCAGTGGGGCCGAGGCCGCCCATGAGGATGAGAATATCGACGCGGCCGAGAGCGGTGCGGATGGCGCTGACGAGATCTCTCTGGCGGTCGCCAACGATGGTTTTGAAGTTGACAGTAACGCCGAGGGCATTGAGTTTCTCCGTGACGTGGAGTGAGTTCGTATCCTGGCGGAACGGAGTGAGCATCTCGGAGCCAACGGCAATGATTTCGGATTTCATAGGAACAGTGAACAGTGGTCAGTGGTCAGTGAAATGGCACATCGTGCGCATGGCTGCGGACCGCTGTCAGCGCCTAACACGCGATGACTGCACACCGATCACTGATCACTAAAACAGATTCAGCCCTTCTACTCCCAAGTCCACATCATAAACGGCCTCGCTGGTGGCGAGGATAGCGGCGCCGAGCGGGGAGAATGCGATGCCGGCCAGGTTGTCGCCGGCTACGGCGAGCGAGGCTTCGCCGTGCGGCGTGACGCGCACCAGACCGTGGCGGCCGTGCAGGCAGGCGGCGAGGTAGATGTCGCCATTGCGCGCGAGGGCGAGTCCCTGCGGGCGGCCGAGGCCGCGATACCAGACGCGCATGTCGCCGTTGGGCTCGATGGCCCAGATGGCTTCGTTCGACGAGAGCGTGGGCGCGGTGACGAAAAGCGTTCCTTCGGCGTTAACGGCGAGGTGATAGGCAGAGACGCTGGGCTCCAGCGTGGCGTGGACAAAGATCTGCCGCTCGGGATTGATCTTGAAGATGGTGCCGCTGCGGTCGCCGACGAAGAGGTTTCCTTCGATGTCGAAGACTGCGCCAGTGGCAACACCCATACCTTCGACGTACTTTGTGAATTCGCCGGCGGCGTCGACGCGATAGACGGCGCCTTCGGCGCGCGAGGTGACGTAGAGGTCGCCTGCGGGACTGAAGGCGAGGCCAGTGGCGTTGAGCAGACCGGTGACAAAGGGCGTGGTGCGGCCGTCGGCGCTGATGCGCATGACGGAGACCGGGGTCATTTTGCCGCGCGGACCGGAGATGGTGGTATAGATCATGCCGGAGCGGCTGACGGCAGGATTGGTGACGGGATGAAGATCCCCGGCAAGTTTGCGGGCCACATGGAGTGCGCCGGCATTGGCGGCGCCGGCTGGAGTGCGCACTTCAATCATTCCCGTGGAAGCCGAAGCGGGGACACGAAAGGCCAGGCGCGCGGGTCGGCTCATGAGCAAATGGGCGCGATCGCCATCGACATAGACCGCGGGCACGCCGAACTCGTGCGGGCCGAGATGGATGCCGGTGAGTTCCACCTCGCCCTGTGGCAAGGCCGCGGCAGGAGCGACGACGTCGACGCGGGGCAGCGGCAGGGAGGGGGAATCGGGTTGCGGAGAACTGCGAGGCATGGCGAATCAGATCCAGTGGCGAACAAGTAAAGCTACAACCAAAGCATACAGGCCGGCAGCCACGTCGTCGAAGACGATGCCCCATCCGGCGGGAAGGCGTTCGAAGCGGCGCACGGGGAATGGCTTGGTGATGTCGAAGAGGCGGAAGAGCGCGAGGGCGATGAGTCCGTGACGCCAGTCGACGGGGCTCAGGACCAGCGCGATCCACTGGCCGACGACTTCGTCGATGACGACAAAGCCTGGATCGGTGCGGCCGGCTTCGCGCTCGACGATGCTGGCCGCGGGAACGCCGAGCGCGATGGCGGCGGCGATGGCGGCGAGAAGAACGATGAGGAGCGCGTGCGGCGCGGGGTGCGCGAAGTGCGCCCAGGCGGCCCAGAGAAGCACGGCTGCGACCGAGCCCCAGGTGCCGGGACCGGGCTTGCCGAGGCCAGCGCCAAAAAAGGTGGCGACGGTCCAGGCCAAGAGGCTTTTCTTCCCTTTGATTCGAGTTTCAGAGTCCGGACTCACATGGACCTCGCATTCTTTCCTGGAGATGCACGCCGGAACGAAGTGGCTGAAGCGAGGCCGTCAGTGCTCATCCATGCCTCCGTCGCGGCTTGCGCCGCCCAGGCCGAGGTCTTCGAGAACTTCGGGGTCGATGACGGGAGAGCTGATCTTGTAGACGCCGGAGGCCCACTTGCCGAGATCGATCTTGCGGCAGCGGTCGCTGCAGAAAGGGAAGTCGTCGTCGGTGGCGCGGACCAGCGTTCCGCAGGTTGGGCAGCGCAGCAGCTTTGCGGATTTTTTCTTGGTGGGCATGACATGTGAGGCGCGCGTGTGCCGCCGTTTATCCCTATGTTAGCGCGTTGAGTTCGGAGCAATTCCAGATTACCGGTTGGTGGATGAGCCTTGCGCCGCTACGGGATTCTGGAGCAAACTGGCGCGCTTCGACGTCGCTCAGAGCCGCGGAAACAATGTGCTGCTTCGCGATTCTGACCTGCGCGGAGTTTCCGCGCGGCCTGCGAGCCATCGGCATGATACATGCGTGCTGGCGGCGCAGTTTGTTACTCAGACTGCGCCAACCTGGCCGGCGAGAGTTTGGGCGCGAGGGTGTGAACAACGAGCAGGGCCACCGGATAGGCGAGGCACGCGATGATGAACAGAGTGACGAAGCTGTGCGTTTTTTCAACAATCGCGCCCGCGCTATAGAGCAGCAGCACACCGCCGAAGGCGCCGGCCATGCCGCCGATGCCGGTGACGCTGGCGACCGCAACCTTGGGGAACATGTCGGAGGGCAGGGTAAACAAGTTTGCCGACCATCCCTGGTGGCCCGCAGTGGCCAGACCCAGCAGCGCCACAACCACCCAGAGGCTGTGAATGTAAGGCACGGCGAAGATGGGGACGATGCAGAGAACGCAGATCAGCATGGCAACTTTGCGGCCCACATTGGCAGTCCTTCCGCGCGCAATCAGCGCTGAAGAAATCTGGCCGCCGCCCACGCTGCCGATGATTGAAATGGCATAGGCGAGCATGACCGGAATCTTGCTTTGCGCAAGGGTCAGATGGAATGCGGTCTGGATGAAGCCCGGAATCCAGAAGAGATAGAACCACCAGATGGGATCGGTGAGGAACTTGGCGATGGCGAAGGCCCAGGTCTCCTTGCACGGGAGGACGTGCGCCCAGGGTACTTTTTCGATCTTTTCGCCGGGGTCGCTGAGAATGAGGGCGAGCTCGGCTTTGGAGACCCGGGGCTGGTCTTCAGGGCGGCGATAGATCAGCAGCCAGAATACAAGCCAGACAAAACCCATCGAACCGGCCACGATGAAGCAGCCACGCCAGGCCCGCGCCGGTCCGAACCAGCTTATGCCGCTGAAAAGACCGACGAGCACGGCTACGATGGGCGGCGCGATCATGTTGCCGACGTTGGCGCCGGAGTTGAAGATTCCGGTGGCGAGCGCGCGCTCGCGTTTGGGGAACCACTCGGCCACGGTCTTGATGCAGGCTGGGAAGTTTGCGGCCTCGCCGAGGCCCAGCAGGAACATCGCCAGGGCGAAGGATGCGACAGAGAAGGCCGCGCCGGGCAGCATGGCCGCAACGCTCCACAGGCAGATGGCGATGGCGAAGGCCTTGCGTGTACCGAGCTTGTCGGTGAGTCCACCGGCGACCAGCATGGCGATGGCATAGGCCAACTGAAACGCCACGGTGATGATGCCGTACTTGTAGTCATCCAGGCCGGGAATGACGGCTTCAAGAGTGTTCTTGAGATTCGCGATCACGGCGCGATCGACGTAGGCGATCACGGTGGCGAAAAACAGGAGAGCGCAGATCACCCAGCGCTCGTAGCTCATTCGCCCGTCGGGCGCGGAATCCGGTGTGGAACGGTGCATGGCAGCATCTTGAGTAGGCATTCAGCGCGACTCCGGGAATGTCAAAGTGGTCCGACCAATTATACCGAGCAAAGTTGCACGTGCGCTTTCCAATAGGATTTTGTCCCGATTCGCACAGGACGCGAGAAGGACGGCGCGGCGGCGAATCCGTCAGGCGACAGTCTTGTGCTGCGGGCGCAGGGAGTCCAGAAACAGGAGGCAGGCGCCGATGACGATCGAGGAGTCGGCAAGGTTGAAGTCGGGCCAATGATAGCCGAAGATGTGCACCTCGATGAAGTCCACAACCGCGCCGTAGACGATGCGGTCGTGCACGTTGCCGAGGGCCCCGCCCAGAATCAGCGCCAGCGCGATGGTGGTGAAGGTGATACGGTTGCCCAGCCGCAGCAGCGCAATGAAGACGCCGAGAGCGGCAATGAGAGTGAAGACAATCAGTCCCCAGCGCACGATGTGGGGCGAGGCTGTGTCGGCAAACATGGAGAAGGCGGCGCCTTCGTTGGTCCAGTGCGTGATGCGGAGGAAGTGGTTGACGATGGGAATCGCGCCGCCGAAGCGGACGTGTTGCGAGACCCATATTTTCGTCAGGCGGTCGGCGGCGAAGACCGCGGCCGAGACAAGAAGCAGCCAGGGCAGATGGCGCGGCCGGGGCCAGTCTTTAAGCAAGCTCATGCGCGAGTCTCCATCGGTGGGGCGATGCCCATCTCCTTCAGTGCCGACTGGCAGCGCGTGCAGACGTTTGTCCAGATGCCGTAGCTGGAGACCTCCGGCATGAAGTTCCAGCAGCGGGCGCATTTGGCGCCAGAGGCTGGCGAGGCTGTGACCTTGAGTTCCTTGCCCTCCGCGACTTCGACGCTTGAGACGTTCAGGATCTCCTTGAGCCCGTCCGCATAGCGGCGCAGCATGTCGAGCAGCGAGTTCGAGGCTTCAATCCTGAGCTGCGCTTCTAAGCCCTTGCCGATGATCTTTGCCTTGCGGTCTTCTTCGAGCACGCGCAACGCCTCGTCGCGTACGGCGAAGATCCGTTTCCACTCTTCGATCAGTGGCGCAGGATCTTCAGAGAATATCTCTTCGGGCTTGGGGAACTGCGCCAGATGCACGGAAACCGGGCGGCCTTCGACCTTCGGCAGGTGCTCCCAGACCTCGTCGGCGGTAAAGCTGAGGATGGGCGCCACCAGCCGGACCAGAGCTTCGGTGATCCGCCACAGCACGGTCTGTGCGGAGCGGCGTGCGTGGCTCGTGGGCGCAAAGGTGTACATGCGGTCCTTGAGCACGTCGAGATAGAAGGCGCTCAGGTCCACGATGGCGAACTCGTTGACGGCCTGGTAGACGCGATGAAACTCGAAGGCTCCATACCATCCCGATTTGCCGTCGGGCCCAATGATCTTCTCGGCCAGCTCGCGCGTGCGGGCCAGCATGTAGCGGTCGAGCGGCAACAGCTCGCTCTCGTCCATACTGTCGCGCGCGGGATCGAATTTGCCGGCGATACCGAAAGCCGGCAGCGCGTGCTCCAGGTTGCCCAGCAAAAAACGGAAGGTGTTTCTGAGCTTGCGGTAGAGTTCGGCGCAGCGCTGCATGAGGTTTTCGCTGGCGGCCATGTCTTCGCGGAAGTCGACTGAAGCCACCCAGAGGCGCACGATCTCGCCGCCCATGCGGTTGGCGATGTCGACGGGATCGACGCCGTTGCCGAGCGATTTCGACATGGCGCGGCCCTGCTCGTCGAGCGTCCAGCCGGCCGTAGCCACGTGCGAATAGGGCGCGCGGCCGCGCAGCGCCACCGAAGTCAGCAGCGAGGAGTGGAACCAGCCGCGATGCTGATCACCGCCTTCGAGGTACAAGCACTCCGTGCCGTTGTTGTCCTGAAAGCCCTTGTAAATCGCGCTCAATTCGGGGTCCGACTCGCAGACCGCCAGCCAGCTTACGCCGGAATCGAACCAGACATCGAGGATGTCCGTCTCTTTGCGGAAGCTCGCGCCGCCGCAGTGCTTGCACCGGGCACCTTCCGGCAGCAGTTTCTTCACGTCGGTTGTGTGCCAGGCTTCGGCGCCGTCTTTTTCAAAAAGCTCGACGACCCTTTTGTTCAACTCCGCATTGATGATCGGCTGGTTGCAGCCTTCGCACAGGAAGACGGCGATGGGCACGCCCCAGATGCGCTGACGGCTGATGCACCAGTCGGGGCGGGTGGCGATCATGTTGGTGATGCGCTCCTTGCCCCAGGCCGGGTCCCAGGTGACTTTGTCGATCTCTTCGATGGCGAGCTGCCGGAATGTTTTTCCCTCATTTTGGACGGGAGTTTCAAGAGAGATGAACCACTGCTCGGTGGCGCGGAAGATGACGGGGTGGTGGCAGCGCCAGCAATGCGGATAGGAGTGGTCGAGATCCGCCGATCCCATCAGTGCGCGGCGTTCTTCGAGCAGGGCCAGGATGACGGGATTCGCGGCCCACACCTTGAGCCCGTCGAAGGCCGGAGGTTTCTCGAACGGCCAGGCTTCAGGATCGACGTGAATGTGTCCGGCGGCGTCGACGCGGCTAGTGGCGTCGATGCCGTACTTCTGGCCGGTCGAGAAGTCGTCGGCGCCGTGCGAGGGCGCGGTATGCACTGCGCCGGTTCCGGTGTCGGCAGTGACGTAGGTGGCGAGCACGCCTAGGATGCTTCTTTCGAGGAACGGGTGCTGGAAGTTGAGACGCTCCATCTTTGCGCCCTTGAAGCGATCGATTTCGACGGCATCCTGCAACTTGCACGCCGTTTTGACGCTCTCGGCCAACTCTGCCGCGACGATGTACACGTCCTCGCCCTGCTTGAGCGCCACGTAGTCGAAATCGGGATGGAAGGCTACGGCCATCGAGGCGGGGAGTGTCCAGGGGGTGGTGGTCCAGATGATGGTCCACACACGGTGACCTTTGAGCAGCCGCTGGATCTGTTCGTCCTGGGTGGCGCCGTCATCGCGCATCGCATAGCGCACATAGATCGATGGGCTGGTGTGGTTTGCGTATTCGACTTCGGCTTCGGCGAGGGCCGTGCGGTCATGGATGCACCAGTAGACCGGCTTGAGGCCGCGGTAGACGAAGCCTTTCTCAAGGAAACCGTAAAACGCTTCGAGCGTTCGGGCTTCATAGGGGCGCGCCATGGTCCGGTAGGGCTCGTTCCAGCGTCCAAAGCAGCCGATGCGCTCGAACTGCTCGGTTTGCAGGTTCACATATTTTTGCGCGTAGGCGCGGCAAGCCTCGAGCACCTCGGGGACGGGCATGGTGAGTTTCTTGTGGCCCAGTTTTTCGTCGACCTTGATCTCGATGGGCAGTCCGTGGCAGTCGTAGCCGGGCACGTAGGGCGCGTCGTAACCCGCCATGGTCTTCGACTTGACGACGAAGTCTTTCAGGCCCTTGTTCAGGGCATGGCCAAGATGGATAGGCCCGTTGGCGTAGGGAGGGCCGTCATGGAGCAGGTAGACAGGTCGGCCCTGACCGGCCTTGCGCAGCTCCTCGTAGAGCCGGAGCGAGGCCCAGCGAGCGAGCCGAAGCGGCTCATTCTGGGGCAGATTGGCTTTCATCGGGAAGGCGGTTTGAGGTAATGTAAGCGTCGCCTTCAACTCCGGCGCAGAAGACATCGTGACTCCGTTCAAGGGTGCGAAGTTGTTCATCTATCAGTGTAAACGGCCACGTGGCGATTTTTCAGGTAACAAACTTCGCGTTTCAAGCGTCTATTGTTAATGGAAGAGTTAAAGTCGGCGGATGCAGGATTCTGGAGGTTGACCCTGCCGGAGATCGGTTGCCGGCGCAAGACAAGCAAGGGCGCAGTAAAGCATAATGAATGAGTGATCCGGCCACGCGCGCGTTCGCGTCCGGGCAGGGAACGGCAGCCCCGCTGGCGACTATCAAGGCAAATCATCGACACACATGACACCGGAAAAAAAGAACGACCAGACAAGGGCGGAGCTTGAGGTCGGCCATGAGCTGGACGCCTTCTTGGGCAGAGCTTTCGAGGACAAGCCTGTCTGGGTGGGCTTGTGGGAAAGCATACGGGACGTGTTTTTCCCGGTGAAGCTGCCGCCTCTTGAGCTGACATCGCAGCCGGTCCCGGTTCCCGACCGGATGGCGGTCAAGACCAACCCATGGGCCATCGGGATCTCTACCACCCTCAATGTCACGATTCTGCTCATTATTCTTTTTTTTGTTGGCAAGAAGGTGATTGAGACGGTAAAGCCGCAACTGATGGCCACAAATATTGATGTTGGCGACTACGTCGCGCCCAAGGCAACAATCCAGGCGGGCGGCGGTGGTGGTGGCGGCGACCGCAGTCCCATCGAAGCCAACAAGGGCAAGCTTCCGGAGCGGGCCAAAGTTCCGATCACGCCTCCACAGCCGGAGCTTATTGAACACCCCAAACTGCCGGAGCCGCCGGCGATTAACGTGCAGAAGGATATTCAACTGCCCGACAATAATATGCCGATGATTGGGCTGCACAGCTCAAGCAATGTGCAGTTGGCTTCGGCGGGAACGGGCAGCGGCGCCGGCATGGGAACCGGCTCGGGCGGCGGCCTGGGCTCTGGTTACGGCAATGGATACGGTCCCGGATCGGGCGGCAACACAGGCGGTGGCGTTTACCAGGTAGGCGGCAGAGTCGCTGCGCCGATTCCCATCTATCAGCCCGATGCCGAGTTCTCCGACGAGGCGCGACGCGCCAAGTACCAGGGAGTTTGCCTGCTGTCGCTCATTGTGGATGCGCAGGGCAATCCGAGGAACATTCGTGTGGTTCGCGCCCTTGGCATGGGACTCGACGAAAAGGCCGTGGAGGCCGTACGCAAGTGGAAGTTCAAGCCGGCCATGAAGGATGGCAGGACGCCCGTTCCGGTGATGATCACGGTGCAGGTTGACTTCCACCTGTATTAACAGGGGATCTACGTGGAGTAATCCGCATTGATGTGGATGTACTCGTGCGTCAGGTCGGTGGTCCAGAAGACGCACGTGCCGGAGCCCTGGTGCAAGCGAATCGAGATCGAGAATTCGCGCCGTGAGATGTAGGCATGGGCCGCGGATTCGTCGAACGCTGGAGCGCGGCCGCCGTCGCGGCAGATGGGCAGTTCGCCAAAGTCGATATCAATACGGTCGGGATCGATGGCCGCGCCGGAGTAGCCGATGGCCGCGGCCAGCCGTCCCCAGTTCGGATCGCAACCCGCCCACGCCGTTTTCACCAGCGGTGAATGCGCAATGGCCTTGGCCACGCGCAGCGCATCGGCGTCGCTGGCCGCGCCTTCAATGCGCAGTTCCACGACGTGCGAGAGTCCTTCGCCGTCGGCAACCACCTGACGCGCAAGCGAAGTGCAGACCTGCGTAAGCGCGAATGCGAAAGCCGGATCTTCGGCGCCGATGCGTACGCCGCTGGCGCCCGAGGCCAGCAGGAGAACGGTGTCGTTGGTTGAGGTGTCGCCGTCCACGGAGATGCGATTGAAGCTGATCTCAACCGCTGGGCGCAGATAGGAGTTCAGATCGGCGGGTTCGATCGCCGCATCGGTCAGCACGTAGACAAGCATGGTGGCGTGCGGCGTCAACTGCGGATGAATCATGCCGGAGCCTTTGCCGAAGGCGGCAACGCGCACCTCGCGGCCTTCCGCCGTGAACTGCGTGAACGCAATCTTTTCTACCGTATCGGTGGTGAGAATCGCGTGCGCGGCATCGTGAAAGTGGTTCGGATCGGACGCCATCGATGCGGCAAGATCGGGCAGCACGGCGGCGATCTTCTCCGCAGGCAGCGGGACGCCGATGATTCCCGTCGACGACGGAAACACCTCTTCAGCACGGCAGCCGAAGACCTTTGCCGCAGCAGCGCAGGTGGCGTGCGCCGCCGCAAGTCCCGCCTCGCCGGCTGCGCAGTTGGCGTTGCCGGCATTGATTACAGCCACGCGCACGCGCCCGGCGGTTGCGCTCAAGTGCTGCTTATCGACGATGAGCGGAGCGGCAGTGACACGATTCGATGTGAATGCGGCGGCGGCGCTGGCCGGAGCATCGGCAACAATCAGGGCCAAATCCGGCCGGCCGCTGGCCTTGAGGCCCGCCGTGCCAGCTGCAAAACGAAATCCGCGAGGAATGTTGTCCTGGGTGAGAGTGCTCATGGCGTGCATTTAATCTAGCAGGTATGGGCCTGCGATGCAGAGCTTGAAAGATCAAAGGAGAGCTGGGGCGTGCCCAAGGCCGAGAGCGACGCAAACACAACAGAGTTTCTGGAGATGCGCCAGGTGAACGTCGCCCGCGGCGACCGTGTGGTACTGCACAACGTGAACCTGACCATCCGCACCGGTGAACACGTGGCCATTCTTGGGCCGAACGGCTGCGGTAAATCGACGCTGATTCTCACCATGACGTGCCAGATCTATCCCATTGTGAAGCCTGGCATGCACGCGCGCATTTTTGGCCGCGAGCGATGGGATCTGACAGAGTTGCGGCGGCACTTCGGCGTGGTGAGCGCCGGTCCGATGGGGGGCGAGCTGCCTGGCGAGCGGACCGCGGTTACGACAGGAATCGATGCCGTGATCGCCGGTTTCTTTTCGGCTTCTTCGCTGTGGCCAAACCTGCATGTGACCGGCGAGATGCGCGCGCGGGCGCGGGAAGCGCTGGAACGTATGGAAGCCACCAGGCTGGCGGAGCAGATGGTCGGAACGATGTCGGCCGGCGAAAAGCGGCGCATCATGATCGCGCGCGCGCTCGTCCACAGGCCGAAGCAACTGCTTCTCGATGAGCCCTCGAACGCGCTCGACCTGGCCGCGCAACGCGAATTGCGCGAGACGCTGCGCGGACTGGCGCGGGAAGGCACCGGGCTAGTGATGGTCACGCACCATCTTGGCGATATTCTGCCCGAGATCGAACGCATCATTCTCATGCGTGACGGGCGTATCGTTGCCGATGGCCCGCGCGAGGAACTGCTGACCGAAGCGCGGCTGAGCGAGCTTTTCCGCACGCCCGTGCGTATCGGCCGCGACGCCGAGTGGCTGCATAGCTGGTGAGCGCGGAGGCCGAGTGCGCAGAGCCGGAAGGCAAACTTCATCGGCACGCAGGGCCATTGAAGCATATGCTACCATTCCTGCAATGAGCCGTCCCCTTCGGCCAGGAGGTGTCGATCGCGTATGTCGCAACTTTCCAGAAGAAACTTCTTGAAGGCGGGCGCCGCCGTGGGCGCTGCTGCCGGCTTGCAGACCGCGCCGATCTTTGCCGAGCGCGCCTCGGCCACCGACTGGGTGACATTGGGCAATTCTGGCGTCAAAGTTACCCGTCTGGCTTTCGGCACGGGGACCCACAATGGTCGCGTGCAGCAGCAACTCGGGCAGCAGGAGTTCACGCGGCTGGTGCGTTACGCCTATGAGCGCGGTATCCGCTTTTTTGAGACCGCCGAGCAGTATGGCCCATCGCAACAGATGTTGGGCACGGCGCTCAAGGGGCTGCCCCGCGATAGTTACAGATTGATGACCAAGGTCACGACCAGCGACGATCCAGACCCCTTGAAGAAGCTCGACGAACTGCGCAAGAACTGCGACACCGAGTATTACGACATCATGCTGCTGCATGGGCAGCGTGGGAGCGATTGGGTCAAGGACACCCGGCGTTGGCAGGACGCGATTCTTGAAGCGCAGTCGCGGAAGACAATTCTGGCGCGTGGCGCCTCGGTTCACGGACTGCCTGCGTTGCGGCAGGTTCCCGGCTGTGAGTGGCTACAGGTGGCCATGATCCGCATGAACCATGAAGGCGTGCATATGGACAACGAGACGGACAGTTGGAATGCACCCGGCGATGTGAAGGAAGTGGTCGCCCGGGTGCACGAGACGCGCGCCGCGGGCATGGGCGTCATCAGCATGAAGCTCGCCGGCGAAGGGACGTTTGTGGATCGCAGCGACAGGCAGAAGTCTATGCGTTTTGCCTTCCGTCATGCCGGCATCGATTGCGCGACCGTGGGCTACAAGAGCACAACGGAGATTGACGAGGCCATCGACAACATGAACCAGGCGCTTGCCTAGCCACACGGTCAATCTGCAGTTGCGGCCAGCCAGTGGCGCAGGTTTGCAGAGCGCCAAGCAGTAACTTCGACCTTCCCATCCATGCGATAGGCTGGAGTAACAGGTGTCTATATGCCTGTGCAAAGGAGATCGTGTGAACTGGCTGATTCTGCTCGTGGGCGCCGCCGTGGGTGTTTTTTCCGGGGTGGTGGGAATCGGGGGAGGCATTCTGTTTGTCCCGGCGCTGGTCTGGATTGTGGGGATGGATCAACACCGCGCGCAAGGAACTTCAATTGGCGCTCTGCTGGCGCCGGTGGGCCTGTTTGCTTTTCTCGAGTACTACCGCAACGGTAATGCCGATATTCGCGTCGCCGCACTCCTCGCGCTGGGATTTCTGGTGGGCAGCTATTTCGGCGCGGCCTGGGCGCAAAACATTCCCGATGTATTGCTGCGGCGTATCTTTGCCGTCACGCTTGTCATAGTCGGTGCGCGCATGTTTTTCTCCCGTTAAGACGAGGTTTCGCCGATGAGCAACTTGTTCTTCTGGAACGCGCTTCTGCTCGTTGCAACATCGGCCGCGGTGAGCACACCCGCCGCTGGGCCTGGGAGTAATTTCATGACTGATTGCGAACCGTATCACCGCGCGCGCGGATGCGTCCGGTCGTAAACTTCGGTCAACTGTGCGGTGGTGAGCTGTGTATAACGCTGCGTGGTTGACAGGCGCTCGTGGCCGAGCAGTTCCTGAATGGCGCGCAGGTCGGCGCCTTCTTCGAGCAGATGCGTGCCGAAGGCGTGGCGCAGCGTGTGCGGGTGAACATCGGCGGGCAGGCCGCGCAGAATGGCGATGCGCTTCACGATGCGGCCCACACTGCGTGTAGTGAGCCGCGCTTCACCGCCCCTTGCGAGGCCGCGCAGTTGCAGGTTCACAAACAGCGCGGAAGTGCGGACTGGCTTGCCTTCGCTGGCCGCGGCCAGGCGTGCGTTGCGCTCTGCCAGGTAGGCGCGCAACGCATCGGCAGCCGCATCGCCCAGCGGAACGTAGCGTTGCTTTTGCCCCTTGCCTCGCACCAGAATGGCTTCGTTCGCCCAGTGAATGTCGTCGAGGTTCAATCCCGTCAACTCTGCGTTACGGATGCCGCACCCGTACAGCAGTTCGAGAATCGCGCGGTCGCGCGCGGGCCAGCTTGCGGCATCGTCGCGCACCGAATCGACCACGCGGTTCATCTGCTCGATGGAAGGCACGCGGGGCAGGTGTTTGGGCAGCCGTGGCGTGGAAACCAGCGATGCCGCGTTTTGCTCGACGTAGTGATTGCGCGCCAGCCACTTGAACCAGCTGCGAATGGCCGCCAGCGCCCGCGCTGCCGAGGCCTTCGAAAGGCCTCGCTCGTAGATTGCTCCGAGATAGGCGCGAATGTGCGTATGCTCAATTTGCGCAACGTGCGCTGTGCCGTCGCCTTCTGCCATCCACGATGCAAACCCATGCAGCTCGCGCGCGTAGGCGCGTAAGGTGTGCGGAGATGCGCCGCGCTCGTTGGCAATCATCCGCAGATAAGCATCGACCAGATCTCCGAGAGCGCCGGCGGCTTCCGATTCGGCAACAGGCTGCGCAGCAGTTGCGGTCATGGCTTTTCCTCGCCTGGGACGGTGCGTTTGACGAGCCGCGGGCCGGGGCGCGAGGCGGCATCGACTTCGGCTTCAACCGGACGGTGCATCGCGCGCGGATGATACGCGCGATGCACGGCCTTCAGATGGCCCAGAGCCAGGTGCGTATACACCTGCGTGGTGGAGATGTCGGCGTGGCCCAGCATCGTTTGCACGCTGCGCAGATCCGCGCCGTGTTCCACCATGTGCGTGGCGCAACTGTGGCGCAAGCCGTGGGGGCTTGTGGAGCGATTCGCGTTCTTCACCAGCCGCCAAACCCATTGCCGTGTCAGCGGCATGCCATGCAGCGAAAGAAACATCCGCGTCCGCTCGTTCCGTGGCGCCGTCTGTGGCGCCCGGCCCCGGCGCGCCGAGCTGATGCGGTCCAGATGAGGCCGTCCCTCGCGAAGATATTGTTCCAATGCCTCGATCGCGACCCGTCCCAGCGGAACAATTCGTTCCTTGTCGCCCTTGCCGCGCACCTGCACGCGGCCGGCATCGAAGGCGAGATCGCTGACGTTCAACGATACAACCTCAGAGACACGCAAGCCGCCGGCATACAGCAGTTCAAGAATCGCGCGGTCGCGCAGTGCGGTGGCATGGGCCTGCGGATGCGACGCCGCGATTGCTGCTCGATCGAGCATCTCCGTGACTTCCGGCTCAGCCAGCGACTTGGGCAGCACCTTCCATGCCTTGGGCGACTCGATGTTCACTGTGGGATCGCGATGGATGCGCCGGTCGAGCAGGAGCCACTTGTAAAATCCGCGCAGGCAACTGAGTTTGCGCGCCGCGGAACGGGCATCGATGCCGTGATTGCGCAGGTGCTCGAGCAATCCTGCCACATCGGCGTCAGAAGCCGTGAGCAGCAGTGCGTTGCGGCCCTCCAGAAACTCGGCAAAGATGCGAAGATCGCTCAAGTAAGCTTCGCAGGTGAGGGGGCGAAGTCCTTTTTCCACGCGAAGATAGATCCCATAATCCTGCAAGAGCCCGAGATTGCCCGCGCCATTCACACTATCGATTATCCGCGCCTTGAAGTTGCGCGCGGGTGTGAACAGGCGGTTACCGTACCTCGTTCATTACGGCATCAACATCATCAATACGAGTTTTGTAACGGCCTCGTGGATGGCAGGAGACAGGTGTTAGTAGCCGGGACCCTGCCCACCATGAATTGCCTGCTGGTAGCCAGCGCGGAAGCCGTGCCTGTACTCCCCGAGCATCGGCGGAGGCACGGGAGGATTGCGGAATCTGGGGTGGCGACGCAGGTTGGGCGCGAGTCCGTGCCGTATATCGTGGCGCGCGGCAAAGAAGCCGTCGTGATAGCCTTGCTGCGCCACGGCGCTCCAGGCCGGCGGCGGGGGGACATACATTACGGGGCGCGGATGAGAGCACCCGGCCACGGCCAGCGGCAAGGAAAGGAGAGCCATGAATGCAAACAACTTGAGCTTCGTCATTGAAGAACCTCGGCGATGCGAATGAGATGCCACGCCGCCATTGCGGGCTGGCGCTTCCTCGTCAAACCCGCGTTCGGAAAAAGTGTTGCTCGAAAGATGGCGATCAAAACCCTGGAGCGACCAGTGACCCACAGGTGGGATCGCGCCGCGCAGAATTCTGTCGATCATGCCATGGATCCTGCATCCCGGATGCGGACCTGTATTCTCTGCGCACGTATAATCGGATTCGACTCTGTCGCGGTCGCCGGACTGGGGTGACCACTGAAATCTGGAGCCTGTTCACTCTCTCCATGAAGCAGACCCTCACGCGTCTCGCGCTCACGCTGCCTGTTGTGTGGCTGGTGGTTTCGCTTGTGTTTCTGCTGATTCACCTGGTTCCCGGCGACCCGGTGCAGATGATGCTGGGCGAAGGCGCTTCGCCCACCGATCTCACGGCGCTGCGTCACCAGCTCGGCCTCGACCTGCCGCTGCACACGCAATACATCCGCTACTGGGGAGGGGTTCTGCACGGCAACCTGGGTACGTCGATTCGTCTGCACGACTCGGTCGCGCATTTGATCGGCCAACGCTACCCATATACCCTCGCGCTCACCCTGGCCGCGCTTCTGCTGGCGCTGGCGCTGGCGTTACCCGCAGGGATTGTGGCGGCCGTGCGCCGCGGGCGCTGGGCCGATCAACTTCTATCCGTGGTCTCGCTCTTCGGGCTCTCGGTTCCCGGCATCGCGTTGGGTCCGGTGCTGATCCTTGTCTTTTCCATTGGCCTGGGCTGGCTTCCAGTGTCGGGTGCGAACGCCGGCGGAACGGCGATGGGCGGTGTGGCTGCGATCGACTGGCGCTACCTGATTTTACCTGCCGTCACCATGGGGTCTTCGCTGGCGGCGATTCTCACGCGCATGGTGCGCACGGCGATGCTGGAGGAACTGGGCCAGGACTACATCCGCACTGCGCGCGCCAAGGGACTGAGCGAGAACGCCGTCGTGTGGTGTCACGCGCTGCCCAATGCGCTGGTGCCGATTGTGACCGTGGTGGGACTGCAATTCGGCGCGTTGTTGGCGGGCGCCATTGTCACGGAGACAATCTTCAGTTGGCCCGGCCTCGGCAGACTCGCCGTGAGCGCCATCTCCAACCGCGATTATGCGCTCGTGCAAGGCTGTCTGCTGGCGATTGGATTGACGTATGTGCTGGTGAATTTTGTCACGGACCTCGTGTACCAGTGGATCAACCCGCGAATGCGTTGAAGCAGCGGGACAGGGACCATAGCCTCCTGCGAGAGACCAGGAAACAGTGCGCAAAGCCGCGCATCTGCATCAGGGGCTTGGTGCGTTTTGATGCCGGCGCCTCAATCGGCGGGTTCACCCTGGCAGAAGGTTCTCACGCTGCAGAAGCGCAATCACGCGCAGCTTGATCTCGTCACGCGTCTGTCGAACCACTTCGATGCCTTGTCCCTTGGGGTCTGGAAGCGGCCAGTCATCGCGGCGAAGGCCCGGGACATAGGGGCACTCGTCGCCACAGCCCATCGTGATGAGCGTGTCGGCGCCGCGAGCCAGCTCCAGCGTAAGCTTTTGCGGTTTTGCATCGCGCAGGTCAATTCCGATCTCGCGCATGGCGTCGACCACTACGGGATGAACGTGCTCGGCGGGATGAGTGCCGGCGGAAATGGCAAAGGCCTTGGATGGGTCAACGTGCCGGTTGAACAGCGCGGCCGACATCTGCGAGCGCCCTGCATTGTGGATGCAGGCAAAGATGAATTTTCGCATCAATGCTCCTTGATGTGTTCCTGGAGAAGGATTTATCGAAAACCGATTCTGCTTTTCACACACCATCTGAGTCGAATATATTTTAGATTGACATATGCGTCAATGCAGATATAATTGCAGCATGGCCGCAAAACAGGAGCCGTTTAACGCGGAACAATTCTTTCAGGCATTGGCAGACAGAACCCGCCTTCGGCTGCTGAATCTCATGGAAGGCCAGGAGATCTGCGTCTGCTATTTTGTAGAGGTTCTTAACCAGCCTCAGCCCAAGATATCGCGCCATCTTGCCTACCTGCGCAAAGCCGGAATCGTTGCGGCACGGCGTGAAGGCAAGTGGATGCACTATCGCATCGCGATGCCGCCCGAGGCCGGCGCGGCGAGGGTTTTGAGGGAGATTCTTGTCTGGTTGAGGGAAGAGAAGTCGATGCAGGCAGATTGTGGGCGACTTACACGCGCCTGTTGTGGCCCGAAGAAATCAGGGAGGCTCGACGGCGCGCCTTTGCCCGTGTGCATGAAAACAGCTCTCGCACCTTCGCTAAGGCGGCGATCCTACAGCAGCCCGGCGAGCAATCCGCGCCAGCAGGAAAGGAAATGAGAAACATGACGAAAGCGGGAATGCGCAGTCTTGGATTTATCGACCGCTACCTGACCGCGTGGATCTTTGCAGCCATGGCATTGGGCGTGTTGCTCGGCTGGCTTGTGCCAGGAGTGGTGCTGTTTCTGAATCGCCTCAGCGTTGGCACAACTTCGATACCGATTGCAATCGGCCTGATTGTGATGATGTACCCGCCATTCACGAAGGTGCGGTACGAAGAGCTTCATGAGGTGTTTCGCAACAAGAGCATCCTGACCTTGTCTCTCGTGCAGAACTGGATCATTGGACCGGTGCTGATGTTCGTGCTGGCCGTGGCGTTTTTGCGCGATCGCCCCGAGTACATGGCTGGCCTCATCCTGATCGGCCTTGCGCGATGCATTGCCATGGTGATCGTGTGGAACGAACTGGCGAAAGGCGACACGCAGTATGCAGCCGGTCTGGTTGCGTTTAACTCGATCTTTCAGGTGTTCTTTTATTCTGTCTATGCGTGGATCTTCGTCACGGTGTTGCCGGCCAGGCTGGGACTCCACAGTGCTGAAGTGAATGTCTCTATCGGCCAGATCGCGCAAAGCGTCTTCATCTATCTGGGCATACCGTTCCTGGCAGGTCTGGCCACGCGGACAATTCTGCGGAGGGTCAAAGGTTGTAGCTGGTACGATCACAGCTTTGTGCCGAGGGTAAGCCCGCTGACCCTGATCGCTCTTCTGTTCACAATTGTTGTAATGTTTTCGCTCAAGGGCGAATACATTGTGCGTCTGCCCCTGGATGTTCTGCGTATCGCCGTGCCACTGCTCATCTATTTCGTGGTCATGTTTGTTATCTCCTTCCTGATGGGCAAGGCGATCGGCGCCGACTATAGCAAAACGGTCACGCTGTCCTTCACGGCCGCCTCCAATAACTTTGAGCTGGCGATTGCGGTGGCGGTAGCGGTTTTTGGAATCAACTCAGGCGAGGCCTTTGCCGCAGTGATTGGCCCTCTTGTTGAGGTTCCCGTCATGATTGCTCTGGTCAATGTCGCTTTCTACTTTCAACGGCGCTACTTCGCGGAGGCGGCCGCGGAAACCTGCCGCCTCGCCTGAAATTACTGGTTGTATCTCTTTTTGTAGTAGTCGATCTCCTGCTGGATCTGTTCCTTGCTGATCCCCTTCAGCCAGATGTTGTCGGGTGAGTTGACGAGATCTTTCGTGATGCCGGGCGAAAGCTTCTCCGCTTCGGGAATGAACTTCATATAAAAGTCCTTCGCGACCTCGTAAAAGCCGTGCCATTGGGTGTAATCCGGTCCGTTCATCGCCGATCCCATGCGGGCCGCGCGTCCTTCGTGGTGCCACATCTCGAAGTAGTCCCACTTGATCTGGGTGTCGAATGGCGTCGTGGAGATGGCCTTCTTCTCGGTCAGCCTGGCCATGATCGCGGCTGCGGGCTCTCCATACTTGGTGTTATACAGGTTCACTGAATCGTCGAATTGCTTGTAGAAGTTGTTGACCATGCCACTGGCGTGACAGTTCAGGCACACATCCTGCATCGCCGCGCGCTTGTTCTGCCAATCCGGCTGATGGATGCTGACCGCCGGGCGCAGGGTCCAGCTTAAGCGCGTCCCGGTATCGTGCGTCGGCTCGGGATGGTCCGGCGTGCCGCCCATGTGACAGGTGACGCAGGTCGGCGCGGCGGTGTAGTCTTTGCCCACAATCCACGTCTTGCTGTTGAGATGCATCTGATCGAGATTGGCCCGGTAGAGAATGCCGTGCATCGACTCGTTGTAGATCTCGATCTGCGGATGATCCGGTCCCATGTGGCATTTGCCACAGGTCTCCGGCGCCCGAGCCTGAGCCACGCTGAAGCTGTGCCGTCCGTGACAGGCCGCGCAGGAACCGGCGCTGCCATCCGGATTCACGCGCCCCACGCCGCTGTTGGGCCAGGTTGTAGAGTCGAACTTGCCGTCTCCCAGGTACTTTACCGTGCTTCCGTGGCACTGAACGCACTCGCTCTGAACCGCCGGGGCGCCTTCGACCACCTCGCCGAGCACGTTGTCGAGAGACCCGATAAACTGCGTGGCCTTTGCATGGCGGCTGTGTTCATACTGATCCACTTCCGCCGAGTGACAGCGCGCGCAATATTTGGGCGTCACGATCACGGCGATCTTCTGTCCGTAGTGATCCACCGTTGCCGGATCGCCGGCATTGGCTTTGTGGCAGGAGTAGCAGTCGACTCCGTGCTTATAGTGCTCGCTGTCCTTCCATTGCTGCACGAGCCCCGGCGTCGACGCGGAGTGGCAGGCCAGACACTCCTGCCCCTGGGCCGAAACCCTGGGCTGAACCATCTTTGTCTTTGCCAGGTGCGCCGCCGCGCCTGCGTGCGGCGAGCTCTGTGCTTTGATTCCTGATATGGAAAGGAAAATGAATGTACAAATCCCGATAAAGAATGCTTTCATACTCACCCTGCTCCTCGACGTATTCCCCGCGTCCGCTGGAATCTCCGCCAGCGCACGGTGCTGTGACAGAAACCCGTAAGCCGTCTCCGCCCCTTCATCCAGGCGGATGACGGATTTTAACTATTTTTTGCTTTCGCGGTCTATCTGTGGCAATGACTTAAGTCACAGGAACTGAGGAGCCTCTAGGCAGATATGAAAAAACCGCCGAACGATGCGGCCGTGAACGGAAATCGAAGTCGTCATTGTCGATCCTCAACGGTCTTTCGCGATGCGGTATACGCGAAGCAGCGGGGTCGGATGCGCGAACAATTTTGGCGCACCAACCGCGGGAAGCTTGTCCAGCAATCAGTGCGCCCTTTACCGCTCATTCGCTGCTAAACGCCGCTGTAGGCCGAGAAGCCGCCATCGATCGGAATCACTACTCCGGTGACGAACTCCGAGGCGGGCGAGAGCAGCCACAGCACCGATCCGAACAGGTCTTTTGACTCTCCGAACCGCGCCATCGGCGTGTGCGCAATGATCGAGTTTCCGCGCGCCGTCAGGCCGCCGGTTTCCTTGTCGAGCAGCAGGAAGCGGTTCTGGTTAGTCAGGAAAAATCCCGGCGCGATCGCATTCACGCGGATATTGGGTGAGTACTCCTGGGCGATGTGCACCGCAAGCCACTGCGTAAAGTTGCTTACCGCGGCCTTAGCCGCAGAGTAGGCTGGAATGCGCGTGAGAGGCCGGAAGGCGTTCATCGAGGAGATGTTCAGAATGGTGCCAAAACCCTGCGCAGCCATTGCTTTTCCGAAGGCCTGACTAGGCAGAATGGTGCCGAGAATGTTCAGGTCGAAGACCCAGCGCAGCGCGTCGGCGGGAAGATCGAAGAACTTGAGGTCGGGGCTCGTTGTGGCCTGAGGCTTGTTGCCGCCCGCGCCATTGATCAGGCAATCGATCTTACCAAACCGGGCGATTATGTCCTCGGCAACCTTGGTGACGCTGTCCTTGTTCAGCACGTCGCATTGGAAGGCAGCGACGTTCTTGCCGAGTTCGCCCATTCGCTCGACCGCGGCCTTACCTGCCGCAGCGTCCACGTCAATAATCGCCACCTGTGCGCCGCAACTGGCGAGTGCGCCGGCAATGTCGCTGCCGAGAATGCCGGCGCCGC
>JBMFHB010000041.1:0-29115 GCA_049977045.1 Occallatibacter sp.
CGAGCGTATCACATGCGCTCGGGTAAAGGGCGCAAAAAAAGAAAGGCGCCGAGTTTCCATTTTCAGGTCGCACACCCTGCTGTGACCTTCCTGCTGCGCCAGCCCCCCATCATCGGCGATGATAGGAGAGACGCGCGCCACAGCAAAGAGAGAATCGGTTTGCAGCCTGGATCGCAAAAATCGGTAATCGTGGCCGGTGGTGGCGTAGCCGGCATGAGCGCAGCCTGCGCATTGGCCGAGGCTGGCCTGCGCGTCCGTCTGGTCGAGCGGCGCGCCTTTCTTGGCGGACGCGCCAGTTCCTATCGATCCCCCGCCATCGACGAGGTCATCGACAACTGCCAGCACGTACTCTTTGGCTGTTGCACCAATCTCATCGGCTTCTATCGCCGCATCGGCGTTGCGCAGAAGATCCATTGGACGCGCGCCATGACGATGATCGAGCCCGGCGGCCGCCGCTCGCGGCTTGGTCCTTCCCGGCTGCCGGCACCGATGCACGGCCTGCCCAGTCTGCTCGCAGCCAAGGCCTTCACGCGCGCCGACAAATGGGCGCTCCTGCGCGCCTTCTCCGCTATCCTCAGAATCACTCCAAAAGACTCCACCACGGAGTGGTCGCTCGGCACATGGCTCAGGCAGAATGGGCAAACCGTGGGCGCCATCGATCGCTTCTGGCGGCTGGTCATCGCCAGCGCGCTCAATGCGGATCTTGACGAGATCGCGTTGCCCTATGCGGTCAAAGTGATCCGCGAACTCTTCCTGAACTCAGCCGAGGCCGGCTCGATGGGCATGAGCACCGTGCCGCTGAGCGAGCTTTACGCAGGCGCGGAAACCTTTCTGCGCGATCGTGGAGGCGAAGTCCTCTTCAACGCCGGAGTGGAGAGCGCGGAGTGGAGTGAAGCAGCCTCGCAATGGACGCTCAACACGCGCGCTGGCGTGCTCACCTCGGACTACCTGGTGCTCGCGCTGCCCTTTGAATCTGTGGCAAAGCTGCTGCCGCGGATGCCTGCCGCCCCCGGCGTCGAGTCGCTCGCCGCGCAGATTGCGCGCCATGAGCACTGGCCCATCTGCAGCGTCCATCTCTGGTTCGACCGCGAAATCACGCACCTCGAGCACGCCGTCCTGCTCGACCGCACCATTCACTGGATGTACAACAAGAGCCGCCTGCAACCCGGGCGCCGCGGGAAGGGAAGTTATCTTGAGCTTGTCATCAGCGCATCGCGCGAATTTGCCTCGCTCAAACGGGCTGAGGCGATTGACCTCGCCGTCAGCGAATTGAAGGAATTCTTCCCCATGGCAAGAGAGGCAAAGCTCGAAAAGTCTGCGCTGGTCAAAGAGGTTCGCGCCACCTTTGGCGTCCCGCCCGGCATCGACCAGTTCCGTCCGCGGGCTCAGTCCGCGCCCTGGCCCAACTGCGCTCTCGCCGGTGACTGGACCGCAACCGGCTGGCCCTCGACGATGGAGAGCGCGGCTCGCAGCGGCCACCTCGCCGCAGAAGCCATCTGCGCCAGCCTTGGTGACCGGCGCAAAATTCTGAATGACGATTTAAGGCCGCGGGGGTTCATGCGATTCTTGAAGTCTGAATGAGAGCGCACGGCTGCCCTCAGTGCGCCAGAAAATAGACCCCCACGCACACCAGCGCCGCGGCCGCCCAGCGCCTGCGATCCACATTCTCCTTCAGGAAAAACTTTCCAGCGATCGCGTTTGTCACCAGCGTCAGCGACGCCGACGCCGGACCCACCAGGCTCAGGTTCAGGTGATTCAGCGCGAACAGCAAAGCGAAGAACGCCAGAGCGAGAAAGAAGACCCCCGCAAAAAACAGAGGGCAGGTCACCACGGCGCGGATCGCGCCCTTCATCCCCGCTCGCGCGCGAATGACATCCAGATCGCCGATCGATTTCATCGCGGCCGCGGTCAGCACCTCGCCCGTCGTCGACGACAATACCACTGCCGCAATCATCGCCACGGCAACCCATGGCGCAACCCAGAAATTGACGGCCGGCGGCACAGGCGCGTTGAACGGAGAAATTGTCATCACGCTTCAACCTCCTGCTTGGCATCCTTTTCCGCTTCCGGGGCGGGATGCTCCGTGCGCGAAGGCCCTTGCGCCACGAATCCCACGCCAAGCGTGATCAGGATGATTCCCGCCCACCGCTCAAGCGAGATGGCCTCCTGCAGCCAGAAACGCGCCAGCAGCGCGATCACCACATTGCCAAGGGCCGTCGCCGGCAGAACAAAGGTGAGATCGGCCCAGGAGAGCGCGGTCAGATAGCTGGCAAAAAAACCGATCAGCAGCGCAATCCCCAGCGCGATCCATGGCGTGAAGACCGCCGCGATCAGCGATTCCGGTTGCGTCAGTGAAATTGCAGGCATGGCGGCCATGCCGCGCGCCAGGCAACTATCGCCCAATGGCGCGCAGATGGCGACCAGGCCCAGAATCATGTATTGACGCGGCGTAAGTGAATGGTGGGACATTTGATCTTTCGACGCCAATGGGCCGCGCTGGTGAGGTGGCAACTCCAGGCCTCCTCATCGGGCCTTGAAAAACAACCACAACTCCCCATTCGGCTTCGATCGCTTTCGCGATCTACGCTCCGGGCAGGCTTTTCACTCATCCTTCGGACTCGCTCGGGATGACTGTGAGTGTAGAAGGGCGCATCGAGTGTAGAACTCCTGCCCTACGCGCCCGCGCCCGCCGCCGCCGGGGGCTGCGCCTTCTGGTTGCGCGCTTCCTTCACCATCTTGTTGCGTTGCGCGCGCAGCTTCAGGAACGACCTGGCTTCAACGTAGAGCCGGGGCAGATCGCGATTCACAACCGCCTTCCAGATCACCCGGAACGCCGCCTTGGGGCGGAAGTAGTACTCGTCGTAAAAGCGGTGCACCATCTCCATCACGTAGTCGGTGGGCAGGCCGGGGTACTCGATGTGCGCCATCTGGTGGCCACCGCCGTCTTCCATCTTCGTGTTGGTGATGAATCCGTTCTTCGCCGCGTACTCGTAGAATTCCGTGCCGGGGTACGCATGCGCGACCGACACCTGTATCGTCTCGCAGTCGAGCGACTTGGCAAAGTTGATCGTGTTGCGGATCGACTGCTTGGTCTCGCCCGGCAAGCCCAGAATGAAATCTGCGTGTATGGTCAGGCCGAGATCGTGGCAGTCCTTGGCGAACTGCCGCGCCCGTTCGACAGTGGCGCCCTTCTTGACGTTCTTGAGAATCTGCGGATCGCCCGACTCGAAGCCCACGATCAGCAGCCGGCAACCGGCCTCGCGCATCGCTTTCAGCGTCTCGTAGTCGGTGGTTACGCGCGAGGTGCAGCTCCAGGTCAACCCGAGCGGCTTCAGCTTCTCGCACAGCTCGATGGTCCGCCCCTTCTGAATGTTGAAGGTATCATCGTCGAAGAAGAACTCCTTGACCTCAGGGAAGTTCTCCTTGGCCCACTTCATCTCCGCGGCTACGTCGTCTGTGGCGCGCTTGCGCCAGGCGTGGCCTGAGAGTGTCTGCGGCCACAGGCAGAAGGTGCACTGCGCCGGGCAGCCGCGCGTTGAGTAAAGCGCAATGTAGGGATGCAGCAGGAACGGAACGTTGTAACGCGTCACATCCAGGTCGCGTTTGTAGATCTTCGTCGCCCACGGCAGTGCATCCAGGTCTTCCACCTGCGGACGATCGGGGTTGTGCAGCACCTTGCCGTCTTTTTTGTAGCTGATGCCGAGAATCTCGTGGATCGGCTTGCCGTTGGCATACTCGACCACCGAGTAATCGAACTCGCGCCTGCAGATGAAGTCCAAAGCCTGGCACTCGTTCAGCGCGCGATCGGGATCCGTCGTTACCGGCGGCCCCACAAATGCAATGCGGATCGAGGGATTTGCCGCCTTGATGGCCTCGGCAAGCCGCTGATCGCCTTCCCATCCCACCGTCGAGGTAAAGAGTACGAGAAACTCGTAGTTCTTGCAAATCTCGATGGTCTCTTTGGCGGAGACGTGGTGGGGCGGCGCATCGAGCAGCCGCGAACCCTCCAGCATTCCCGCCGGGTAGGTGAGCCACACCGGGTACCAGTAGGACTCAATTTCGCGCGTTGCCGGCCAACGAGAGCTGGCGCCGCCGTCGAAGTTCTCAAAGGAAGGAGGGTTGAGGAAGAGTGTTTTTAGAGGCATCGGCATCACTTTAATTCTATCATTGGCCAGGATGCATCCGGCGGAATTCGAGCCGCCCGGCCGTATCGCTGATTTCCGGCGGAATGAGCGATAACCCCAGCAAAATCAACAAATCGCTTAAACTTGGGCCCAATTCTGGATCGCTCCGACGGGTTGGATTCTGGATTCCCATCCCTACGGCTTCGTGTGCAGCTCGTCCAGCCAGTCCTGCATGTGCCCGAGCGCGCGCAAAAGATTCAGCCGCGTTTTGCTCAATTCCAGGTTCGCATCGAGGGCATCTACGTACTTCTGCCGCTCGTCGATCAGGGCCTGCTGCTCGGCCGTCGGCGAAAGCTGCGGCGCGGCGCCGGGGCCTACACCCGCGCCATTGCCCAACTCCAGTTGAGCCTCCACGCTCTTCAACTGCTCGGCCGCAATCTGCTGCTTCAGGCTGGCAATCTCCGCCATGGTATCCAGTTCGCGCAGGCTCGCGCTCAACTGCGCAATCTGCACATCGTTCTGCTGCCGCGCCTGCTCGGCTTCGACGCGCGCCCGCAGCGCCTCGGCGGCCGACTCGCGCGACTTGGCGCGCAGCCCGGCATCGAAGAGCGGAAGAACAAGGTTGAATCCGCTGAAGAAATTGTTGGCGGGAAGCGGCCTTGCATAGTAGGCGTTGATGTTGTTGAGCACTGTCGTGTTGCGGTTGTATTGCGCGCCAAAGCTGATCTCCGGCAGTATCCAGAGGCGCCGTTCGTCGCCCTGCGCCATGTGGAAACGCGAGACCGCCAGCATTCGCGCCGATGCCATCGCGGGCGTCTCCCGCGGCGAGGGGTCGCCGGTCAGCGCGGGAATCTCGGGAATGCTCGTGTGGTCGGGTGTGATCGAGCCGACCGGTAAACCGGTAAGGTTGGCGAGTTGCTTGCCCAGCGTGGCCGCGCGCGTCTCCAGGTGCAGCCGTCCCAGCTTGAGCTTCGCCGCCGTCAGTTGCGCCTGCAAAAGAGTGCTGAGCGGATCGACGCCGGCCTCGGCGCGCTGCTGCTCGATCTGGACCAGCCGCGCCGCTTCCCGCTCCTGTTCGTGCGCGGCTTTCAGCTCTCGCTCCACAGTGTCCAGCTCGATGTAAGTCGCCGACGCGTCGAGGGCGGCCTGTTCGCGCGAATCTTTAAGAGCCAGTTGCGCCGACTGCAATCCCGCGCGCGCCGCGTGGATGTACTGGAGTTGCGGCATGGAGAAGACCAGCGATTGAACGCCGCTTTCCCAGACCGTAGGCAGTGAGCCCGTGAATCCAAGTTCCGGAAATGCCGGCAGACCGGAGCCAAAGGAGACCGACGGGATGAAAGCATCGCGGCTTTCATTCAACCGCGCCGTGGCTCGCTGCACGTCTGCCTGCGCGATTCGCACCGAGGCGCTGTTCTTCTGCGCCAGTTCCACCACGGTGGTCAGCGACACCTGCGCCGGCGCCGCGGTTGCAATCGCCGCGCCGGCAACCGCCGCCAGCCACGCATTGCGCAGTTTGTAAGAGGTTCTCACGCTCAACCTTCGCCTCAACGATCGGGATCCATTGACGGATTAAATTCGTGGGCCATCGCCCAGGCAGCGGCAAACTCCTGCTTGGCTCCCGCAGGGTCGCCAAGCTTCTGCCTGAGCCGCGCCAGCCGTATGCGCGCAATGAACGCCGGAGCCTCTTCGCTCTTCGACGAACTCGCAAGATAGTCTTCCAGCATCTTTGCGGCCAGCGCCGGATCGCGCCCGGCCTCCATCAGGACGCCGGCCCCGTCGTAAAGCGCCACCCCCGGATGCTTGTCGCGCGCGGCCGCTGCCACACAGTTGTGAATGGCGTTGTCCAGGTCATTCCATCGCTTTTGGCGCCGATAAAAGCTGGCCAGCACCGTCCACTTCTCCGCCGGATGCGGGCTTACCGCAATCGCCTGCTTCAAGTCCTGCTCCGCCGTGACAAAATCCTTCCGCGCCACCGCGATGGTGCCGCGCAGCTCATAAGCCTTTCCCGGGTCCACCCTGTCCAGCTCAGCCGCCACCGATTCCGCTTTATCCAGGCCGCCGCCCACAATGCCCGGCGCGTTCGCGTAAAACTCGCCCAGATCTCCAAGAGCGCCGGCATTGCGTGGATCGAGCCTGACCGCTCGCTCAAATTCCTGGCGCGCGCGCTTGCCCAGCGAAAACGCCGTCAGAAACGATGCCTGACCGGCCTTCCCTCCGAGCGCTCGTCCCAGCCACATGTGATAAATGGAGTTGTTTGCGTCCAGACGCACGGCCTGTTCGCACGCTTTCACCGCCCCATCCCACTGATCGAGCGTGATACGCACGCGGCACAACAGATTCTGCGCCTCGGCCGCGCCTTGCCCCGTCGCTGGCAGCGGCGCCAGCAGGCTCAGCGCCCGGTCCGCTTCGCCGGCCTGCAAGGCTTCGTTTGCCTGCTGGAGTGTCGCCGCGGAGATCTGCGCCCGCGCGGCAAAAGACGCGGCGATCAGCAGCGTCACCGGAAGCAAGACTGCCAGCGCCGCGCGTCTCACTGCACTTCCTTGATCGGTACGCCCTCCTGCAGGGGCTGCCCGTTAACGGCTCCGGTGGAGACGATATCGCCCTCCTGAAGGCCTGAGAGAATCGGCACCTGAGTCAGAGTCGGCGGGCCGATCGTAATGTCTGTGCGCTTCAGTTGATCTCCGTCGACCTTATAGACAAAGTACTTCCCATTTTGTTCGTGGAGCGCATCGCGCGGCATGCTCAGCGCATGGGGCTCGCTCGATGTCGTCACCGTTACCGTCACATTTGTATCCGGCAGCAGATCGTCTTCCGGGCTGTCCAGTTTCACCAGCACTTCGCCCACATTGCGCGTGGTGTAAGTGACCACCGCGATCGGAAGCCGAGTAACATGACCATGCCATTCACGGCCCGGCTTCGCGTCCCACCGGATCAAAGCCGTCTGCCCTATGGCCAGACGCCCCAGGTCGGGCTCGTCGAAGTAGGCGCGCACCCGTTCCTTGTGCAGATCCGCCATTGTCAGTAGCAGCTTGCCCGCTTCTTCGTACTCCGAAAGCGATGCATCCATCGAGTAGATCGTTCCCGTGATCGGTGCGTAAATCGAAGTCTGCGCCTCCACGTGCTGCGCCGCGGCCAGCGCCGCCTCGGCATCGGTCAAGGCCGCCTTGGCGCGTGCAATCTCATTCTGCGAATACCTGTGCTGCGCGTTTTGCTGTGCGGCTTTCAGGGTTGCCTCGGCTGTCTTCAGCCGCGACCGCGCCGCCGCCACTTCGCCCTGCGAAGCCGCCCCGGCTGCAGCCAGCCGCGTCAACGCATCCAGATCGCGTTGCGCCTGCTGGCCGGCCAGCAGGTCCTGCTCGATCTCCGCTGCCGCCGCCTGCCGCTCGGCCTGGGTGCCGTTATGCGTCGCCGCGTCGTATGCAGTCTGCGCCGCTTTCACCGCGCTCTCGGCGCTCGCCACCTGTGCCCGCGCTGCCACGTCGTCCAGCTTCAAAATCAGCTTCCCGGCCGGAACCAGGTCGCCCTCCTGCGCATAAACAGACTCCACCGTCGTTGCAAGTGGACTGTAGAACGAGTAGTTCGTAATCGGCTCGACGCGTCCGTTCGTGCTCACGGTGTTCTGCAGCGTCTGGCGTTCGACCCTCGCCACGCGCACCTGCAGCCGATCGCGCAGAAAATAACGCGCGGTAAAAAACACCAAAACCAGGACGACTGCCGCGCCGATCCATTGCCATTTGCGGCTCGTTTGCGTTCTTCCTTCAGCCATGCCGTTAACCAGTGGTTAGTATATAGGACTCGAAAACTTGAGGTTGCGATTCAGACAAAAGAAGCAGCGGAGCTGGCGGTGTTAGTCCCCTACCGGCGTTCCCGGACTGCCGTAGATCGGTTGCGATCACCTTCCGCGCCGGTCTAACCCCGCTAAAATATACCCATGACCGCTCCTCGCTACACCGACCAGCACGCCAAAGCCGGCCTCGACTTCAACTTCCCTCCCATCGAGACCTGGCAGAACCAGTTCCCCGGCTACGAGATCCAGATTGACGACCCCGAACTCACCTCCGTCTGCCCCAAAACCGGCCTGCCCGACTTCGGTGTCCTCACCATCCGCTACATGCCCCGCGAACGCTGCCTCGAACTCAAATCGCTCAAAGAGTACCTGTTCTGCTACCGCAACCTCGGCATCTTTCAGGAAAACATCGTCAACCAGGTTCTTGAAGACATCGTGAAAGCCTGCGCCCCGGTCTGGGCCGTCGTCAAAGGCGAATTCCGTCCCCGTGGCGGCATCGGCACCACCGTCGAAGCACGCTGGCCCCGTCCTGCTGCTGGATGATCGATTTCCGCCGTACCGCCAGCTTGCCGCCTTTGTCTTTCGTCTCTCTTCAACGTTTCATGCGTCTGTATCCATGCAAATGGGCGCAAGCACCCCGCCTGTGATATTCCTTGTTCGTCGCGACGCTTTCCGCCGAAAGAGACCGCTTGCCCACGTTTCTTCGCAAACTACGTCCCCATGCCGGCCCCGCTCTGGCTACTTTTCTGCTGCTGCTCGGCCTCAATCTGCTCAACTACCTCGACCGCTACATCCTCAACGGCGCACAGCCGCTCATCCAGCAGGAGTTCCACGCCACCGACGAGCAGATGGGCGCGCTCACCACGGCGCTGTTTCTCTTTTACATGTTTGCCGCGCCGGCCAGTGGCTGGCTCGCCGATTGCTTTCGCCGCAAGCCCCTCATCGTGACCGGCGCCGTTCTCTGGAGCCTGGCCACGCTCGGCACCGCCTTTGTCCACACGTACTGGGGCTTCTACACGCGCCGCGCTCTGGTTGGCATCGGCGAGGCCACCTTCGGCATCTACGCCCCGGCTGTAATCTCCGACTTCTACCCCGAGCGCGAACGCAACCGCATCCTCTCCATCTTCTACCTCGCCATTCCCGTCGGCGCCGCGCTCGGCTATCTCGCCGGCGGAGAACTGGGCAGTCGCTGGGGCTGGCGCGCGCCCTATCTCATCTGCGCCGTTCCCGGGCTCGTCATTGCCGCGCTCTACGCCCTCTGGGGCCGTGAACCCGAGCGCGGCGCCTCGGACAGCCACCCGCAGCCACATCCTCAGCCGCGGCCCCGCTTCGACTCTCTCGCTTCCTTCGTTCGTTTCGCCCTCGATTTCATTGAGCAGCGCCTGGCCCTCTTCAAAAACCGCGCGTTTCTCACCTCAACCTTCGGCCTGGCCGCCATCACTTTTGCCCTCGGCGGCATCTCGGCCTGGGTTCCCACGTTTCTCCATCGTGTCGACGGCCTCTCGGTCGCCAATGCCGGCCTCGTCGTCGGCGCCATCACTATCGTCGACGGCATCGGCGGCACCATCGCCGGCGGCTGGATCGCCCATCGCTGGCAGCGCACCAACCACCGCGCCCTCTATCTTGTCTCCTGCTGGAGTGCCGTCCTCACCATCCCCTTCGGCGTTCTTGTCTTCTTCGGCCCGCGCGCCACCGCCATTCCCGCCCTCGTCCTCGCCGAGTTCACGATCTTCCTCAATACCGGCCCGCTCAACGCCGCCATCGTCAACTCCGTCTCCGGAGCCGTCCGCGCCACCGCCATCTCCATCAACCTTTTCTGCATTCATGCCTTTGGCGACACCTTCTCGCCCCAGATCATCGGCGCCATCAGCGATCGCTCGAACCTGAGCATCGGCCTTGGCGCAACCCTCCTCTCGCTTGTCGCCGCCGGTTGGATCCTCTGGTACGGCGCGCGCTTCGCTCCGCCGCTCAACGATGCCCGCTTGCCATAAGGCTTCGTGCATCAATAATGGCTTCACCCGGACTGCGCCCTGAAAAGACCTATCGCGCGAACTCGCCAACTTGCGAAGTCGCGAAGCGACGCCAATTCGCGAAGAATCGAACAACGGACCTCATCTACAGTTGACCTGCATCACCGTGTGGGACTGACACGGCACCACGCAGGTGAAGCAGTTATTTTGCATACTGCCTAAGATTCCGCCAGCCCGTCTTTGTGGGCGGCAGCGGATAGCCCCTAGGTCAGCGAGGTCTCACTTTGCAGGAAGCGGTTGCAGTCTCCTGGTATTCATGAAGCCACGCCGTCCGCCACGCGCCCGCAGGCTCGGAGCCGAGACCGGCGGCTTTGACTGTTCTGCGTCGAATCCGTCGGCCAGCATCGGGTTCGGCCTGAACCTCGGTCTTCCGCCGTGGAACTGCCGCGCATGACTCAGAATCATGCCGCTCCGTCCCCGCAGAGCTTGAATCGTCCCGCGAATCCGCACGTCCCTGCCACTGTACTGCTGGAGATTGCCCACCGTGTCGTGGTCCTCCCAGTAGCTGACGACCGTGAAACGGCACTCCGCGTCCGGAACCTGCGGCGGGCACACGTCGAGGAACCGCGTCCCATCGGAAAGCTGCACCACGTTGTAAACATGGGCGGAGATGCACACATCCTTGTGAAGCATATCGACAGCCTGACCCGTACTCACGCAAGGCTTTGGCTTCGCAGCCGGTGCAGGCGCCGGACAGCAGACGGCAATCGCCGCCAGCAACCAGGGGAGGTTTGATCGCATCGGAAAAACTCCGTGGAGGATTGCCACCAGCCTAGCGCGATTTGCTGGCGATGAAAAGCGTGACTTGCCGCGTGGGGTGCAAGTGCCGGCTTCGGCCCTGCTGTGAAACTCGATTCAGGGATCAACCACTGAGCCGTGGTTTAGTGCCTGTCGCCTGATGCGGCAACAGAGCGAAGAACGAAAGTGCCGTAGGCGAGGTTGACCGAGGCGAGTTGCAACATGCGATGACCTACGCGGAACACGGGAGCGGAGCCGTTGGCGCGCAGGATCTCGGGACTGCCGGGCCTCATGTCGAATTTGCCGTCGCCGTTCAGGTCGAGCCACTCGCGGCCATGATCGATGTCGACCGACTTGGTGCTGAAGTTGTATTGGAAGCGCACATGCACCTTGCGATGCGCCACCCTCATGTAGCCCTGGACAAAGGCGATTCTGGAGTAGAGCAAAGGCAGTTGGCCGGGCTTTGTCCCGGCGCGCCCGGGTTCCGCGAGGAGCCGGACCTCCATGGGAAACGGTCCCATCGGATCGTTGGGAAGAACAGCGTTGAACTCAGCGGCATCCTTTTCACCTTTGTTCTCGTCAGTGCCGGACAGCGGGCGAAACAGAATCCGTTCATCCGGATCGAGGTGTGAGTTCTGGTTGGCGTCGACGTAAAGAACATCGGTTCCGTCGGGCGAGCGCACAACGATTGCTCGGATGCGGTAACGCGGCGCAGGTTCCGAGCCCAGATCGAGATTTCCTTCGTAGAGCTTGTCGCCCGGCTGCGATGCAACGCCAATCGCCGCGGCGCCCTCCGCCGTTGTGGGATTGAAGACGGTAAGGCAGAGCGTATCGGGAGCGCTGTAGAGACCCGGATCCAGAGATCCGTGGATCTTCGCCTGAGCGCAGGCGGAAGTGAGCGCCGCGAGCGCCAGAGCCGAGAGCATGGCTGACCGATTGAATGCTCTGACCTGCGCCATGCCCGCCTCCATCTGAGGGGAAGATCGCGCCTGCAATGGGCCACCCGAAACAAATCGATGCTGGCGCTCGAACTCTGCTCGTTTTATTGGATGCGGAACGCTCGCAGAGGTTCGCTAATGGGCGCCGCAAGTTCTTTTTCCTTCGCGCCCTGCCCGTAGTGGCTCTCCACATACTTGTCCAGAATCTGCTTGAACTCGGCGACAATCGTGTCTCCGCGCAGCGTCGTCGCCAGCTTGCCGTCGATGTAGACCGGAGCCTTCGGCTCCTCGAAGGTGCCGGGCAGGCTGATGCCGAGATTCGCGTGCTTCGATTCGCCTGGGCCATTCACAACACAGCCCATCACCGCCAGCTTCAGCTCTTCGACACCGGGATACTGCTTGCGCCACTCAGGCATTCGCGTGCGCAGATAGTTCTGAATCTGCTCCGCCAGTTCCTGGAAGTAAGTGCTTGTCGTCCGTCCACATCCGGGGCAGCTTGTCACCTGCGGCATAAAGCTGCGGATCGAGAGTGATTGCAGAATCTGCTGCGCCGCCAGCACCTCTTCCGTGCGGTCGCCGCCGGGTTTGGGCGTGAGGGAAACGCGAATCGTATCGCCGATGCCGCCGAGCAGCAGCGGCGCCAGGCCGGCTGTCGAGGCGATCAGCCCCTTCGATCCCATCCCGGCCTCGGTCAAGCCCAGATGCAGCGGATAATCGCACCGCGCGGCCAGCTTCGTGTAGACATCGATCAGATCGCGTACGCCGCTCACCTTGGCGGAAAGAATGATCATGTCGTGATCCAGGCCATAGTGTTCGGCCGCGGCTGCCGATTCGAGCGCGCTGGCGATCATCGCCTCAATCATCACCTCGCGCGCCGGCGAGGGTTCGGCCTTCTTGCTGTTCTCGTCCATCAGGCGCGCCAGCATCGACTGATCCAGCGAACCCCAGTTGACGCCGATGCGCACCGGCTTCCGGTTCTCCACGGCGCACTCCACCATGGTGCGGAAGTTGTCGTCGTCCTTGCGGCCGATGGAGACATTGCCGGGGTTGATGCGGTACTTGGCCAGCGCACGCGCCGCGGCGGGATACTTCTTGAGCAAGATGTGCCCGTTGTAGTGGAAGTCGCCGATAATCGGCACGCGCAGTCCGCGTTTTTCCAGTCCCTCCACGATCCGCGGCACCGCGGCTGCCGCGTCCTCGTTGTTCACCGTGACGCGCACCAGCTCGGAACCAGCCATGGCCAGCGCAGCCACCTGCTCGATCGTCGCCTGGGCGTCAGCCGTGTCGGTGTTGGTCATCGACTGCACGACAACCGGAACCTCCCAGCCGACGCGCACATGCCCGATTTTTACCGTAGGGGTCTTTCTGCGTTGTATCTCCGCCATGGTTCTAGTGTACCCGCAAACAAGCCTGGGCCGGGACGCTCTCCTTCCCAGCCGAAGCGTGACTGCGAATCTGCTCACACAAAAGGCCGGGGTCCATGGGACGGCCGAAGTGCCATCCTTGCGCGTACTGTACGCCACGCTTCACCAGATACTGTGCCTGCGGCTCGGTCTCCACACCCTCGGCCACAATCGCGAGATCCAGCGAGTGCGCCATGTCGATGATGTGCGGCACCACCTGGCAGGTAGCGCCGTCGGTGTTGATCGTGTCCACGAAGGATCGGTCGATCTTGAGCGTGTCGAGCGAGAGCGATTGCAGGCAGGAGAGACTCGAGTAGCCGGTTCCGAAGTCGTCGATCGCCACGCTGAATCCCTTGGCCCGCAGGACGTCGATCACCTCCGCGGTTTCTGGCCCTTGCAGAAAGGCGCGCTCCGTCGCTTCGACCTCGATGTTCTCCGGCCGCGCTCCGGAGACGCGCAAAAACTCGTCCATCGCGGTGAGCGTGCGTTTGTCGCGAAGGTCGGCGGCGGAAAAGTTCACCGCGATGAAGAAGTTAGGGGCCACGCTCAGAAACTGCGGCAGATCGCGCGCCATGATCGCCAGAACCTGCTTCGTAATGAGCTGGATCATATCGTACCGTTCGGCCTGGGGAATAAAGTAGTCGGGCCGCATATCGGCATCGCGGCTGCGCCAGCGGACCAGAGCCTCCGCGCCGACGACGCGTCGCGTTGCCAACTCCACAACCGGCTGGTAGACCACATACAAGCTGCCGTCCTTGATGGCGCGGCGCAGCATCGCCGGAAACGGCAATCGCACGCGGTAGAGCAGACTCACCAGTAAGGCGAGCAACGCTCCGCAGAGTATGCCGATCGGGAGAAAGAGGACTGCGAGCCGGTCGAAGCGCCGGTCAATGTAGCTTTGCGGCGTTGCAGTCACCACAGCGAGATCCCACATGGGCGAGCGAACGAGGGAAACCAGGTACCCTCCGCTCCGCATCGTCGTTTGGGTTCCTTTGCCAATCTGCCTCAGCCAGTTGGAAGGGAAGTACTGGCCCACCGCGGCAACGCGAAGGTGATCCGTGGATGAAGGAACGAAGACGGCTGCTTCCACCTTTGGCCGCTCGGTGAGGTCGTCGAGGGTCTGGCTCGGGTCGATGATCGCCGCGAACCCGTTGATTGCAAGGACGTTCAGCGGATGCGTCGGCTGGCTCCCGAGATCCTTGTTGAAGTAAATGGAGACGCCTTGCCTGGTAACCAGATCGGGCCGCCCAAGCGAAATCGGATTGGCGCCGCCTTGCGAGGAGCAGATCAGCCTGTCGTCCACGACTCGGCCCACCACCTTCACGGCGCTGGAAGCAAGATCGATCTCCTGCATCAGTCGGATGTCTTCAGGTGAGCAGGGTGAAAGGTTGACAAGCGCCAGCGCCCTCCCGCCCGCCATCAGTTGGCCCGAGGTCTCTTCCATCCGGCGCAGCACCGACCGCGCATAGCTGAGGCTGAGTGCCTTTTCCGTGGCATAGCACTCCCGCCAGGCCAGATACGCTGAAGCCAGAACCGGCGTAAGAAAGACCGCGATTGCAATGAGCAATCTGATGCCGGTGCGTGGTGGGTTCGGCATGTTTGGTGAGCCTCTCGAATCTGCCGTCAGGATCCGCCTTGGCAGTGGATGATAAACCACGTCTGGCGCCGAATCCATCACCCATACGGGGTAGACCGGCAGGCCTGAAAGCCAACGAAGTCAAATCGAATCACGATGTCGGCAGGTCCGGTCTGCGCCGGTGCGGCCGGTAAAATAAGAACTCGTATGGATTCGACAAAGATCGTCCCTGACGCCCCCGAAACAATTCTCGACGGTAGCCGCTTTTTACGCGCCTGCCTGCGTAAACCCGTGGACCGCGCGCCCGTCTGGTTTCTGCGCCAGGCCGGCCGCTACATGCAGGAGTACCGCGACGTTCGCAAGCACCACACGCTGGTGGAAATCTGCAAAAAGCCCGAACTGGCCGCCGAGGTCACCATCACCGCTGCCGAAAAGCTGGGCGTGGACGCGGCCATTATCTTTGCCGATCTGCTGCTGCCCCTCGAGCCGATGGGGCTGGATTTTGAATTTCAGTCCGGCGAGGGCCCCGTGGTGCACAGCCCCGTGCGCACGGCTGAAGATGTGCGCGCGCTGCGTACCGATCGCGCCGCCGATCTCGGCTACGTCGCGCGAGCGATTGAAAAGGTCGCGGCGCACTTCCGCGGCCGGCTGGGCATTATCGGATTCTGCGGCGCCCCGTATACGCTGGCCAGCTACATGATCGAGGGCGGCGGCTCGCGCAATTACATCGAAACCAAAAAGCTGATGTATGGCGATCCCGCTGCCTGGCGCAGCCTCCTGGACAAACTGGTTTTGGTGTTGACGGAATACTGCCGCCTGCAGGTCGCGGCCGGTGCCGGCGTGATACAAATCTTCGATAGCTGGGTCGGCTCGCTCTCGCTCAGCGACTACCGCGACTATGCCTTCGAGGCCTCAAAGCGGCTGGTGCGCGCCGTGCGGGCGATGGGCGTGCCGGTGATCTACTTTGGCGTGGAAACTGCCGGATTGCTGGGGCAGATGGCCGAGACCGGCGCCGATGTGATTGGCCTCGACTGGCGTCAGCCACTCGACGCCGGATGGCGCGCAGTCGGCTACGAACGCGCCGTGCAGGGAAACCTCGATCCCATCACCCTCTTTGCCCCGCTCGATGTCCTGGAGCAGCGGGTGGGTGAGATTCTGCGCTCCGCAAACGGCCGGCCGGGCCACATCTTCAACCTCGGCCACGGCATCGTGCCCGGAACACCGGTCGAAAACGTGCAGGCCGTCGTGCGCATGGTGCGCGAGTTCCGATTGAAACAGGAGCTGAAGGACTAACTGCCTATCAGCCTGTGGTGAAAGTCGGGTTTTGAAAGGGCACGGCTTCAGCCGTGCCGTAAGGGCTGCAAAATCAACGCGGCTTTAGCCGCCGAGGGGCGTTTTTCGTGGCATCTCAACTTTCACCACAGGCTGCTATGGCGAAGCAAGCTGTTCTATTACTTGCCCACGGAACTCCCGAAACGGTCGAGCAGATTCCCGAATACCTGCGCAACGTGGTCAGCGGACGGCCGCTGCCGCAGCAGGTTGTCGAGGAGATCCAGCACCGGTATGCGCAAATCGGCCGCAGCCCGCTCACTGAGATCACCTTCGCCCAGGCCCGGCTGGTTGAACAGGAACTTGCCGCCGCCGGGAATGCCGTTCCGGTCTATGTCGGCATGAGAAACTGGCGCCCCTACATTCCCGAGGTGGTGCGCCAGATGCGCGCCGACGGCATTGACGAAGCCGCGGTCGTCTGCATGGCGCCGCAGAACTCGCGCACCAGCACCGGCCTCTATCGCCGCGCGGTTGAGGCCGAGGCCGGCAACCTGCGCATTGACTTCACGGCGGGCTGGGCGCAGCATCCGCTGCTGGCCGATGCCTTTGCCGAGCGCCTGCGCCCCGCTCTGGCCGAGTTGACGCAGCAGGTGGGCCATCCGGTGCCTGTCTTGTTTACCGCGCATAGTGTGCCCACACGAACCGTGCAAGCTCCCGCCGAGGGCGCCGAAGCGGGTAAGCGGCTCTGGCCGGGGCAGGGCGTCGATCCCTACGCCGAGGAGGCGCGCCATACCGCCGAACTGGTCGCTGCGCGCGTGCCGGAGATCTCCCGCTGGCTGTTTGCCTTCCAAAGCCAGGGCGCGAGCGGGGGCGCATGGCTTGGCCCCAGCGTCGAAGAGACGCTCGATCAGCTTGCATCCGAGGCAGTGGCGGCTCTCGTCCTGCAGCCCATCGGGTTTCTCTGCGATCATGTGGAGATTCTGTTTGACGTTGATATCCTTTTCCGCCAATACGCCGCCAAATTGAACATCCTGCTCAAGCGCCCGCAATCGCTCAACGCCTCGGTCCCATTAGCCAGAGCAGTTGCCGATCTGGCGCGCAAGGGGTTGAGCCGGCTGCGTGGCAGGGCAAACGCATTTGGATAGGAATCCTGCTTTCCTTCGATCCCGACTCCACTCATCGAGCAGTGTCATTCCGAACGGAGGGATCTGCCCTGAAAATTCGCCGCCCGCATGACTCTGTTCACCACCCGCCTGACTCTGTCATCCCGAGGAGCATCGCGACGAGGGATCTGCGGTTGTTCCTGGCCGAATTCTCATGTTCTTCGGGTGGCCCAACAGGGCCATGCCTGACTGCGGTTGCCTTTCGCCCCTTGCGGCGTCGTCGGGTGAAATCAGCCCGCCAAACCGAAGGTCTGCGTGAGAAATAGACCCGAAAAGCAACCGCGGATTCTTCGTCGCTGCGCTCCTCAGAATGACAGCGCAAAGAGCATGGTTCGTAAAGCGTCAAGCGAATTGAAATGCGTTTGCTCTGGGCTGCGTGGCGCAAACTGATTTGTTCCGCCCGGCATGGTTTATATTTCTAGTAGGTTTTCACAGCCGCTTAAAATCCCCTTTTCAATGCAGCCTGGTTTTGGCGGCGAAGATTGCAGGGATCGGAACGAGGCCTTTTTCCGAGGCCTCGTGGGCGCGGGCTTGCCGTGCGTAGGGGTTTGATGCTCTACTAATTCGGTCCAAAAGATCTGCCACACCGTGCCCCATCCTTTCCGCGCCTTTGCGGAAAGGGTGGGAGAGCACGATGCAGATCATAAGGGCTGGATCAATCATTCGGACGCGCAGCGGAGCTGCCGCGTTTGTCGAAGAGTTAGAGGCGCTGGGAGGCGTACAGCAATGGCGGAAGGAACGGCTGAAGGAGCCCTTGCTCAATTCGATACCGGAGAACTCGATGCCGTAGAGACCATCGAGAGGGTGCCAGTCTATTGCAGCGTGTGCGGCAGTAACAGGATGCGCCGCGTTCACCGCAAAGGCTTCCTGCAGCTCAATATCTATCCGCTCCTGGGCTATTATCCCTGGCGGTGCGGCGCCTGCGGCATGCGTGTAATGCTGCGCAAGCGTCACCGGCAAAAGGCGCTCAGTTCCCGGAAATAGTTCTTCCTTGCCGCGCCTTCAAGAACGGAAGAAGTTCCGCGCCAGGAAGAGCACGTTCGCCGGGCGCTCCGCCAGCCGGCGCATAAAGTAGGGATACCATTCCGTCCCAAACGGAACATACACGCGAACCTTGTATCCTTCGCGCACCAGATTGCGCTGTAAGTCGCGGCGCACCCCATACAACATCTGGAATTCGAAATGGCCGGGGCCGATCCCCTGCGCCCTGGCATATGCCTTGACCGCCGCGATCATTGCCTCGTCGTGCGTTGCCAGTCCGTGGTAAATGGGGCTTGAGAGCAGCATCTGGCTCAGCTTGATGTAGTTCTTGTCGACGTCGGCCTTGCGCGGGAAGGCCACCTCGTGCGGCTCCTTGTACGCGCCTTTGCACAGGCGCACGCGAATGCCGTCGGCGATCAGTTGCTCGATATCGGCCTGGGACCGGTAAAGATAGGCCTGAATGACGATGCCCACGGCGCCGTGCGTGGCCTCTCGCGCGTGGATGCGGCGCACAATGTCGAGCGTAATCTGCGTCAGCCGCGAGTCCTCCATGTCGATGCGGACAAAACTCCCCGTCGCGCTGGCGTGTTCGGCGACGTTTCCGGCAATCGACTCGGCCAGCTCCGCCGACTGCTCCAAGCCCATCTGCGTGAGCTTGAGGCTGACGTTGGCGTTGAGGCCGCGGGCGGCGATCGCGTCAAGCAGCTTGTGATACACATCGGCTGCGCGGTGCGCCTCGCTCTCTGAAGTTACGCTCTCGCCCAGCGAGTCGAGAGTCACGGCGATGCCCTGGCGGTTGACGTCTTCGGCCACGCGCATGGCATCGTCGAGCGTCATGCCCGCAATAAAACGCGAGTTCAGGCGGGAACCTAATTTGGAGTGCTCGGAAAATTTGCGAAGTGGACGATTATGGGAGAGTGCGATAAAAGCGGAACGAAGAAGCTGCATGTCTTGCACCTGAAAGAGAGCGAGCCGAAAAGGGTCTCACTCGACAACCAGATTAGTTTCGCATATCCCGGCGGGTGAGATGAGAGGCCCGTCCTGAAAGCCGGGACGACCGCATGAGCGGCCGGTGGCCCGGCCAAGCTCTTTCACTCCGGGTTCTCAGTCGACGGTCCGTGCCCCATCCAAGCCGCGTCTTTTGCGGCTTGGGTGGGAAAGCACGATCTTACGCCTTTCTTGAGCCTCGACCGTCTCCCCGGCGCCCAGCGCTTCAAGCAACGGCAGACGATGAAAACAGCCGAAGGTGGTGGAGTGAAGCGATTCTGGCGGGTGGCCTCGGTTCCGATACTCTCCCACATCAAACTGAGGGTGCCATCGGTCCCTTGCCTTTAGCGACCGGTGACGACCGCGATTCCCAATCTTTGCCGAGTATCTCTCCCAAACCGCTACGATGGTTCCAGGTGGAATCACAAGTGCCGGGTGCGTGCGCCTCGGTCCGCGTAACTCCTTTGCCATCAAGATTCTGGCCGCAGGCCATTGAAACAAAGGAACTTGTTCCGATTTGCGCCTGCCAGGTGATTGAAAATAAAGAAGTTCTTTACAGAGACCGTAGAGGGGGGCCCCAGGGGTAGGTAAGCAGACAGGCGACCACGGTTAGCGAAGATGGCTCCCTTTGGGCAAAGCTCACTGCGGCGTCGTTCTCCCGAAGTTTTCACCCCCGCCGCAGGCTCCTAACGAACCTGGAGCAGGGCGCTGCCATGCGCCGGCAAGGTAACGCTGATCTCCCTGGACGCTTTGCTTGTCGAATCGTCCAAGGCGCTCTGAGCGGAGTGCTTCCGGCTGTCGAGGCCAAGAGCCTTCCATGTGGTGCGCACCGTCGCGGGGCTTGAGTCGAGGTTGAAAAAGGCGAAGAACTCGGCGTAGCCGCGGTCGCTGGGTTCGGCAATGGTGGCGCGCCAGATGCGAATCTTCGCAAAGCCGGCGCCGAGCGCGGCGGTGTCGACCGGGCGGCTATAGCTTGCGTTCTGATTGACGAAGAGCAGCGTCTGGTTGGTGATGAGCGAGCGTGTCAGATCGTCGAGGCGCGTCAGGTTGCCGCCAAGGATCAATGGCGAGCGCGTAACGCACCAGAGCGTGAACTCCGTGCGCTGCTCGTCAGCAGTCAGGTGCGACTGCCGCGCCTGGCCCCAGCCGGGATGCGGACCGAGCCAGCCTTCGGGCAGCATGTCGGGATCGGGCCAACTGCCGGGGCCGGAGTAGGTGAACCATTTCGCCAGTCGATCGAACTCGCCATCGAGCCCGAAGGGAAACTCATTGCCGGGACTGTGCGCGAAGCTCCATCCGTCCCAGTGGTCGTTGGTGATGCGCCACATCTGCGCATATTTCTGCACCTCGGCTGCGTGGCTGAGATTCGTCGGGCCGGGTGAAAGACTAAGCACGATGGGCCGCCCGGCTTTGCGGATGGCCTCTGCGATCTGGCGAATCTCCGTGGGGCGGTAGGGATTGTCCGCAATGCAGTCAACCTTGAGAAAATCCACGCCCCAGGAGGCGTAAAGCTTCATCATCGAGTCGTAGTAAGCCTGGCCTGCAGCGTTGTCCTTCACGCCCCAGTTGCCCGCGTCCCAGGGGCAGGGCGATGTGGTATCGGCGGCGTCCGCGGCATGAAATTGCGTGCCGGCAATCGGAAGATTGGCAGCGGTCACCTGGCGCGGAATGCCGCGCACGATGTGAATGCCGAACTTGAGCCCCTGCGCGTGCAGCCAGTCCGCAAGAGGCTTGAATCCAGCGCCATGGGCCGCGGAAGGGAAGCGATCGAGCGCAGGAATCAGCAGCCCGTCGCCGTTCCATGCATACCCTTTTTGTTCGACTGTCCTTGCATCGGGGTTGGCCATATACCACCCCTCGTCAATCACCGCGTACTTCCAGCCGAATTGCTCAAGCGAGGCAAGAACCGTTGCATTCGCGCGGAACTGCTCTTCGTTGATGGTGAGCCCGTAGGAGTCCCAACTGTTCCAGCCGAGCGGCGGCGTGGGCGCGAGCGTTTGTGCCGAACTCGCGAGTGCAAGCATGGAGAAGGCGGCAAGAATTGCGGCGCGCAAAGTTCGCAATGTGATCATGAGGAAACGTATAGCACACTCCGGTGCGCGCGCGTGAACGCATCGGAGGAACGGCCCGCGGCCGGGCTTCGCGGTATCCTGCAATAGCCCGCAGAAAAATCGGAATTTCAAGCATTCAGACAAAGGGGTGTACATGGAGATGGTTAGCAAGGCCGCAAAACTGCGCGCGCTGGCGTCGGTTTGCGTTCTGGCCGCTATCACTTTGGGCCCTGTTGCGCTCGCGCAGGCGCAGCCTGGCGCAGAGAAGAGTGCGACGACGGTCCAGGCGCTGTTCGTCAGCGATATTCACTTCGATCCATTCCGCGATCCGGCGAAGACGGCGAAGCTTGCCGCCGCTCCTGTCGGCGAGTGGAATTCGATTCTGGCCGCTCCTGCACCGGCTGGCGCCGCGGCGCGATGGGCGCGGGTCGAGCAGTCCTGCCCCACGCATGGCGCGGACACCTCTTTTGTGCTTTATCGGTCGAGTCTGCGCGCTATCCGCGCGCAGGCAGCTCACGCAAAGTTCGCGATCGTGAGCGGCGACCTGCTCGCTCACGCTTTCGACTGCAAGTTCGATGCCGTGTTTCCCAAAGCGGCGCCGGGCGCCTACAGGAGCTTTGTCGAAAAGACGATTGCTTATGTGCTGGCCGGGCTGCGCGGCGCGCTTCCCGGCATTCCGGTTTACGCGGCGCTGGGCAATAATGACTCCGACTGCGGCGACTATCGGCTGGACGCAAACAGTCCATTTCTCAACGAAACCGCAAGGGATTTTACCGCGGATCTCAGCGGAACCGAGCAGGCGCGGGCGCGCGAGACCTTTGCTGCCGGCGGCTATTACAGCGCGAGTCTGCCGGCTCCGGTTGAAGACACGCGGTTGCTCGTGCTCGACGACGTATTTATGTCGAGCCTCTACTCGACATGCGGCGGCAAACAGAGCCCTGCGCCCGCGGCCGCCCAGATCGCCTGGTTGAAGCAGCAGTTGAACGAGGCGCGCGCAAAGAAGGAAAAGATATGGGTGATGGCGCACATTCCGCCGGGTGTGGACTCTTACTCGACGGCGCGACGGTGGATGGCTCTTTGCTCAGGTGGCAAGCCAACAATGTTTCTCGCGTCGGAGACGCTGCCCGAGGTGTTGGCCGGCTACGGCGACGTGGTTGAGTTGGCAATCTTCGCGCATACCCATATGGACGAGGTGCGCTTGCTGACGGCGGCGAAGCCGGATGCTGCGCAAAAGCCTGTCGCAGCGAAGATGATAGCGTCGATCTCGCCGATTCACGGCAATAATCCCTCGTTCACGATCGCGACAATCGATCCAGCGCGCGCTATTCTCAAGGACTATCGCGTCATCGCGGCCTCGAATCAAACCGGCATCGATGCCGCGTGGACCTCAGAGTACGATTTTGCCAGAACCTACCACGAACCCGCGTTTACCGCAGCCACGCTGAAGAGTCTGATCGCGGGATTCAGTGCCGATCGGACGGCGCATTCGTCCGCAAGCCAGAATTATCTGCGCTATTACATGCCAGGCGTGGACATGCGCATGATGTCTCTGATCTGGGAACCATATGTGTGCTCCCTGGCGAGCACAACCGCAGATGCGTACAGAGACTGCGTGTGCCGGAACGCGCCGTGAGTACAGGGCCGATGCATGGGTCTGCGCAGCACGGGTCTGTGCAGCAAAGAAAAGAGCGGGCGTCGATGCCCGCTCTTTTGCCTATCGTGCGCCCGGCGTCAGGATTCTATCGAGAGCCGACCGCTAGGGAGTGGCGCGCGCGAGCGAGCGGTTCCTGTTTGGTGGACAGGTACTCATTGATGGCGGAGGCGGCTTTGCGGCCTTCGGAGATCGCCCACACCACAAGCGACTGGCCGCGGCGCATGTCGCCAGCGGCGAAGACGCCGTCGACAGAGCTCATGTAGTTTGTCGTGGCGATGTTGCCGCGGTTGTCGAGTTGCAGGCCAAGCTGCTCGATCATGCCGTTGCGAACGGGACCGAGGAAACCCATGGCGAGCAGGACAAGGTCGGCTTCGAGCGTGAACTCCGAGCCAGCGATCGGCTCGAACCTCGGCGGCGGACCGACGCGGATAGCGTGAAGCAGTTTAACGTTGCCCGCGGCGTCGCCGGTGAACTTGAGGGTGTTGATGCTCCAGTCGCGCGTCCCACCCTCTTCGTGCGAGCTTTCCGTGCGCAGTTGCAGCGGCCAGAGCGGCCACGGCGTTGAGGCCGCGCGATCCTCGGGTGGCTTGGGCATGATCTCAAACTGCTGGACGATCTTCGCGCCCTGGCGAAGGCTGGTGCCGAGGCAGTCGGCGCCGGTGTCGCCGCCGCCGATGATGATGACGCGCTTGCCGGTGGCGAGAATCGGCTCAGCGGCCTTCATCGACGCAAGAATCTCCGCTTCGGAGTCGCCTTCGTTGCGGCGATTCTGCTGCGGCAGGAACTCCATGGCGAAGTGAATTCCCTTGAGCTCGCGGCCAGGCACAGCCAGATCGCGGGGCTGTTCCGCGCCGCCGCAGAGCAGGATGGCGTCGAACTCGTCTGTCAGCGCTTTGACGGGGATGTTGACGCCTACGTGCGCTTTGGTTCTGAAGACCACGCCTTCGGCGCGCATCTGCTCGATGCGGCGGTCGATAACATGCTTTTCAAGCTTGAAGTGGGGAATGCCGTAGCGGAGCAATCCGCCGATGCGGTCGTTCTTCTCGAAGACCGTGACGGAGTGGCCGGCACGGCGCAACTGCTGCGCTGCCGCCAGCCCCGAAGGACCGCTGCCCACGACGGCGACGCGCTTGCCTGTGGCCTGTTCGGGCGGCTCAGGATGAATCCAGCCCTCGTCCCACGCACGCTCCACGATCGACCGCTCGATGAGCTTGATCGAGACCGGCGGCTGATTGATGCCGAGCACGCAGGCTGCCTCGCACGGGGCTGGGCAGATGCGTCCGGTAAATTCCGGAAAATTATTCGTCGAGTGGAGGCGGCGGATCGCAGTTTCCCAACGATTGTTGTAGACCAGATCGTTCCAGTCGGGGATCAGGTTGTTCACCGGGCAGCCCGTGTGGCAGAACGGCACACCGCAGTCCATGCAGCGCGCGCCTTGTTCGCGCTGCTTCTCCTCGGGGAATGGCTCGTAGATCTCGAACCAGTCCTTGATGCGTTCTCCGGCCTTACGGCGTGTGGGCTGTTCGCGCGGAATTTCAAGAAAGCCTGTGACCTTACCCATGTTGCACCTCTGCGGCTGCCGCCACGAGAGGCGACGATATTGTGGGTGGCGCGTAAACCGACTGCGCACGCGCAACGCCAAGCACGCGCTTGTACTCGTGCGGGAAGACTTTGATGAACTTGGGCTGCGCATCGGCCCAGTGCTCGAGAACCCATGCAGCGCGCGGGCTGCCGGTTGCGTCACGGTGACGCACCAGCAGATCGCGAACCTGCTCGACATCGGCGGGTTCAACGAGCGGTTCGAGGTCGACGCTGCTCGTGTTCGAGCGGCGCGTGGAGAAGTCGCCCTGGTCGTCGTAGACGTAGGCGACGCCGCCGCTCATGCCGGCTGCGAAGTTGCGGCCCGTGGAACCGAGAACGATCACCAGGCCGTTGGTCATGTACTCGCAGCCGTGATCGCCAACGCCCTCGACAACTGCGGTTGCGCCGGAGTTGCGGACCGCGAAGCGTTCGCCCGCGATGCCGTTCAGGAAGACCTCGCCGCTGGTCGCGCCGTAAAGAACGACGTTGCCCACAAGAATGCTCTCCTCGGGCTGGAAGCTGGAGGTCTTGGGCGGATAGGCGATGATGCGTCCTCCTGAAAGTCCTTTGCCGAGGTAGTCGTTGGCGTCGCCTTCAAGCTCCAGCGTGACGCCCTTGGGCACGAAGGCTCCGAAGCTCTGGCCGGCCGAGCCGCGGAAATTGAAGTGAATGGCGCCATCTGGCAAGCCGGCCGATCCGTAGCGGCGCGCAATTTCGCCGCCCAGCATGGCCCCGACGGTGCGGTGCACGTTACGGATGGCGAAGCTCCCCGTCACCTTGGCCTGCGATTCCAGCGCCGGCCTGGCCTTGGCGATGAGCGCGTGGTCGAGCGCGGGTGTGAGGCCATGGTCCTGGCAGGTGGTGCGGCGGCGCGCTACACGCGAAGGCAATGTGGGCACGTACAGGATCGACGAGAGGTTGATGCCCTTGGCCTTCCAGTGCGCATCGTCGAGATGGACATCGATCTTTTCCACGTGTCCCACCATCTCGTCGACGGTGCGGAAGCCAAGTTTCGCCATGTGCTGGCGCATCTGCTCGGCGATAAAGAAGAAGAAGTTGATGACGTGCTCGGGTGTGCCGGTGAAACGCTTGCGCAGCACCGGGTCCTGCGTGGCGATGCCGACCGCGCAGGTATTGAGGTGGCACTTGCGCATCATGATGCAGCCCATGGAGATCAGCGGCATGGTGGCAAAGCCGAACTCTTCGGCGCCGAGCAGGGCAGCGATCACCACATCGCGGCCTGTCTGCAACTTGCCGTCAGTCTGCACGCGAATGCGGCTGCGCAGATCGTTGAGCAATAGCACCTGCTGCGTTTCGGCCAGGCCCAGCTCCCAGGGCAGGCCGGCGTGCTTGATGGAGCTGAGCGGCGATGCGCCCGTGCCGCCGGTGTCGCCTGAGATCAGGACCACGTCGGCGTGCGCCTTGGAGACGCCGGCGGCAACAGTGCCGACGCCGACCTCGGAGACCAGCTTGACCGCGATGCGCGCCTGCGGATTGACGTTCTTGAGGTCGTAGATAAGCTGCGCCAGATCCTCGATCGAATAAATGTCGTGGTGCGGCGGAGGCGAGATCAGACCGACGCCGGGGATTGAGTGGCGCGTCCGGGCAATCACCTCGTCCACCTTGTGGCCGGGCAACTGGCCGCCCTCGCCGGGCTTTGCGCCCTGCGCCATCTTGATCTGCAGTTCGTCGGCGTTGACTAGGTAGTTCGTGGTCACGCCGAAGCGGCCGCTCGCGACCTGTTTGACGGCCGAGCGGCGGCTGTCGCCATTGGGATCGGGCTTGAAGCGCGCCTCGTCTTCGCCGCCCTCTCCGGTGTTCGACATGCCGCCAAGGCGGTTCATGGCGATGGCCAGCGTTTCGTGCGCTTCCTTCGAGATCGAGCCGTAGCTCATAGCGCCGGTCGTGAAGCGCTTAACGATCTCCTTGGCCGGCTCGACTTCTTCGATCGGGATCGGATTCTCGGCGTACTTGAGCTTCATCAATCCGCGCAGCGTGCACAGGTTGCGGTTCTGGTTGTCGATCAGGTCGCTGTATTCCTGGAACGTGGCGAAGCTGTTCTGCCGTACCGCGTGCTGCACCTTGCTGATGGTGAGCGGATTGAGCAGGTGATACTCGCCGCCCTCGCGATATTGATACTGGCCGCCTACCACCAATTCGGTTTCCGAATCCGTCAACGGCTGGAAGGCAAACTCGTGCTTCATCACCGCTTCGCGGGCGAGCACGTCGAGGCCGACGCCCTCGATGCGCGAGGCCGTGCCGGGGAAGTAGGCGTCGATCAGCGCCTTGTTGAGGCCAACCGCCTCGAAGACCTGCGCTCCGCGATAGCTTTGCAGTGTCGAGATGCCCATCTTCGAGAAGGTCTTCAGAAGCCCCTTGTCGATAGCCTTGACGAAGTTCTTCTCGGCGGCTTCCGCGCTGATATTGTCCGGCAGCAGACCGCGGCGCTTCAGGTCGTGGATGGTCTCGATGGCAAGGTACGGGTTGATGGCGCTGGCCCCATAACCGATCAGCAGCGCAAAGTGCATCACCTCGCGCGGCTCGCCGCTTTCGATGATGAGCGCGACCTGCGTGCGTGTCTCTTCCTTCACCAGGCGATTGTGCACGGCGGCCATGGCCAGCAGGCTCGGAATCGGCGCGTAGGTCGGATCGACACCGCGGTCGGAGAGAATCAACAGTGTGTAGCCGGAGTTGACGGCATGTGAAGCGCGGGCGCTCAGCTCTTCGAGAGCGATTTTGAGTCCTCTCTCACCATCTTCGGCGCGGAAGAGCGTGGGCAATGTGGTGGCCAGCAAATCGCCGGATGAGACGCGGCGCAGCTTTTCCAGATCGCGGTTGGTGAGGATAGGATGCGGCAGCTTGAGCGTGTGGCAGTTTTCGGGCGCCTCATCCAGAATGTTGCGCTCGGTGCCGATGTAGCTGATGAGCGACATCACCAACTCTTCGCGAATGGGATCGATGGGCGGATTCGTGACCTGCGCGAAGAGCTGCTTGAAGTAGTTGAAGAGCGGTTGCGGGCGATCGGAGAGACATGCCAGCGGCACATCTGTCCCCATCGAGCCGATGGGCTCCTGTCCATTAATTGCCATCGGCGCGAGCAGGATGCGCAGATCCTCTTCGCTGTAGCCACAGGCGCGCTGGCGGCGCTGGAGCGTTTCGGGATTCGAGGCGATGGTGCGCGCGGGCTCGGGCAGCGCATCGATCTTGATCTGCTGCTGCTGGAGCCATTCGCCGTAGGGCTTGCGGGCGGCTAGATTCTTCTTGATCTCGGCGTCGGAGACGATGCGCTGCCCGACCGTATCGACGAGGAACATGCGGCCGGGTTGCAGTCGGCCCTTCTTGACAATGTCTTCCGGTGGAACTTCAATGACGCCGGCTTCGGAGGCGAGAACCACCAGATCGTCCTTGGTTACGATGTAGCGGCCAGGACGCAGACCGTTGCGGTCGAGCGTGGCGCCGATGACCTTGCCGTCGGTGAAGGCGATCGCGGCCGGACCGTCCCACGGCTCCATCAGCGAGGCGTGGTACTCATAGAAGGCGCGCTTGTCCTCGTCCATATCGGGATTGCCCGCCCATGCTTCGGGAATCAGCATCGCCATCACGTGGGGCAGGGAACGGCCAGACTGATAGAGGAATTCCACGGCGTTGTCGAGAGAAGCCGAGTCGCTGCCGCCGGGGATGATGATCGGATAGAGATCGCCGATCTTCTCGCCGAAAAGCGGACTGGCCAGCACAGACTGGCGTGCGTTCATCCAGCTGATATTGCCGCGAATGGTGTTGATCTCGCCGTTGTGTGCAACGTAGCGATAGGGGTGGGCCAGCTTCCAGCTCGGGAAGGTGTTGGTCGAGAAACGCTGGTGAATCAGGGCCAGTGCGCTGGTGACCAGGGGATTCGCCAGCTCGAAGTAAAACTTTTCGATTTGTGGCGCCAGCATCAGACCCTTGTAAATGATCGTGCGGCAGGAACAGGATGGAACGTAGAATGTCTCTTTTTCTTCGATGTCCGAATCCGCAACCTCGTTCTCCGTGCGGCGGCGCACGCGATAGAGCAGGCGCTCGAACGCCTCTTCGTCGAGTCCCTGCGGGCGGCCGAGGAAGAGCTGCTCGATGTAGGGTTGGGAGCGGCGAGCTTCGCGGCCGATGGCGTCGCCATTCACCGGCGTGTCGCGCCAGCCGAGAACCTGGCAGCCCTCTTCCTGGGCGATGCGCTCAAAGATGCCTTCGCATTGCAGGCGGTTATGCTTTTCCACAGGCAGGAAGCACATGGCTACGCCGTAGGCGCCGGACTCGGGCAGATTGATGCCGAGTTCTGCGCATTCGCGCACAAAAAAGGCGTGGGGAATCTGGATCAGGATGCCGGCGCCGTCGCCCGTCTCCGGGTCGCAGCCTGCCGCACCGCGATGGGTGAGGTTGATGAGCACCTCAAGCCCTTTGCGGATAATCTCGTGGCTCTTTTCGCCGCGGATGTTCGCGACTAGTCCCATACCGCAGGCATCGTGCTCATCCCGCGGATGATATAGCCCTTGCGATTTTGGAGCGCGTAGACGATAGTCGGAGGATTTCATGGCAGCCTTTGCGTGCTGAATTTTTCGATGCGGTGGGTTCTTCCGGGGCAAATACACATCCACTCTGCGATTTCTGGTGGGAAAACCGCACTGCGTTGAGTGGAGAACTTTGCGTGAGCAGATCCGGCCGCATCCGGAACTGCGCTACTTTTAATATAGCGAAAATCCGGCGTCGATGCTGGAATTCCTTTTCGCCTCGTCAGCAAAATCTGTGGGTAGTCTCCGGTTCAGGTAATCGTCCAAGCGCGTGATATAGCGCTACTTCGAT
>JBMFHB010000042.1:0-28779 GCA_049977045.1 Occallatibacter sp.
GGGGTGCAGACGCAGGAAGTCGATGGCCTGTGTCCGCTTCTCTGCAAGAAACGCCGGCTCACCCATGGCCAGCCACTTCTTCATCTCGTCCGGATTGCTGGACGGATGGGCAAAGTTTGGATCGAGGGAGGGATCACCGCCGTTGTCGTCATAAACCTCAAGCCAGAAGTTGTCTCGTACCGGGCACAGAATACCCAGGGCGCGCATATTACGTACGGTCCAAGGGGTGAGAACAGCGGCTGCGGTAAAGACAGTGAAGGCGGCCTTTGCCACCCAGCGATTGCCGGCCTTGTGCGTCTCATAGAGGGCCAGGCCAAGTAGAAACGGCAGAGTCGCTAAAGTGGATGGATTGGAGAGCGCAGTGACACCCGCCAGCGCGCCCCAGCCAAGCCAGGCCCAGCCCGCATCGGCCTTGTGAATGCGTTGAGCAATGCAGAAACTGGTGGTAAACAGCAGCCCCGTGAGCGCGTACTCCCAAACGCGCGTTGCGGAGAAGTAGATCGCAAACGGATAAAATGCCCAGATTGCGGCGGCCACTTTTCCGCCGGCTTCGCAGAGCGCGTACCGGGCGCTGAAGTAAACCGGGATGCACGTGAGAGCCGAAAAAAGGCTGTCGAGCGAGAGGATGACAAATGCCGAGGCGAGTGAATAGATGCCGAAAAAGTGAAATACCGTGGCAAGCAGAAAAGGATAGAGCGGCGGTTGCATGGCCGTGAGACCGCTCCTGGGGAAATAGGGTGAGCTGAACCCGTGGCCGCTGGCGATGGCGCGTGCGATCCAGCCCATCTCCCATCCAAAGCGCTCGTAGAGCTTGTTGGCGTCGGGCAGTTCGCGGTAGGTCAAGAAGACCACAACCAGCCGGATCGCTAAGGCAACGACAACCAGCGAGAATAGCCAGACGAGGCTTTTCCGGGCGTTCGTGGCCTCTTTAGGTGCGGCAATGTTGTCCAAACAAGACCTCGGACCGAGAGAATTATGGGAAGCCAAAGCACGAAGAGTCTAATCATTTAGTTAGATGGGAAAAACGGGGCCGAGATTACAGCCCAGCCCCAAAAAACCTCTGCAAAAAACGTCAATCGAAAGCTTCCGATTCCTCGTCCGATGCTGCATCATAACCCCGCCGGCAAATCAAGACTGAGGCAGGGAAAGCGGCTGCGTGGCCGCGCGTTGTAGGATGGGCCTGAAGAGAGTTCGACTTACTTCGGAGGGAATGCAATTGAGGATCATACGAAATGTTTTTTCATCTTTGCTGTTGATTGCCGGTCTGGCGGCAGGTTTGAGCGCGAGCGCCGCGTGGGGGCAGTTGCCGGAGCCCGGAATGACCGAGCAGACTCCAAATCCTCTGACCGATGCCACGGTAAAGCCAGGCAAAATACTCCTGTTCGACCTCGAAAAGCGCTTTGCCAGGGACGTACTGGAACAGGGCGGCGCTGGATTTGCCTCTTGGTTTGCGGATGACGGGGTGGTGCTGGGCAACGGAGCCGTGCCGGAGATCGGCAAGGTTGCCATTGCCAAGGCGTCCAACTGGCTGCCCGGCAACTATCAGCTCACCTGGACCCCAACCGATGCCATGATGGGGCCCTCCGGCGATATGGGCTATACCTGGGGACACTACGAAGGCCGTAGCAAGGACGCCAATGGCAATCCTGTGCTCACCAGCGGTCGTTATATCACCATGTGGCGCAAGCAGCCGGACGGCTCATGGAAGGTGGTTCTTGATGCCGGCGCAAATGACGCCCCAACCTCGGAGGATTGCTGCAAACTGCCGGGACGATAAAAGGCGGGGACCAAGGGAACAGGGAACAGGGAACAGGGAACAGAAAAAGATCATCTCCGCGGGGATGGCGTAGAGCGATCGCGAGGACGTTTTGTTCACTGTTCGCTGTCTCCTGCCGCCGGCGAACGAAGGTCATAGTAACCCAGCGCAAATTCCTACGGTAACATCCCCGGTAATCCGAATGCGCGCGAACTCGCGGGTACTTGCGTTGTAGGTTTTTTGCACACAGTTGGCTATTTTGTGGAAGGGTAAACTTTGTCAATCTCCCCGATACTGACAACTGGGTGCGTGTATCTATGTGCGCTGTAAGCGGTTCCCAGACGAAAGAGAGCCAGGAAGCGGGCGTGGAGGCGGAGTTGAGTGGCTTCGAACACAACTCCGACCCCAGTCTGAACGAGCTGACTGAGCTCGCGGCCGTCCTTTGCAATGCCGATTACGCCTACCTGGGCTGGCTGGACTATAACCGTCTGTGGTTCCGGTGCCGCTATGGATTCCGGGCAGCCGAGCAGCCGCGCAGAGCCTCGGCCTGCCATTGGATGCTAGAAAAGGGCCAGCCGCTGCTGATTGCGAACGCGGGCGAGGATTCGCGCTTTCCGCCCACCGGCATTCCACTGCCGAACGCCACTCCGTGCCTTTCCTACGCCGGAGTTCCTTTGTTCTCAGCGGATCAACAGATCGTCGGTACTCTGGCTGTGCTGGCGCGCGAGGCGGATCGCTTCAGACCGGAGTACCTGACGCTTCTTGAGATCCTCGGCCGTCAGATCGTCACACACCTGGAGCTCTACAACCGCATTCGCCTGCAGGAACAGGCACAGCGGCAGCGCCAGCGGACCGAGCGGGCGCTTGCCATCGAGCGTTGCTTTGTTGCCGCCACTCTCGATTCCATTCCCGCGCTGGTCGCGGTGCTTGATACGGCCGGCCGCATTGTGCGCATGAATGATCCCTGCTCGCAACTGACGGGCCTGAGCCTCGCTCATGCCATCGGGCGGGAGTTTGTCGAGGAGTTTCTCGAAGAGGAAGACCGCGCCTTGGTTACGGGCCGGCTGCGCGACACTGTCGCGGGCGTGGCCAGCGGACCCCATGAAACGACGTGGCGGGCGGTAAACGGCCGCTTACGGCGTGTGAGCTGGACCTTGCGGCCCCTGCAGGGACCGAGCGGCGAGATCCAGTACGTGATCGTCAGCGGACAAGACGTGACCGACCAGCGCGAGATGGAAAAGGCCCTGCACTCCAGCGAAGTGCGCTATCGCGAGATGGTTGAGAACAGTCTCGGCTTCGTCTTCACCTGTTCCCTGGAGGGCCGGCTGACCTCGCTCAATGCCTTCACCGCGGAGACTCTCGGCTACCGGCAGGAAGATCTCGTGGGGCGCATGGCGACGGAGCTGATGGACGCCTCGGGAGTCGTCGTCTTCCAGGATTGCCTCAACACCATGGAAACCGGCGAAGACTGGCAGGGCGCCCTGCTGCTGCGGCGCAGCGATGGCGTATTCCGGCGCATCGCCGTGTACAGCCGCAGCCTGCAACTACCCGGCGAACGATCCTTTGTCATCGTTCATGGCATGGACGTGACCGAGCAGCATGAAGCCGAAGAGGCTCTGCACATGGCCACGCGGCAGCGTGAGCTGATCCTGCAATCGGTGGGCGACGGCATCTTCGGTATCGACCTCGAGGGCAAGGTAACGTTTATTAACGACGCGGGCGCGCGAATGCTGGGCTACACCCCCGATCAGTTGACCGGCCGCGACATGCACGAACTCATCCACCACAGCCCTGCCGACGGGCCGCTTTATTCGCGGTCGACCAGCCCCATTTTGCAGGCATTGCGCCGCGCAGAGCCCGTTCGCATGAGAGATGAGGTCTTTTGGCGCAGGGACGGCACGGCGATTGAGGTCGAGTACAGCGCCAGCCCGCTTCTGGATGACGGCCGGGTTTCAGGGATGGTTGTGGCCTTCCAGGATGTGAGCGAACGACGCCGTCTGGAACGTATGAAGGACGAGTTCATCTCCACGGTGAGCCACGAGTTGCGCACTCCGCTTACCTCGCTGCGGGCCTCGCTGGGCTTGATCCAGTCCGGCGCGCTCGACAAGCGGCCGGAAAAGCAGCGCCAGATGCTCGACGTGGCAATCGGCAATACCGACCGTCTGATCCGGCTCGTGAATGACATCCTTGACTTCGACGGCGCGGAGAAGCGCCAACTGCCGCTCAATTGCGCCCCGGTCGAAGCCATCGATCTGCTGCGCCGGGCCGCCGACGTGGCGCACAACGCGGCCACGCAGGCGCGCATGGAGTTCCGCATCGATGCCGATGCATCCTCGCCAGCCTATGCCGACTCGGAACGTCTTCTGCAGGTTCTCAACGAACTGGTCACGAACGCCATCAAATTTTCGCCGCCAGGCGCCACGATTACGCTTGGCGTCCACGATTTGGGCGGCCAATCCTCCGCGGAGGGCGCCGCGGCGAAGGAGATCTGCTTCAGCGTTGCCGACCACGGCCGCGGCATTGCGCCGGAGAAGCTGGAGCGCATCTTTGAGCCGTTCCACCAGGGCGATGCCTCGGACTCGCGCGCGCTCGGTGGCACCGGCCTCGGTCTCGCGCTTTGCCGCAGCATCGTGCAGCAGCACGGCGGCCTCATCTGGGCCGAGAGCGAACCGGGCAAGGGAAGCTGTTTCCGGTTCACCGTGCCGGTGGCAAGGACGCTGCGCCCCGATCCCATGCCTGAGGACTGAGCCCGCCATTCACCCCAGTTGGCTCATCTTCACATGCAGCGATGCAAAATCCGCGGTTCCCAATCCGCGCGCCTCGGCCATTGCCAGGTAGGGCAACTGATCGGCGCTGAGGTTCCAGAAGGTCTTTGCCGCGTAGGCATCGATCGCCACCGGATCGGTGCCCGCCACCAGCGTCTTCTTGAGCGCCACGTCCTCCAGATTGCCGCCCGTCGGACCGTTGCGGAACAGGATGCGGTAGCAATCCAGCAGGGTGAGCGTGGGCAGCATGAAGCTGGCGAGATCGGCCAGGCTCTGGTGGATCTGCTGGTGCAGCCGGTTGCGCTGCCCGCCCAGGGTTCCGTACCAGTTCTTCATGCCCAGCGTGGCGCCGGTCAGCGCATGTTGTTTTGCGATCGGCAGATTGATCAGCTTGTCGGCTTCGAGAAACGGCGCGTAGACGGGCCAGCTTTTCAGCACCACGCCGTGCATATCGACCTGGCGGAAGCGATCCGGATCCGGCAGAATCACGTCGGCGCCTGCGGCCTGCGCCGCGGCCATGATCCCCGAACGCTGAAAGCACCGCCGCGGTTCGTTGCAGCTCACGTCGGTCACGACGACGCGCTTGGCGCCGGCCTGCCAGCACTGCCGCACAACCTCCGCCACCAGATCCGGATTGGTGTTTGCCGCCTGCTCCGGCGTGCGGTCCCAGGCGATGTTCGGCTTGAGCACCACCACATCCTGCTTGCTGATGAATCGCCCGATACCGCCAAGATTCTCCAGGGCTTGCCGCACCAGAGCCTGCGGCTCGCCGTTCTGGACAACCGTCATCGCGGGCCACTTGGGATCGGCCGCCACGCGATGATCGCGCCGCGCCTCCTCGGCCTGCTCCGGAACCGGGCGGCGGCTGCGTTCGCTCAGCCAAACCCCCGCGCCCACCGCGCCCGCGGCCACGCCGCCCACGCGCAGCACCTGGAACATCGCCTCGCGCCGCGTCATGCCCGGTGCGGACGGCGTCGCGCCCGCTTCGAGCTTCACGTTTTTCCCGCCTTCGTCCGCCATCTTTGCCCCCTCGCTACACCTCAACCAGCCGGATGCGGCCCGGATCGCAGGTGCCCAGCCGGTGTGCCGCATCCGCCGCCGTGGCAATATAATTCGGCTTCCGCCCCACCGCTTCGAGCGAGGGCATTCCCACGGCCGCGCGCTGCCGGTCGATCATGCCCCAGGCGGTGTAATCGAGCGCCACGCGATCCTCGCCCACCATCAGCGCATTCGGATACCAGAGCCGCGCGGGATGGAAGGTCGGCCCGCCGTCGTACACCGACGAGATCGCATCGCCGATCGTGAACCAGACCTTCTCGCGAATGGCCGGAATTGAGTTCAGGTCGGCAACGCCGGGATTGCAGCCGTTTGCGTGCAGCAGGAAGGGCTTGTCGACCACGCCGTACATATTCTTCATGGAAAAGGTGACGCCCGCGATCTCGTGATCCTTGAGAATCGGCAGGTTGATCACCATCGCGCAATCGTGGGTAAGAATCCTGGTGAGGCGAATCTTGGCCACGCCCCACGACGACTCCTGGTCGTCAAAGCCGGCGGAGTCGGCCGGGTAGCTTCGCATGCGGCTGGGATCGGTATTGATCGTCATGCCGCAGGCTTCCAGGAAGTGGGCATTCTGATCCCACACCACGATGTTGCCCGGCTTGACGCCGGCCAGCTGCAATCGCTCGGCGACCGCAAGGGTCAGCGCAGGGTGTGTGGCAATGCCGCGCCCGCCCAGACCGTTCACCTTGAGGCCGATCGTCTGGCCGGCAAGAATATGCGCGGGAATGATGCTCTTCCACGCCTCGACTGGCTTCTGGCGTCCCGTGTAAGCGGCCATCGCTTTGTCGAGCAGGTTCAGCACCTTCTGCTCATCGGGCTGTGCACTCGTTCCGTGCAACGACGCATCGCGCGCAATCACGACCTTGGACTTTCCTGCCTGCGCGCTCGCGAGCGCGAGCCTCTCCGCCGCTGACGCCGTGCCCAGCAGCACCGCGCCCGTGGCTGCCTCTTTCAAGAATTCTCTGCGACTCTTCATCGTGCCCTCGATTTCCTTTCCCCCTGGCCGGATTCAATCCCGGACCCAATCAATCATTGACCCGCCGCTGTCCGAACACGTGATCCTCAAAGCCCAGCAGATACCACATTCCGCGCCCGGAAAACCTCCCCGTGAACAGCCATTTGACGCATCGTTTCGCCAGCTTGAAGCTGTCGGCGAGCGTCGTCCAGAATCCCTCGCGCGACCGTCCCGCATGGACGATCGCCACTCCGTTTGCCAGCAGCACGTTCGCCATCTCGCGCACGTCCGGCAGATACACATGCGTCGGATCGTCGCAGAATTGCAGCGTCTCGTCCGCCGAATGCGGCAGCGACAAACTGCGCCGCGAAGGAAATGCGATCCAGATGTATCCGCCCGGCTTGAGCTTGGCGCAGAGCATCGCCACCACCGGCACCGGGTTCCGCATGTGCTCCGCCACATGGTTCAAAATCACCAGGTCGTAGCTGGCATCGGGAATCGCGTCGTAGCCCGTTCCATCCGCGCCGAGCGGGAAAAACGCATCCATCGCCGCCATGTCCGCGTCGCTCAACCTGTAGCGCTGGATGTCGGCGCCCGCGTAGTGACACGAGGGAAACCATCGCTTGGTCAGCGTCGGCGAGCCGTTGCCGCATCCGATGTCGAGAATACGCGGCGCAGACGCGGTGAGCCGCGCGCGCGCCAGGCGAAATTTCATCGGACAGTGCGCCATTCGGCCCTTTCACTCCTGTGTGCATGGATGCGCCTAGAGCCTCGCCTCCACGCCGCCGGCAAGCGCCATCAGCGCCTGCTCCGCGCCGGGCGTGGCCTGATAAGCCACAATCCGCACCAGGTACGGACCCTTGCGGAAGGTCACACTCTGCGCAAACGCCAGCCCCGCATCGCCCAGTTGCACGCTCTTCGCGCCGCTCGACCCCTCCGCATTGAAGATCTTGAGCGCCCCCGCGGAATCTCCCATAGTGTAAACGTCCACGGTCGCATCCAACTGCCCCTGGTATTTGTAGTCCGACGTCGCGGTCGAGACCACTCCCGCGGCGACATAGTGCTCGGCATCGCCGTCGATGTACTGCCAGAGATCCTTGGCGGCAAAGACACGCGTATCGCTCGCTTTCACCCATCCCGTTACAGTACCCGACGGCGGAAATGGATCGATCGCTTTCTTCTTGCACCCCGCGCCCGCGGCCACGATTGCAATGGCAATTACCGCGGCAAATCGCTTCCAACTGCATGGCTCAAACGTTTTCAAATCCATCTCCTTCTTCCCATCGGCCAAGCGCTCTCCGCGCAGCCAACAAACGCATCTGGCGGCTCATCGGCGCCGGTAGATATGCGCCAATCCCGCTAACCCTGCTTCTCTCTCACCAGCAGCACCTGGCTCGACGGCGAGCGGCTTTCGCCGATGCTGGTCACATAGACGGCTGGATGATCCTGAAGCGGGCACGCGTATTCGCAGGCGCCGCAGCCCACGCAACGGCTGGGATCGACATGCGGCTGCTTCACCGTCTTCGTCTTCCCCGACGAATCGACCACCTCGGCCTCGACTACATAAATCGCCTTGGGCGAGACCGGGCACCACTCCTCGCAGACGATGCAGCTCGTAGCCATGGCCCACGGCAGGCAGTGCCCGCGATCGTAGAATGCCGTGCCCAGCCGGACGGGCCGATCCTGTGCCGAACCAACGCCCACCACCCATCCCTTTTCGCTCGGCGTAATCTGCCAGATAGCCCCGGTGGGGCAAACCTCCGAGCAGAGCACGCAACTCGGCTCGCAGTAGCCAATGCGCGGCACCAGCGTCGGCGTCCACAAGCCCTCAAGCCCTGCCTGCGTAAGCGCCGGCTGCAACGCGTTGTTCGGACACACCTTCATGCACTCGCCGCAGCGGATGCAGCGCGACAGAAAATCCTGCTCGTCGAGCGATCCCGGCGGACGCAGCAGCCTCTCCTTGCGGTCCTTGCCCAGGCCCGTATTGGCGCGCAGCAGCGGCACCGCAACGGCGCCGGCGGCAATGCCCGTGATCGTGCGCCGGCGTCCCAGGTCGGGCGATTCCACCTCCCTGGCGGTCTCGGAGTTGGGGCGGAAGAAGCGGAACGATAGCGCGCTTTCCGGGCAACTCCCAATGCAGTTCATGCACATCAGGCACTCGGACTTGTGCCACGGCACACCGCCAATCGGATCGTCGCCGCCCTGGCAGTGGAGCAGGCAGCGGTTGCAGTTGGTGCACGCCTCGGGATCCTTGTGCAGTCCCAGCACCGACCAGCGCGACACCGCGCCCAGCAGCGCGCCCAATGGGCAGATCGAGCGGCACCAGAACCGCGTGATGCGCATGCTCATGGCAAGAATCGCGATAAAGATCACGCCCAGGAAGATTCCCTGCGTAAAGTGCTCCTGCCGGAATTCGAGCAGGAACGCGCCCAGCACGGCATGGATTCCGCTGCCCACGGCCTGAACTGCCGCAATGTGGCTGTTCTCAAGCGGATCGAGCAGCGCGCGCACCGCGAAGTTAAAGGCCGGCAGAAGCGACAGCCCGATCGACCGCACCAGAAAACTGAAGGGATCGAGCCAGCCAATCGCCATCGAGCCAAAGGCCGCCGCCACAAGCCCGGCCAGTAGCACCACATACTTGATCGTCTGCCATCGCTTGTAGCGATTCGACTCGATGCGCCGCTTGCCTCGCTTGGCCTCCGACTGCCTGCTGCCCACAAAGTGCTGGAGCGTTCCCAGCGGACAGATCCAGCCACAGAAAAAGCGGCCTGAAAACAGCGTGGGCACCAGAATAATCAGGCTCCACAGCAGTCCGCGATAAAGCGCGTGGCCCGCCAAGGCATTGGTCAGCGCTACCAGCGGATCCCACTCGAAAAACAGCCGTACTGGCCCGCGGACATGAATATCGCTGGTCGTGCCCGGCATGGCGCGCAGCGCGGTAAACACGAGCAACATCAGGAACAGCAGCAGGAAAAAGATCTGCGAAATCCTGCGCAAGAGCTGCAATCGGGAACCCTTCACTCACTCCCCCTTCGCTGCGCGTAGTCACTAAACCTTGGAAGCTATTTTCAAGGTTCAAGGGAGAGCGCAACGGTGATCTGAATCACACGTCATCGTTTACGCGCCAGTGAATGGCTTTGTCCTCATGCGCCGTGCTGTCGGGGCGCCAGCAGCTTCATTCGAGATGATTGATGAGCGACGCAATGCATGCCGCGCCAAATCCGTTGTCGATATTGACCACGGAGACGTTGGGCACGCACGTGTTCAGCATTCCCAGCAGCGCGGCCACGCCGCCCAGCGATGCGCCGTAACCCACGCTTGTCGGCACGGCAATCACCGGCGCATGGACCAGCCCGCCGACCACGGTGGGCAGCGCGCCCTCCATGCCCGCGCATACGACGAGCACGCGTGCCGTCTTGAGCGCCTGCTGCTGCGCCAGCAGGCGATGAAGGCCCGCCACGCCCACATCGGCCACCAGTTCCACGGTGTTGCCCATCAGCCGCGCCGTCACCGCGGCCTCTTCGGCTACCGGCAGGTCGCTCGTTCCCGCGCAGATCACGGCCACGGTTCCCTTGCCTGCGGGCGCATCGGTCTGCTTCAGCGTGATGGCGCGCGCCGTCTCGTGAAACTCCGCGCGCGGCTCCGCAGCCTTGACCACCGCGTACATCTCACGCGAAGCCCGCGTGGCCAGCACGTTGCCGCCCGCATTCGCCATGCGCTCGAAGATCGCCGCCACCTGCGCCGGCGTTTTGCCCGCGGCAAAGATCACCTCCGGCATGCCAGTGCGCAGCGCGCGGTGGTGATCGACCTTCGCGAACCCCAGATCCTCGAACGGCAGGTTGCGCAGCCGCTCCAGCGCATCGGCCACGCTAGTCGACCCCGTCTGAACTTCGTTCAACAGCGATTCTATTTGCGCGCGATTCATCAGCGTTTCCTCTTCGACGCAACTCCGGAATCAGCCCAGGCCCTCATCGCATCCTGCATCACCTGCTTCAGCGGAACCTTGTTGACGCGAGCGAGATTTCTGCAGATCTCGTACTCAGGCTGCGCGTTTGCAATCTCACCCGAGGACAGACGCGCTACCTTCATCCGCACCTTCCCCCACCCGGTTTCCACTTCGGCGAACTCGCGCTCGAGCGCCATCTTGTTTTCGAAGCGCCAGCGCAGGCCGATTGTCGTCGTCTCGCGGAGCAGCAGATCGCGCAGCGCGGCGAGCTTCTCGGGACTCGACAGCACCGTCATCTGCACGCCCGTGCGGCCTTTTTTCATCTGCACCGCCGCGCGATACACGTCCCAGGCGCCTGCCTCCAGCAGCAGTTCGCTCACATAAGCCAGCAACTGCGGCGTCGAGTCGTCAATCACCGTTTCAATCACGGCAATCGGCTCCGACCCCTGGACTGCATCCTCCGCTTCGCCTGCCAGCAGCCGCAGCAGATTCGGCTCGCCCGGCGTATTGCGCCCGCCGGCGCCATAGCCGCGCGCCACTACACGCATTGCCGGCAGCGGGCCGTACTCAACATCCAGCATGCGCAGCAGCGCCGCGCCCGTCGGCGTCACGCGTTCCATCGGCGGCCCAGCCGCGTATACCGGCGCATTGCCCAGCAGCGACAGCGTCGCCGGCGCGGGAACCGGCAGCGTTCCATGCTGGCACTTCACCGTCCCGCTGCCCACGTTCAGGGGCGATGCCATCCAGCGGTCCACGCCCAGCGCCTCGCACCCGGCCGCCGCGCATACAATATCGACGATCGTGTCGACCGCGCCAACCTCGTGAAAGTGCACCTTCTCGATCGGAACCGAGTGAATCGCGGCCTCTGCTTCGCCCAGCAACTGAAAGGCGCAAGCCGCGCGGCGCTTCACTCTCTCCTTGAGCGGCGCTGCCTGAATGATGGAGAGAATCGTAGCGAGCGACCGATGCGGCCCATGCCCATGATGCTCGTGCTCATGCTCATGCTCATGCCCATGCCCATGCTCATGATGCTCATGAACTATATTCGTGTGTTGTTCGTGCTCGTGGTCGTAGTGCTCGTCCGCATGCGCATGCGAATGCGTCTGTGCGCCCCATGCGCCCCGATCTCCGACCCCTGACCCTTGTTCGAGGACATCGACCTTTGTTCCCGCCAGGCCGCCGCGGTCCACTTTGCGCATCTCCAGATGCGCGCCTACATTGAGCGCAGCCGCCGTTTCGGCAAGCATGTCAAAGGAAACGCCCGCATCCACCAGCGCGCCCAGCAGCATGTCGCCGCTGATCCCCGAGAAGCATTCGAGATAACCGATTCGCATCGCTTTGTGATTGTAAATGACGCTCTAATGTTCGGGCGGCACATCCTGTACGCGCACTTTGCACTGAGGGGGGACGTAACCCGTCTTTATGCGCCCCGCCGCTGCAAAATCTCCACCGGCAGCATTGCGTTCAGCGATCCTGAGCGGAAGCCCTTGCAATCCAGAGTCACGTACTTGAACCCCACTTGTTGCATCGCTGCCGTGATGGCATCCAGCGTCTCCAGGTTCAGCGCTCGCGGCAGCTCGTCGCGCGCTATCTCGATGCGCGCCAACTCGCCGTGGTGCCGCACGCGCAACTGGCGAAACCCGAGCTGCCGCAGGCTCTCCTCGCCGCGCTCCACCTGTTCCAGTACCTCGCGTGTCACCGCGCGCCCATACTCGACGCGCGACGAAAGGCACGGCGCTGCCGGCCGGTCCCACACCGGGTAGCCCGCGGCCTTGGCCAGCGCGCGCACCTCCAGCTTGGTCAATCCGGCTTCGGCCAGCGGCGCCAGCACCGCATGCTGCTCGGCAGCGCGCTGTCCCGGCCGGTAATCCTGGGTGTCGTCGGCGTTCATGCCGTAGGCGATGTGCGCGTACCCTAGCTTGCCGCCCAGCTTCTCCAAGGCCAGAAAAAGAACGTCCTTGCAATGGAAGCATCGGTTGGCGTCGTTGCGCGCGTATTCCGGCCTGTCGAGTTCCTCGGTCGTAATCACCTCAAGCGGCATTCCGAGCGATTGCGCAAAAGCAACTGCCTGCTCCAGGTCGCGCCGGGCGAGAGATGGGGAGTCGGCCAGCACCGCCAACATGCGATTGCCCAGCACGCGATGCGCCGTGGCCGCAAGAAACGCCGAGTCCACGCCGCCCGAGTAGGCCACCATCACACTCTCAAGCCTGCGGATCTGCTCTTCAAGCGAGCTTAGTTTCGGCGCCGCGCCCGCAATTTCGGCCTCTGCGCTATCGAGAACCCTTGCTTCCTTGTTCCCTTGCTCCGTGGTTTGCGCGCTTCCTGCCATGGCTTTGATTATACCGTCGTGTGATTTGCGACACCTTTCCCGGTTCTCTTTTTGTTTGACCCCTCGCGCCTGCGCGCAATAGCTTTGTAGAGAGCGATTTGTAGATAGAGCCGGTTTCCTGTTTCAAAGGAGGATGGATGCGCTTTTCCTGGTTGCGAACATGCCTTCTGTGTGTGCTCGCGGTCTTCGCTGTCTCATGCCTGGCCGCGCAAACGCAGAGTGAAGTCAACAAGTATCTTCAGGAGTTCGAGAAAACCACTACCGTCAAGGTGCTTCCCAACGGCCTCACGCTGATCATTTGCGAGCGCCACGAGGCGCCAGTCTTCAGCTATACCACCTTCATCGACGCCGGCGACGTGAACGACCCCTCCGGTGAAAGCGGCCTGGCGCACATGTTCGAGCACCTGGCTTTCAAAGGCACCACCCAGATCGGCACAAAGGACTGGCCCGCGGAAAAAGTTGCGCTCCAGAAGGTCGAGGCGGCCAACAATGCCTACGAGGCTGAGTATCGAAATCCCTACGGCGCCAACGAGGCCAAGCTGAAGCAACTGGATCAGGAGTTCCTCAAGGCCCAGGCCGAAGCCGAGAAGTACGTGATCCCTAACCAGTTCTCCGAGGTCGCCGAGGCCAATGGCGCGCACGGCCTGAACGCGGAAACGGGCCTCGACGATACGCAGTACTTCTGGTCGATGCCGGAAAATCGCCTTGAACTGTGGGCGTGGTTGGAGTCGAGCCGCCTGGCCGACACGGTGCCGCGTGAATTCTACAAGGAACGCAGTGTGGTCCTGGAAGAACGGCGCATGAGGGTTGACTCCAATCCCATTGGCCGTCTGGTGGAGCAATTTCTGGCCACGGCCTACGTGGCGCAGAACTATGGCCGCAGTTCGATCGGATGGCCCAGCGAGGTCAGCCAGATCACGGCTACCGAAGCCATGGCCTTCCACAAGAAATACTATGCGGGCGGCAATGTTGTGGTGGCCGTTGTGGGCGATGTGGATACCAAGACCACGCTGCCCATGCTGGAAAAATACTTCGGCCGCGTCCCCGCCGGGCCCAAGCCGGAAGCGATGACCACCGTCGAGCCCAGACAGTTTGCCGAGAAGTCGGTCGTCATCCGCGAGCAGACGCAGCCGTTCTACATCGAAGGCTACCACCGGCCCAACTATCGCGATCCCGACGACGCGGTCTACGACGCCATCAGCGACATTATGTCGAACGGCCGCGTCTCGCGTCTTTATCGCAGTCTGGTCGAGAAGCAGCAGATCGCGGCCGCTGCCGCGGGCTTCAGTCCGTTCCCCGGCGAAAAGTACCCCAGCCTGTTCGCCTTCTATGCGGTCCCGCTGCCCGGCCACACGCCAGCCGAGATGCGTGACGCCATCCACAAGGAAATCGAGAAGCTGAAGACCACCGACGTCACCGATGCGGAACTCGAAATGTTCAAGACGCGCGCCCGCGCCGATCTGCTCCGCGGGCTGGACGACAACCAGGGGCTGGCCGGCGCGCTGGCCGAGTACCAGACCCGCTACGGCGACTGGCGCGAACTCTTCCTGCAACTGAACAAAATCGACAAGGTGACCAAGGCCGACATCCGCCGCGTGGCCAACGAAGTGTTCGTGGCTCCCAACCGTACCAGCGCGGAGATCGACACCGCGCCCCCAGCCGTGGCTGCGAAGACCGGTAACGCAAAGAAGGATGGAGGCGCGCAATGAAGCACGATAGTGGTCAGTGGTCAGTGGTCAGCGGTCAGTTGGAAGCCTGCTGCGATGGTTCGGTTTTGCAAGGGAACGACCGGGGTACCCGCGCAGCGCGTGGGTCGCGTGCCGAAAAGCGCGTCAAAGTCATTGGGGCTTCAGCCCCTGAGGAATGTGGGCCGCGCGCGACGAACGTATGTTCGCATCGCCTGATGCGAACAATCGCACTCGCTGCGGTGCTCCTAGCCGCCGTCGCGCCCGCGTGCCTGATCGCGCAGCAATCGAAGCCCTGGGAGAAGATTCCCGTTCCCGCGCTGCACCCATTCCGCCCGCACCAGCCCAGGCGCATCGAGCTCAAAAACGGCATTGTGATCTTTCTCCAGGAGGACCACGCACTGCCGTTCATCTCGGGATCGGTGCTGATTCCCGGCGGCTCGCGCGATGTCGATCCCGCCAAGGCCGGCCTCATCGGCATCTACGGTCAGGCCTGGCGTACCAGCGGAACCGAAAAAATGAGCGGCGACGCCATGGACGATTTCCTCGCGGCCAGGGCTGCGCACATCGAAACCGACGGCGGCGAAGACTCAACCTCGCTCTCCTGGGATTCGATGACGGGCGACTCCGATCAGGTCTTCGCGCTGGCCATGGACCTGCTCTTCCATCCCAAATTCGACGCGCGAAAGCTGATGCTGGCGCAGCAGCAGGAAGCTACCGGCATCGTGCGACGCAACGACGACGAAGGCGAAATTGCCGGGCGCGAAGCGGCCAAGCTGGTCTACGGAGCCAATAGCCCTTATACGCTCCAACCGGAGCTTGCCACCGTCACCAACATCTCTCTCGCTGACCTTGAGGCATGGCACGACCGCACGCTGAAGGGTAAGCTCATCGTCGGCGTCGAAGGCGACTTCGATCCCGCCGCCATGGAGGCCAAGCTGCGCTCGGTCTTCGGCGCGCTTCCGTCGGTCACGCCCCTGCCGCCGCGCCACGACCAGTTCGCCGGACCCAAACCCGGCGCCTACTTCATCGACAAAGACAATGTGAATCAGTCGAATGTCGAGATCGTGGGGCTCGGCATCGATCGCCACAACCCCGACGTGCCCGCCATCGTCGTCATGAACGAGATTCTCGGCGGCGGTTTCGGTAGCCGTCTCTTCCAAAAGGTCCGCACACAGTTGGGTCTGGCCTACGCCGTTGGCGGCGGATTCGAGCTTCCTTACGATCACCCTGGCGTCTTCGACGTGATGGTTCTCACCAAAAGCGTCTCCACCGTCGATGCCACCAAAGCCGCTCTGGCCGAGATCGATAGCCTCAAAACGCAGCCGTTTACCGAGGCTGAGCTGAAGCGAGCCAAAGACGATATCCTGAACTCGTTCCTCTTCCGTTACGATACGCGGAACAAGATTCTGGCCGAGCGCGAACTGCTCGAGTTTTACGGCTACCCCGCCAACTATCTTGAGACCTACCATGACGCCATCGAAAAGGTTACGCTGGCCGATGTGACCGCCGTGGCAAAAAAGTACGTTCACCCGGATAAACTTGCCGTGCTCGTGGTGGGCAATGGTCCCGAGATCAAGCCGCCGGTAAGCGAACTCGGCATGGGTGCGCCGGCCTCCATCGACATCGCCATCCCGATGCCAGGGCAGCCGCAACACGCCCCGAGGGCAGGGAAGTAATCGTAACGCCTGCGCTCTAACTGGCTGTCGTGCGGGTCTCCGGGCCCGCACCTGCCTGCAAACGCCAGTCACAACACGGAAACGAGACGTAAGGGAAGACGGAATGAACACAGACCAACTGATCGCCGCCGGAGTCAACATCCAACGTCCCGAGACCTGCGTCATCGACCCTGAAGTTGAGGTTGGCGCAGGCACGGTGATCGAGCCGTATGCTCAACTCCTTGGCCACACGCGGGTCGGATGCGATTGCCGCATTCGCTCCTTCGCGGTTATCGAAAACTGCACCCTCGGCAGTGGCGTCCTCATCCGGCAGCACTCGGTACTCGATGACTCTACCATCTCCGACGGCGCCCAGATCGGTCCTTTCGCGCACCTCCGCCCCGGCTCCGAGATCGGCGAAAACGCCCACGTCGGCAACTTCGTCGAAACCAAAAAGGCGCGCCTCGGCAAGGGCGTAAAGGCCAACCACCTCACCTACCTCGGCGACGCCGAAGTCGGCGAGGGCGCCAACATCGGCGCCGGCACCATCACCTGCAACTACGACGGCGTCAACAAGCACAGGACGCATATCGGCAAGGGCGCCTTCGTCGGTAGCGATTCCACGCTCGTCGCACCCGTTACGCTTGGCGACAGGGTTTATGTCGGCGCCGGCTCCTGCATCACAAAGGACGTTCCAGCCGACGCACTCGCCGTTGCGCGCGGCCGTCAGGTCACAAAAGAGGGCTGGGCCGCCGCGCGCCGCGCAAAGCGCCCGTCCAGAACCCCATGATCTCCCGTCGCCTTGCGGCCATCTTCGCGCTGACTGTTTTCCTCCGTCTCGTCCCCGCCGCGGCTCAACCCGCGCACCTCGATGCGCAGAAGATTGCCGACGGCGTCTGGTTCATCCCCGGCGATGCCTCCAAGGGCTACTGCAACAACATCGTTATCGAGATGCGTAATTACCTCATCGTGGTCGATGCCAACTATCCCGGCCGCGCCCGCGAACTGGTCGCGGAGATCCACCAACTCTCGCCCAAGCCAGTGCGCTTTGTCTTCGACACGCACGCGCATCGCGACCATGCCTATGGCAACATCGTTTGGACCGAGGCTGGCGCCACTACATTCGCCTACCAGGGCGTAGCCGACGAGATGGACCGCTACGAGCCCGAGCGCTGGTGCCAGACCGCGGCCGTGCGCGATGATGTTCGTTCCCTGAACCTCACAGACGCCCCGCGCCCCCAATTGTTCTTCCGCCAGAGTCCCTTCATCCTCAAAGACGCAACGCGCGAGGTCCGCTTCTACTTTCTCGGCTGGGCGCACACCCGCGGCGACGGTTTTGTCTGGCTGCCGAAAGAGCGCATCCTCTGCACCGGCGACGCCGCCGTCAACGGCCCGCGCAACAAGCTCTGGGACGCAAACCTCGCCAACTGGCCGCGCGTTCTCACGCAAGCCATCGCCTTCAAGCCTCTTCACGTGCTCCCCGGCCACGGGGACGCGGGAGGTCCAGAGATCCTTACCGGCCAGAGAGCGTTTCTCCAGGATCTTTATGCCACCGTCAAGCAGCAGATCGACGCCGGCAAGCCTCTCGCGCAGATCGTTCCCGTCCTCCCTGAGCGCGACCGCAACTGGATTCCCAGAGATCTAAACCAGGATGTCGCCATCACCTATGCGGAGATCGTTCAGCACACGCCCGCCGGCGCTCTGCCCCACGAATGGCAGTAACGCCGCGGATTCCCGCGTTTCGCGGTTACGTTCGGAACATTGAGAACTGCGATACCGGGGTGCTACCCTCTGAGTAGCATCTAGACCCGGGCTGTCGCTCCCCAATGTTTTCTCGGCAGGATCTGGGCGTATTTTCAGGTCGTGGCATGATGCCCGCCTTTAGACCAATCTCGGTTGCTTTCGTGAAGCAGGAACCTTTCACGGGTTTCCCCTGTTCTGTTGCCATCGCCATTGCCAATATTTGTTTTCGGGAACGCGTGGAACGATTAGCGCGTAATAGAGCGTAATCCGCGCTGCCGTCTGCAGCGGTTGGCGATCGCAGCCGGCTTGCTGATTGACGGCCTGGTGCTTCAACGCAGATGGCAGTGCTGCCGGCTGCGGATTCGGGTTTACAGGGGACTAAGGTGCGAGAGGGCGAAGGAAACGGACAGTCGGAACCAGGCGGGTCAGCTGCGAAGAAACCTGATCTCGCGGCCGCTTTAAGCGCAGCGTCGGCAGAGCGAAGGCCTGCGCGCATTCTGGTTGTCGACGACGAGCCGCCTGTGCGCACCATGATTGCAGCATCGCTCGAAAGTCAGGGATTCGATGTTGAACTCGTCGGTGGTGTCGCGGAAGCCTTTGCGGCTCTCGAACTCAACACCTTCAACATGGTGCTCACCGACATCGTGATGCAGGATGCCAGCGGTATCGCCCTGCTCGATCGCATCCACGCGCTCCAGCCCAACCTGCCCGTCGTCATGGTCACGGCGGTCCACGATATCGGCGTCGCCATCGACGCCATGCGCCGCGGCGCTTACGATTACCTGCTCAAGCCCTTCGACCGCGATCAGTTGCTGGAGACGGTCGAGCGCGCTCTCCACCATCGCCGCACCCTCGAACAGACCGAAAGCTACCACCAGAGCCTCGAAGAGGTGGTCCGCGCCCGCACCGATATGCTGCGCCACGCCATGGAGGATTTGGAGCACTCCTACGACGTGACCCTCGAAGCCCTCGGCGACGCCCTCGACCTCAAGGACTCCGAGACCGAAGGCCACTCCAAGCGCGTCACCGCCTACGCCATCGCTCTGGCCCGCGCCATGGGTATCCCGCCCGACGAGGTCAAGATCATCGCCCGCGGCGCCTTCCTGCACGACGTGGGCAAAATGGCCATCCCCGACGAGATTCTCCGCAAGCCCGGAGCGCTCACTCCCGAAGAACGCGAAATCATGCGCGAGCACTGCTCACGCGGCTACCAAATGCTGCGCAAGATTCCCTTCCTCGTCGGCGCCGCCGAGATCGTCTTTTGCCATCAGGAGCACTTCGACGGCTCCGGCTATCCCAACGGACTCCGTGGCCGCGAGATCCCCATCGGCGCCCGCATCTTCGCCGTCGCCGACGCCCTTGACGCCATCACCAGCGACCGCCCTTACCGCGCCGCCAGAGATTTCGACTACGCCCGCGAGGAGATTCTGCGCTGCTCTGGATCGCAATTCGATCCTGCCGTCGTCGAGGTCTTTTTGAAGATTCCCAACGAGCTCTGGCAAGAGCTCCGTGCCGAGATCAGCGGCCAGAACAGGCGCTACTCCGCTTTCGAGATGGCCAAAGCCTCAAATCCGCTGCAACAGCCCTGATTGGGTGGTACTGGGCCAAGTGATTTTCACTGGTCATTGGAAGAGAAAGCGAATCAACGTCACTTTTCCACATTCGGCACGGATGTATGGGATTTTGACCGGTTTTGCTTGACTGTTGCGTCTATTAGACGTGACACTCAGAGAGTAATCTCGCCGCCCATACGGGTTGTCGCCAACCAAAAACACATGCGGGGTGCGACATGAAATTGAGAAAAATGTTGAAAGTTAGTATAGCCGTCGTAGTCGAAAAAGATGGAGATGTGCTTTGCAGAAAGGGAAATAGGTTTACATCTATTGCCTGGACCGATTTAACGTCCACCTCGTAGCACTCACTTTACTGCAAACGGGCATTGCTTGCATGTGGGGACAACTCACCAGGATTCTTATCGGGGATTGCGCCAAGGAGGGAACCCCAACACAATCGGCCAGCATTAGCACAGCGGGCCGTATCGCCGGGTATAGCTCGCTCAGCCCGCAGGGCTAGCAGACGATTGCGGCGCAGGGCGCAACAGTCGATCTGGCCAATGCCGTCAACGCGACAAGCCTGGAGACCATCGGAGCCATCCGTTCCGCCTCCGCGCAACGGGAGGCAGACATCGCCCGGCTGGAAGCCGACAGCCACTCGACAGACCCCTCACAGCAGACCGAAATGGCAACCTTGCAGCGGATCAATCAGGCCCTTCTCATCGAGTTGCGTTCACAGCAAGAAACCAACCAGCTCTTGCAGTCCCAGGCGCTCCAGCAGCTCATCGGTCAGAAGACGCAACAGGACAACCTGAAGGCACTCTTCCAGGCCGGCAACAACTACCAGCAGAGCTTCAATGCAGTCACCCCACAGCAGACCAGTTCGGGTACGCAGTGGGCATTCCACTATTGACGGGAAGGAGCGGCGGCAATGGACTTTCTGATCCTCATCAAGAACGGCTGTGACAACCTGACGGCGACTGCCGCTCCATCCGTCGATGCGCTCGGACTTCGGATGGTCATTGCGCTCGCCACGATCATGTTGGTCTGGTTCGGCGTACAGGAGGCGCTGGCTTCGGCACAGGGCGGTCCAGGATTCAACATGGGCAAGTTCCTGAGCTTCTTCCTGCTCATCAGCTTTGCGTACAGCTTCGTGAAGTTTTACGACGGCTCGATTCCCGGTGTCGGCTACTCCCTCAAGAGCTTCGTCAGCGGCGGAACAAGCAGTTTGGTTGACTACATCGGCAACGACTCGACGCAGGAGGTTCAGAATACAATCCGCACGGCACTGAGCCAGGTCGGCGGTCTGTCGCCATCCTTCACTGAGCCGTATACGCTTCTCTGCACCTACACCGTGCAGATCGTTCTGAGCATTCTGACCGCATTGATCGGCGTCATCATCGCCTACGGCGCTATAGGCGCCACCGTCATCGGCCTGCTTGGTCCGGTCTTCATCCCCTGGATAGTCTTCGACAAAACCGACTTCCTCTTCTGGGGTTGGCTCCGGGCCTTCATCGGCTTCGAGTTCTATAAGGTCGTGGCCGCGGCGACATCGTGCTCAATCCGCTTGACCGCCGCTGCCCCTATTGGGGGCCATCGGAAGAGCTTGTGCGACGAGCCGAGGCCCGCACCGTCGCGGCCTCGCTCTTCCAGCCAACCAATGACAAAAAGGGTGAATTCTTCATCGAAAGCCCGCAGAAAATCTTCGCCCATCTCCTGCTCGAACTGCCCACTCCACAGCAGTTGGTGCAATGGATGTCGCATCCGGAGGAGATCGATCGCCGCGTCAAGAATACCGAGCTTGCGTCGCTGATCGATCCTTCCGCGCCGCAGCAACGCTCCGGCGTCCTTGGCTCGCTGAGCCTCGTAGCCGACAGCTTCCGGTTGCTCCCGAAGAAGGACGATGCAAAGACCGAATGGACGGCGCGGGAGTGGTCGAAGAACCGCCAGGGCTGGATATTCATCACCTCGCAACCTGCCGAGCGTGAGGCGCTGCGCCCGCTCCACAGCTTGTGGATCGACATGCTCGTTCTCCGTTTGCTGAGCGCGCCTACGTCCGAGCAGCATCCCGTCTGGTTTGTTCTCGACGAACTAGCCAGCTTGCAGAAGCTACCGCAACTCCACACCGCCATTACCGAGAACCGAAAGTCGCGTAACCCAATCGTGCTCGGCTTCCAGGGCAAGGCGCAGTTGGAGGTCATCTACGGCCACCTTGCCGAGGTCATGCTCTCGCAGCCAGCTACCAAGATATTTCTCAAGACGACGGAACCGAATGCCGCCGAATGGGTGAGCCGCGCTATCGGCAAGGTGGAGATCGAGCGCATGAAGGAGACGCACTTCGACGGCAGCCGCGCAGGCAGAAACTTCTCGCTCGACCGGCAGACGGAACCGCTGGTTCTCGACTCCGAGATCAGCGGCCTGGAGAACTTGCACGCCTACCTGAAGCATGGCAACTACGTTGCCCGCTTCTCCTTTTCCGTGCTGGATCTTCCGGCTACCAAGCCAAAGTTCATCGAGCGGCTTGAGGATGATTTCATCGTTCGGGAACCACGTCAGGAAGTGCTCACGCTGCCGAAGATCGAGTCGGCTTCGGTGGCTCCGCCGCGTATTGCATCGAAGCCTGCCGAAGCGCCGCAGGCACCCACAACGCCAGTGACCAAGCCCGACACTGAGACTCCGAAAGAAACGCAGACGGAGTTCACCTTCGGCCCGAGGTTCTAGGCTATGCTTACCATCTCTAAACCGCTCTCCGCAGGCCAGGCGCAGAATTATCACGCCAAGGAGTTCACCGCCAAAGAGCAGAACTACTGGTCGCAGCGCGGCGTGATCGCTGGCGAATGGCAAGGCCGTCTTGCTTCGCAGTTCGGCCTTGCAGGAGCAGTCTCCGCCGAAGACTTCGCGCGGTTAAGTCAGGGGCAGCATCCGGCGACCGGCGAGCAACTTGTTCGCCAACGCGCTTCCTATGAATACCAGGACGCGGATGGCAAGACCGTCAAGACGATGGAACACCGCGCCGGTTGGGATGCGACCTTTTCCGCTCCGAAGTCCGTATCGCTTACCGCCCTCGTGGGTGGCGACGAGAATGTCCGGCTAGCCCACCGGGAGAGCGTGAAGGTCGCCCTTGAACAACTTGAGCACTATACGCAGGCGCGGATAGGTGGGAATCATCCAGCGGAGACTACTGGCAAGTTCATCGTGGCCAAATTCGAGCATGACACCGCTCGCCCCGTGGATGGTTACGTTGCGCCGCAGCTTCACACACACGCCGTCGTCTTCAACGTCACCGAGCGTGAAAACGGCCAGTCGCGCGCCATCCAGCCGCAGAGCCTTTTCGCGTCGCAGCAGTTCGCCACCGCCGTCTATCAGTCCGAGTTGACCTACCGGCTTCGCCAGCTCGGTTACGAAATCACTGTTGGCCGCAGCGGAGCGCCGGAGATCAAGGGCTACTCGCAGGAGTATCTCGACGCATCGAGTCCACGCAGTCAGCAGATTCGGGCATATCTTGAGCGCACCGGACGCGCGGGTTCGGAGGCTGCGGAGATCGCCGCGCACTCGACGCGCGACAAAAAGGAAATCCATTTACCGCGCGAAGTCATGGCGGCGCATCGCAAGCTCGCAGCCGACTACGGACACCAGGCCGATGCAGTCGTCCGCGCCGCGCGCGAACGGCTCCAGTATCAGCAGCAACCCGTACAAACTATCGACCGAGTGCGGGAGTCGCTGACCTTCTCCCGCGATAAGAACTTCGAGCGCGAGGCCGTCGTGGACGAGCGCGCATTGATCCGTGACGGCCTCCGTCGCGGCATGGGCGAGGTCACGTATGCCCAGGTGCGCGGCAATCTTGATGCGCGACTTGCCGTTGGAGAGTTTCATCTCGTCGAGCGTGGGCAGAACACGCCAGCGCGGCAGTTCACCACGGCCAGGACCATCGCAGCGGAGCATGAAATCCTGCGTCGAGTCGAAGAAGGGCGTAATCAGATTGTTCCAGTTCTGGCGCGGCAACAGGCGATTGCTCTCGCTGACCAGCATTCCCATCTGAATCGTGCGCAGCAACGTGTGGTTGAAGATGTACTCAGTTCGGCAGACCGCATTCAGGGGATTCAGGGCTACGCAGGCGCTGGGAAAACGACCACGCTTTCCGTTATCTGTAATGCCGCTGAAGCACAAGGCTACACGGTGGAAGGCTTTGCCCCGACCTCTCGTGCCGCCCGCCAGCTTCATGAAGCTGGCATCGAAGCGGGAACCCTGCAAGGGTTCCTCGCGCGATCCGTGAAGCCGGATGCGCCTGAGCAGAAGCATTTCTACTTCGTCGATGAATCGAGCCTCGCCAGCACCAACCAGATGCACGGGTTCCTTGCCCGGCTCGGCCCCAATGACCGTGTGCTCTTGATTGGCGACACACGCCAGCATCAGGCGGTCGAAGCAGGCCGTCCCTTCGAGCAGTTGCAGGAGGCCGGAATGCACACAGCCAAGCTCGACGAGATCGTGCGCCAGAAAGACCCAGCGCTGAAGTCTGCCGTCGAATTGCTGGCCAAAGGCCACGTCTCCGCCGCGCTCGAATCTCTCCAGCAGCAGGGCAGAGTCAAGGAAATTCCGAACGCGGAGGACCGCATTAGCACCATCGCCAAAGCCTACGCAGAGTCGCCTGAGAAGACATTGATCGTTTCACCCGACAACGCCTCACGCCGCGAGTTGAACCTTGCCGTCCGCGAAGAACTGAAGGCTCACGGAACCGTTGCACCCGATGACCGCAGCTTCCGAGTGCTCGTGCAGCGCCAGGACATGACCGGAGCCGAGCGCACCTGGGCAAGTCACTACGAGGTCGGCGACATCGTCCGCTTCGCACGCGGCAGCAAGGCCACAGGCATCGAGGCTGGAAGCTATGGAACCGTTGTCGCCATCAATCCCGCCGCCAACCTGCTTTCCGTTGAAAAGGCTACTGGTGAGATCGCCACCTATGCTCCGCGCCGCCTGACCGGTGTCAGTGTCTACCGGGAGATAGATCGTGAGTTTTCCGTCGGCGACCGAATCCAGTTCACCGCTCCCGACAAGCCGCTCGGCGTTGCCAACCGTGACCTTGCGGTTATCGAATCCATCGCTCCTGAAGGCCGAGTTATGGCCCGCCTCGAATCAGGACGCGAGATCAGCTTCGACCCCACCGAACAACGCCACTTCGACCACGGTTACGCCGTCACCAGCCACAGCGCCCAGGGCCTCACCGCCGAACGCGTCCTCGTCAACGCCGACACATCCGTTCACCCGGACCTGCTCAACTCTCGCTTCGGATATGTTTCCATCTCCCGCGCCAGCCACGAGGCAACGCTCTTCACCGACAACTTCGCCAAACTCAACCCGCAGCTCAGCGCGGATGTCTCCAAGACCTCTGCGCTGGAAATTAACCATACTCCGTCCGTTGCTCAAGGAATTGGAATGGGAATCTGACGGACGCAACCGATAGAATGGAGGCGTTGCTGGCCTCCACTGGTCGTGCTCGCCGCGCGGCCTCAAACAGCGGAGGAACCACGATGACCGACCTGACAGCTATGTCTGAGAACTACGACAACATCCGCACCGAAATCGTCGAACTGCTCAAGACGGCGCGTTCCACGGCGGCCCGCAACGTCAACTCCATCATGACGGCGACGTATTGGGAGATTGGCCGCCGCATCGTGAAGCTTGAGCAAGGCGGTGAGCGCAGAGCCGGATACGGTGAGCAGCTCATCGAACAGCTTGCTACGGATTTGACCCGCCAATTTGGAAGAGGATTCGGGCAAACGAATCTCAAGCAGATGCGTACGTTTTACCAGGCATGGCCTGAGCCACAGATTCGTCAGACACTGTCTGACGAATCTGCATCATTCACGAAGATCAATACGCTACAGAACACGGCTACCGCTCCATTGGCAGTGGCGAACCGTTTCGTCTTGCCCTGGTCTGCCTACGTCCGGCTGCTCTCCGTCAAGAACCCGGAAGCACGGGCGTTCTACGAGGCCGAGGCGCTCCGGTCCGGCTGGTCTGTCCGCCAGCTTGACAGACAAATCGGCAGCCAGTTCTACGAGCGCATCGCGCTCTCAAAGAACAAGGCCGCCATGCTGGAGAAGGCGGAGACCGCCAAACCGGGGGATGCGATCACGCCTGAAGAGGCGATCAAAGACCCATTCGTCCTCGAATTCCTCGACCTCAAGGACGAATACTCCGAGTCGGAGTTGGAGGAGGCGCTCATCCGGCATCTCGCCGATTTCCTGTTGGAGCTGGGCGATGACTTTGCGTTTGTGGGCCGTCAGCGACGGCTTCGCATCGACGACAACTGGTTTCGCGTGGACCTCATCTTCTATCACCGCCGCTTGCGGTGCCTGCTCCTTGCAGACCTGAAGATTGGCAAGTTCAGCTACGCCGACGCCGGCCAAATGCATCTCTATCTCAACTACGCTCGTGAGCATTGGGTAAAGCCCGGCGAGAACCCACCGGTGGGTCTCATCCTCTGCGCGGAGAAGGGAGCTGCAGAAGCACACTACGCCCTCGACAATCTGGCCAACAAAATTTTGGCCGCCGAGTACCAAACTATTCTGCCCGATGAAAAGCTCATCGCCGAAGAACTGGAGAAATCGCGCGCGGAAATGGAGCGGCGTCTTTAGCTGCGGCGAATAAAACCTCGGATCTCCGTTCGCAGAGTACGTGGACAACATTCGCTTAGTAGACTGTTCAGTGGCCGCTATCTCGCATTTACATAGTCGATTCAGGAGCCTATTCAAAGCGTAATCCAAAGAGACCGCCGGTTTCTGTCGCGTCCGTCAAAACGGTTTCCAACACGTGATCGCGAATACTGAACTCTCCGCGGAATCCATCTTTGGGTAATGCATCTGAGTTCATCGTCACGATGTACTGGAAGCCGCTCGCCTGGACCCGTTCGGCACCGAGCTGAAGCGCCTTCGCGACCTGGCGCTCGTCCACGCCGTCGAAGAGATGACTGTCGTGAATGAGGAAGCCAGGGCCGCGTTCTTGCTTCTGGCAAATCTCCATCAGCATCATGTCAAAGCAGAAGATCTGCATGTTCGTGATGCCCTTGCTCCGCTGGCCATCGATATGGACATCGAACGTCGGTCCCGAGGAGGAGTCTGCAATGGTCAGGCTGCCTGCACGTTCGTAGAGCGATTCGGAAAGCTGCTCGAAAGTAAGAATCGCCTCACGTACCACAGCCGCGCGCTCGTGAATGTCATCTCGCAGTGCCTTGAGTAACTGCGCACGCTCAATGTCGATCTCCGTCTTCGTGCTCTCGATGGTTTCGGCGGTCTGGAGCCGTTGCCGCACACTCTGCACCTCTGCCTCCTGCCGACCCAACTCCTCCCGAAGGCTTGTGTAATGCTCCAGCGCTCCCCCGGAGCGGAGAACTCCCATCACCTGCTGGCGACGCCGATCCTGCTCCAGGCTCAAGCGGTCGCGCTCCGCGATGCGCGCTTCGGCGGCCCCAATCTCCGCAGACAGGTGAGAGCGGCGGTTTTCAAGGATCGTACGATGGAACTGCTCCACCTCATCGAAGCGTTTCCGCACCAACTCCGGCATAACCACGCCAACTTCGGCGTAGAGATCGGTTACATCGCTTATGCCTGGCGTGATTTCCTGTTCGAGCGAGCCGCGCAACTGCCGGATCAGATCCCCGTCGAGCACATTGTCCGTGTTTCGCGAGTCAATGGATTGGGTCAGGTCGTTGGCTTCGCGCTCCAGTTCCTTATATTCGGGTACCACCTGGAACGAATCCAGTTGTTCGCGTAGACGTTTGGCATGCGCCTCTACGACGGTCAGTCTCGTGCGCAGGTCGGCGGCGCGCCCAAAATACTGTCCCAGCTCTCCAGATTTCGCGGCCTTGCGTAGTTCCTTGGTGACCTTTTCCCTCGCGCTCAGCTCCCGGAAACGTTGAGGCAGGTTCCAGTCCAAACCCAGTAGATAGGACACAGCGATCTGTTGATCCCAGGTCTGCTGCTGGCTGGAATGCTGGATCGGCTGAATGAAGCCGCCGCTGCCTTGCCTCCGAGCAAAGTACGAGATCAGCGAACGAAACGATGGATATCCCTCTTCGGACCCGGATGGAAGACCAAACCACAGGGCACCCAGATTGTCCTTCCAGACTTCATTGCTGTACTCGGCTGTGCCGTCGATCTTCTCTGTGGGGGCCTTGGGCCATGCTTCAAAGTTGCCCTCGACCACAATGCGGGAGGGGCGTTTGCCTGAGCGTCCCGCTGTTACCTGTGCGCCCTTGACATCCATCCCGATGTCGAAGGACGAGTCAATCAGTTTAGCGCTACGAAAGACACTATCCGGGCGGACTTCCGCGCCTAGGAGAAAGTGGATCAGTTCAATGAGGCTCGACTTGCCAGCCCCGTTCCGGGACTGGCGATCCGTGGCCCCCTCGCTCTTGTCGGCGAGCACGATGTTGAGTCCCGACCGAAACGTCAGTGCCTTGAACGAAGCGAGATCGCTGCCGAGAAACCGGATCATGGCGCAGACCTCCGTAGGGTACCGCGCTCATAATCGACCGCGCCAATCGAATAGAGAAAGTCCAGCGCGAGAACAAACCACTCGTAGTCCAGTGGGGCCTGGGGGGTACCAAGAGTTCGGCGACCCCGGATTTCGTCCCAGATGCGCGACATCGTCATCGGCTTGGTCAGCGCGCCGAGAATTTCGGCCCCGACGCCGATCAGAGCGCGTTCCGGTTGGACGTGTTTGGAGGGAAGAATCATATTGTGGTGACCGTTTCGCTGGGGTCTTCAAAGATGTCGCAAGCGTCGAAAAAATAAGTGACCACCGCTAGGGCTGCGCCCTGGCGCTGCGGATCACCGTTCCCGCCTGCGTAATCCTGAAGACTCCTGAAAATACTATCTGCTGAGAGGCCCAGACTCTTCAATGACTGGTAATGTTCCCGGAACGCCTGCGCGATGTGCTCCCCGAGGTCGGGCCGTGATCCGCGAGCGAAAAATGTGCGCACCAGATCGCTTTTCCTTCGGCCCATCTGCAGGAGAACGGCGGCGTCCTGAGAGAGGCTGTTTCGCTCCAGCTTTTGCAGGCTGGGCGGCGTCAAGGGAGGATCGGTCACGCTTGGTTCCGCCCGCGAGAGCGCTTCAATGATCGGCACCAAATCCTGCATCGCAAGCCGATCCACGATCGCCAGCGAGGGTGCATAGCCGAACATCAGTTGATGCGCCGCTAAATCCATCCGCTGCATCAGCGGCAGCAGCTCCGGCTCCGACCAGACCTCAATCTTCATCTTCGGGTTTTGGGAGCGCAGCAGATCGAGGTATTGGGTGACACCAGAAGGGAGGCCCCGCGCATCGTTAT
>JBMFHB010000043.1:0-28733 GCA_049977045.1 Occallatibacter sp.
TTCGCCCAAGTACGCCCTCCGCCGACAAGAGAATCGACGGCAGGAATCAAGCCAATCACTATTTACGGATAGGTTCTTAGTTGTGCAGTCAATTGGGGCGAGATTGTATGGAGCAGCATCTCCAGCGGTTCCGCATGGCGCAAAAGGCTCGCGGCGATGGCAATCCACCATGGGTAACGGTCATCGTCTCCCATGCAGATGTACGCCGCGGCTTTGACATCGCTGCATTTCCGCACCGGCTGTCATTTGGGAGCGATACGAGTCACTTCGCGGTGGCCCGGAAATAGCGGATGACCTCGACGCGCGAGATGGCGATCAAACCCTCCGCCACCATTTCGTCCAAATGCGGGATCAGCTTCTGGATCTGCTCTTCCGTATCGATAATGCTCAACTTGATCGGCGCATCTCTCGAAAACGTCCAATGGCTCGAATGGCGAATTCTCGTGCTCGCGCCGTAGCCTTCGATTCCGCGATAGACGATGGCGCCTGCTATTCCCAGCTCCAGACATTTGGCGACAATGGCCTCATGCAGAGGCTTTCCCTGCCATTGATCGCTTTCGCCGAGGTGAATGCGCAGCATCCTTGCCTCGAATTGCTCCTTCATGGCTGCACTCCCTCCTGTCCACGCGCTTCCGGGGACGGAGTTTCGGTACATTCCCGACCGATTGCAATGGCCCGATAGGCATACTTGATGATGTCGACGTTCGAGAGAACGACGAGCCCCTCTTCAACCATCTGTTCGACCATTGGCATGAATGCCTGAAGCTTTTCCTCCGAATCGATGGCAGTGAGCATGATGGAACTGTCGTGCGTGAGGTGAAGCGGACTGTCTTTGTGAAGCCGGTGGCCAGCTCCATAGCCGAGGATACCTCGATAGACGGTGACGCCTGCAATGTCGTTGGCGCGCATTGCCTCGACGAGGGCGCGGTAGAGCGGCTTGTCGTGCCAGCGGTTCGCTTCGCCGATATAAATTCGCATCATCTTGGCCTTGCCCTCAATCTTCACGTGCTCAGGTGGAACGGCGAATTTAGGCCGCGTTCCCCGTGCGGGCTTGGCAACCGTTGTTTCCTGAACTTCGATCATTCCCGTGCCGGCAAGTTCTTCAAGCTTGCCCATCAGTTCGTTCACTTTTTCGCGCGACTCGATAAACTCGATCTTCAGAGGCAGGCGGTCGGAGATCTCGACCGATCGCGACGTGTGCATGTGGCGATCGGTGCCGAACCCCGCGATTCCCTTGGTCACCGTGGCTCCCGACACGCCCCGGTAGAAAAGAAAATCGAGGATGCTTGAGTACGTCGCGATGCCATGATGCGTCGAACCTTCACTGGTGTAGATAGAAACCTTGAGAGCCTTTCCGGCGTTCAGCATACTTACTTCTCCTTTTCGCTTGCCGCAGCGTGAACAGCGCAAGCGAGCAGTTGCCAATATCATTCCATTGGAATCAAAGACACTTTGGCCCTCGCAAGCTGGGCAGCGACAAAGAGTCGAAGCCTGGGCAAAGTTGGGTTAGCTGCGCGAAGATGAAGCGCGGCATACATGACCACAAATTCTTGCGCAAAAAGCGCAGAATTTCAACGATGAGGCTGCGGAACGCGCTCATGAGATCATCTCCGCAAGGACTGCGCCGCCCCACGCGGCGGCAAGCCCCAGCAGCAGACTTCCGATCGCATAAAGAGCGGCAAGCGAAAAGGCGCCGTCACGAAGCGACGAAAGCGTCTCCCACTCATAGCTTGAAAACGTGCTGTAGGCGCCCACGAATCCAGTGGGAATCAGATAGCGCCAGGCCGGACTCAACTCGGCGCGTTTCCCAAGATAGGTCAAAGAGAATCCGATGATTATGCAGGCGCTCATGTTGATGACAAACGTTCCATAGGGGAATTTCGTGCCCCATCGACTGGCAACCGCGGAACCAACCCAATAGCGGGCTATGGCTCCAAGCGAACCTCCGACGGCAATCAAAAGGTATTTTTGCAAGTTCCTGTCTCCCTTTTTTTATCGTCAAAATTGTCGTTTGCTTCGATGCTTCGGAATCATTGCGAGGGCGATCGCGCCTAACGTTCATCCGGCGCCAAAAACTGATAAGGTCCATGTGCTCATGGAATCAATCTCCTTCAGTTCTGTACAGGGATCGCTGCCGGGACATGACTCCGCAACAGGATTTCCTGCCAGGAGTCATCATCTGTCCGGCTGGTGGATGGGACAGCGGTTAAGGGTGAACTCCTTCACCTCATGATTTGAATTTATGAGCGCAGGAAAGCAAAGTCAAGACGGACGGTTCTCTCAGGGGCGCTGAAATCCGCAAGAGTGTGGCCTGCTCATGATTCTTTATCCGCGCGCGCGAAGAACACCGCTAGTCAGAATTCTGGCGCGCAAACCACCGCGGCCTTTGAGGGCTTCTTCGGCGCCGGGTGCAATCGCCTGGTCCATCCAGTAACAGGGCTTACACTCGCAGACGCCCTCAAACTCGATGTCCTGCACGGTGAATCTCTTCCCGATGAGAGCATTCAGGTCGATACCCTCGGTGACGACGTTGCGGCGTGCAGCCGCAGGCGATTTTCCATCGGCATTCAGGGTGCGGCAGACTTCGGCGAAGACCTCGCTGGAGAAAAATGTGATCTGTCCCTTGTAATCTTCCTTGTAGTCGAAGAATCGGTCGCCGCGAATGCCGCGGCCTGCCACACACTCGAGCTCGTCCACTTCAAGCAGCAGATTCTTGCCCGCTTCCTGGCCGTGATGACCAAAGAAGTTGTGGCCGGGCGAGATGAACAGGCCGCGAACAACGATTGCATTCTCCACTTCCACTGCCGACTTCAACAGCCCTCTCTCTTCTTTTTATGTTGGGCGGATGGAATTCCGCCAGCCGGAGCTGCCGGCATGGCAGGCGCGGCAACCGTTGGCGCCGCGGTGGGCGTTATTGGAGATGCAAGAGCTGCCGAAGTCGCGGTGCTTGCTTCCCGCGGTGCTCCTCCGAAGTATTTTGCTACAAGCGCCTGCTTTTCGAAGGCCGCTGCGTCCATGCCGGGAGTCTTCACCGGGAAGAGCACCGTATCGCGCCAGCCCTGGATGCCGCCGTTGAGCAGATAAACCGACTTGAATCCCTGTGTCTCAAGGAGAAACAGGGCCTTGGCCGCCTGTGTACTGTCACTTGAGTAAAGAACGATCTTCTGGTTGCGAGTGAACGAGTTGGCCGACAGTGAAGTCATCGGCAGATTCTGTGCGCCGGGAATGTGATAGGCGTCAAAGTCCTTTGCCGTGCGCAGGTCCACGAGCGTGTAATCGTTGCGATCCTGAACGATCCAGTCCGCGAGGTCAGTAGGCTGAATGGTGTCCGCACCGGTTCCGGCACGAAGGGCCAGATCCTTGGTGTCGATGGTAACGTGATTTCCGCGGTAGGGGCTGCCTGCAGCGAGAGCGACAAAACCCGCGGCCAGCAATCCGAGCGCGAGAACCCGCACCGGAGTGACGCGCCACGGACGGGCACTGAGCCACCCCTTCGGATCGGGTTCCATACCGCCGAATTTTTTCTCCGTCCACTCAGCGGCGACAAAGGCTCCGAGGGCCATCAGTACAACCGCGAAGACGAGCAGGCCGTAGGGAAGATCCCACAGCCTGGCCAGCGTGATCTGGCCCATCGATGTCATGTGCACGAAGCCCAGCATGTGCGGGTACGCCTCGGCATATACCATTACGCCGGCAAACATGCCCGCGACATACACGATTCCGTCCACGCGCCCGGTGGCCGCGGAGACGCACGACGTGCCGGGACAGTATCCGCCAATCACAAAGCCGATGCCGAGCAGCAGTCCCCCGACAATCTGCGGAATAAGGAATGTGGGAACAAGATAGACTTGTGAGAGATCGACAAAGCCGATGCGCGCCAGAAGGTAGAGGCCGGTCATCGCCGTGATGATGGCCGTGAACATGACCTTGAGCACTCTCATGTCGCGGAGATAAAACTGCGCGGCCAGGTTGGGCGAAACGCCGAAGCCGGCGCGCTCCAGGAAGAAGCCAAAGCCGATGCCGATGATGAAAGCCACAACGAGGCTCGCCTGGTCACCGAAGAGTCCGAAGGAATAAAAGGGAGCATTCATATCAGAGCCACTGCTTTCTGAAGAAGTAGGCCGCGGCATACCCGCCGCCGAAGACACACATCATGAAGACCCAACTGCCGACGTTGAGCAGTGCGCCGCCCGTAAGCGCCTGGCCGCTGGTGCAGCCGAGGGCGAAGTCTGCGCCGATCATCATGATGGCGCCGCCAATAAAGGCGTAGATCAGCCGTGATCCCGAGCTGATTCGCGGTCCCTTTTCCACTGTGATCTTCAGCCTGTTTGCGAGCGCGGCGGAAAGGAAGCCGCCGACGAGCACGCCGAGAACCTCGAAGACCAGCCAGTCCAGCAACGGGCTTTGCGTGCCATCGCCGAGATATCTGGCGTAAAAGGCATTCTTTGCGGCGTGCGCGGGCGCGATCGCGTGCATGACGGTCGCCGTCACCGAGGAGAATGCGCCCGATGCGCCAAGCCCGCGGCCCATGATGACAAACGCGGAGAGCAATACCAGACCCAGGCCGAATCCGGACAGGTATGGATTCCAGTAAGGCTGTGGAGAGTGATCGGAAGAGTTCATTTGAGATTCATCCCTATCGATTGAGTGCTTCCAGCCAGTGGCTTTGCTGGCCGGCGTAAACGAGCACGAAACGCAGCGCCAGCCCGCCGAGGATGACGAAGATCGACGGCGCGAGCGTGTGGCGAATGCGATTCGCAAGTTCGAGCGATTGCAGGATGAGCGGAATGACGATGCCCATCCCAAAGACGAGAACCCAGAAGACCGCCGTGTAGGGTCCGCCGAGCAGCAGAGCTGCTGCTTGCTGGTGAACCGAGGAGGAGGTTGCATTGCCGATGAGGAAGAGGATAAGCAAAGCCGCCTCGATGGTGAGAAAGCTGTTGTCGGCGCCAGCCAGCACGGGGGCAATACTGGTATCCAGCGGGTGGGCTTCAATCAGACCCGCCAGCGAAGAGAGCAGAAAGTCAGCGAACGCCGGCCGCTCATCGCTGGGGGCGTTGACAATGAGGATGCCGTGCAGCATTGCCGCCGCGGAGGAGAGCCCGGAAAGCAGAAACAGGGGGCCGAGGATGGCGCTGTTCCAGAGCGGGCGCGCGCCGAAGGCTCCCAGCAGAATACCGGTATAAATGCCGAGCGCGATGCCGACAAACATATTGGAGAGGCCGATGGCCACCACCAGCCGCTCGCGCGCGAGGATGTAATCGCTCCATGTGACAATGACCGGAAATCGCCTGGCCAGCGCAGGAATAGCCTCTGGCAGGTGCGCGAGGCCGTTGGCAATCAGCGCGGGATAAACCAGCAGCAAGATCCAGGAGCCCCACGACATGGGCGAGGTGATCTGGAATGTGGTGTAAAGACGCCACACGTGAAGCTTGTGCGACAGATCGAGAAACAGCGTAAACATACCGAGACTCAGGCCAGTCAATCCGATAATTGGCCCGACCGTGCAGCAGACCAGAGCCTCGCGCTGATTGGGGCGGATGGCGATGAGACGCACGCCGGCAATGATCATCAGCCCGGCAACCAGACCGCCCAGAAACAGATATACGGCGATCTGCCAGCCCCAGATGTGCAGCGACGGGTCAACCAGCGGATTATGTCGTGAAACGGTCAGTTCAGTTAGAGGCATCATGTTCGCTCACGTGAGATAGAAGATGCAGGGTTTGGTCCCGGCTTCGGGAATCAGTGTGTGATAAGACCGCGAGGCAAGCAGGCGGCTTACCTCCGAGTTCTCGTCATCCAGGTCGCCGAAGTGCATGCAATGTGTGGGGCAGACCGAGACGCACGCCGGATCGAGTCCCTTTTCCACGCGATGAATGCAAAAGGTGCACTTGTCGACGTAGCCATCGGGATGGACAAAGCGCGCGTTGTAGGGGCAAGCGGCGAGGCATGCCTTGCAGCCGATGCACTTTTCGTGGTCGACAAGGACCACGCCGCCGCGGTCGTGGATGTGGCTGGCCCCCGTGGGACAGCAAGACACGCAAGGGGGATTCTCGCAGTGGTTGCAACGCTCCGAGCGAATCTCGAGCCGCACATCGGGAAATACGCCGTGCAACTCTTCCGTGATCCAGTCGCGGCTGTAGCCCAACGGGACGCCGTGCTCGGTCTTGCAGGCCACCACGCAATCGTTGCAGCCCACGCACCGGCGTGTATCGATCACCATGGCAAAGCGAGACATTCTCAGACCTCCGGCTCGATGGTTACGAAGTTTACGTGCAAGCCCGTGCCGCCCATGAGCGGATCGGTTGTATACCGCGTCATCAGCTGCGTGTCGCTTGCTCCTTTGCCCACTGCGCCGCGCAGACCCTTGGCCGTGTGTCCAAACCCGTGCACCATGTACACGCAGTCGGGGCGGATGCGTTCAGTCGCCTTGACGGCAATACGATTGCTGAGGACACCGTCCTGATTGCGCAGCCGCACATAGTCGCCGTTCTTGAAGCCCAGGCGGGCCGCCTCGGTCGCGTTCAACCAGACGGAGTTCTCGCTCATCAGATCCATCAGCAGCGGATTGGTTTGCGTGCGGCTGAAGGTGTGCATGGGAGCGCGGCCGTAGAGCAGGCGGTACGAGCCAGGCGGGCCGGGATCGGGGCGCGTATACTTCGGCACCGGATCGAAGCCCGCTCTCTGGAGCTGCACGGAGTAGAATTCGATCTTTTTCGAGGGCGTATCGAAGGTGGCTGGCGCTCCCTCGTCAAAATAAATCGGCTGCTTCGCGCCCAGAATCACGCCGTCGCGTTTGAGTTGTTCAAAGCTGCAACCGGCGGCCTTCACACGCCAGGCAAGGTACTCTTCGATGTCCTTCCAGGGATAGTAAGCGCCGAGACCCATCTTTTCAGCAAGTGTCTTCGCGATCCACCAGTTCGGCTTCTGATCGGCCGGCGCGTCGACAACCGGCTGACGCAGCGCGATGTAGGGCTGCTTGAAGGGATTGGTGTGCAAGTCGTCATAGCGCTCGAGGTAGATGGACTCGGGCAGAACGACATCGGCCCATCCGGCGATCTCGTTGGGGACGGTATCGACCACCACCAGAAAATCGAGATTTTGTATCGCGCGAATGGTCTCTTGCGGGCTGGGCAGCGAGTAAATCAAGTTTGTGGAATACACCATCCAGCCTTTAATCGGATAAGGCTGGCCCGAAATCGTCGCATCGCGAATGCCGGTGCTGATGCTTTGATCGGCAAAGGGGTACTTGTTCCCTGGATTATCGGCTGCCGGCCTGGCGGGCTTGGGATAGGGCGGATAAGGATAGTCGGGAATGTCCAGGCTTGCCGGTACCCACAGACCGCCCTTGCGTCCCCAACTGCCCATCAACGCGTTGAGCAGAGCGATGGCCCGGCTGCGTTGCGCGTCGTCGCCATACCAACTGGTGTGGCGACCGGGATGAATCAGTGTTGCCGGCCGGTAGCGCGCCATCTCCCGCGCCGTCGCGCGGATCGTCTCGGGCTCGATGCCCGTCTCCGGGTACGCCCACTCCGGCGTGTAAGGCTGAATGATCTGTGCGAACTGATCGAAGCCGAAGCCGTACTTGTCGATGTATTCCTTGTCGTAGAGCTTTTCGGCGACGATCACGTTCATCCACGCAAGCAGGAGAGCAATGTCGGTTCCCGGCTTGATGGGCAGATAATACTTCGCCTTGCTGGCGGCCACGGAAAACCGCGGGTCCACCACAATGATGCTGGCGCCGCGTCCGACAGCATGAGCAAACTCCTGCACCTGCGTGTTGTGCATGTTCTCGCCAAGGTGGGAACCGATCAGGACGATGCACTGCGCATTCTCGATGTCAGTGCGCTCGGGCGAACTCGGATCATCGCCGTAGGTCAGTGTGAAGCCAACATCGCGCGGGCCGCGGCACTGCGCAAACGACGGCTCGGTAATATTCTCCGTGCCGTAGGCGCGCATCGTATGCTGGATGAATCTTCCGCCCAGACTATGCGTGAACAGAGCAAACGATTCTGGACCGTAGTCGCTCTTGATCTTTTGCATCTTCTCGGCGACGACGTTCAGAGCTTCATCCCAGGTGACAGCCTTCCATTTATCCTCGCCGCGATGGCTGACGCGAATCAGTGGGCTGCGCAGTCTGTCCGGGTCGGATTGCGCCCCGATGCCGCCCGTGCCGCGGGGGCAAAGCCGCCCGTGCGACAGCGGATCGAGGGGGTTGCCTTCGATCTTCCAGAGTTTGCCGTCGCGCACGCTGGCAATGGCGCCGCACTCCCAGAAACAGATATTGCAAAACGTGGGAACGCGACGCACGACGGATTGTGCCGCGGCGCGTGCCGGTTCGGCCAGACGCGCGGCCTGGCGCATCCCTGCTCCGGCCACGATGGTGCCGGCTCCAATCTTCAAAAAACGGCGGCGGGAAAGTTGGTTCATGGCGTCTCTGCTCTTATGTAAGGATCGCATTTAGGTGCAAAATGCATACAGTGACGCCTGTCACTTATGTTGAAACGAAAACTTCACGGCTTTCCCAGAGCCTGAGCTAACTGCTCGTCAAACACCGCGTCCGCCCACGTCGGCAATTTGCACTGTGGGCTAAGCTGCGATCGGTAATTCCTGAAGTTTGCAAAGACGGCTGCAACGCGCGCTTCCCGGGGACTGTGACAAGACAGGCACGCTCCTACGAGCAGGATTCCGCGCTGTTCCTGCAGGCTGAATGGCCGCGCGCCTTTGCACGTTGTTGTTCCGCCGCGCGGCTCGCGCAGGAATCCGATCCATGCGTCCTGCGGCAATCCGTCCGCGGGACTTGCGGGATGCGAAGGGACAAACTGCCATTGGCCCACGCTTCCGCTCACAACATACGCCAGTTTGCCGCGCCCGTAGCCAAGGGCCGCCGGATTCGCGTGACACGATCTGCAATCCCTTGCCTGACTGGCCGTCGTGTGGGGCGAAACCGGAGCGTAGAGCCGCAGAAAACGGCTCTGCTGCGCTGCGCCGCCTGGCAGTTGCAGATGCAGAATCATTCCCGGCGCAAAGGTTGTGATGCGCTCCTGCGTTTTACCGTCCGCTGTTGTTGCCAGCTCAACACCAAGAGCGGGCGCGTCGCCTTGATACTCCGCCGCATCTTCCTGCCACGCGCCCTTGACAAACTTTCCTGCCAGATAATCCCAGCCTTCAGCGCCGCGATCGAAAGATGTGTGGCACTGAATGCACTGCGGCGCCCAGGCCGCGTGACAGGCGTCGCAGGTCAGCCGTTCATGCACCGAGCCAAAGCGCGCGCAAACGGCTGCAGCCGGCTTCGGTTCGAGGATTTGGCCAGACTCCATGAGCGCGACGCGCGGCCGGTTGTCCGGCCCGAGGAAGGCATTCGCATAGTCCACGGCTCCGGACTGCGAAACCACGAATCTCCGGCCAGGCTCGTTCAGGTTGCGCATGGCTGCGATCTGCTGCGTCTCTCCGTCGAGGTGAGCGAACTCCCGCGACGGCGTGGCTCCCGTCTGGTGGCAGTCTTCGCAGGCAATTTTTACCGCGTCTGCCTCGTGCGCGTGAACCGCGCCGTCGCTCATCACCTCGATGGCCTGGTGGCAATCCACGCACGTCATGCCTTTTTCAAAGTGGACATCGGCGGGATGTTTCTCGAAGACCCGTCCATCGGCGAGCAGCCTGAACCGCACAGGCCAGCCCGGCATGGTCCTTGCTGTTGTCTCATCCAACTGCGTTTCGTGCCAGCCTTCGAAGTTGGTGGAGATGCGCCCCGAGCGGCTGTGGCAACCGAAACACGCCTGCGCGGAAACGTGAACGGAGACATCTGGGTGGTGCAGAGGTCCGACGTATTTGAAATGCCGCTGGAGTTCAGCAGCGGTGGCAGCGTCGTAGCGCAGGTGGCACGCCGAACAGCCGCCGCCGCGGCTCGATGTGTCGATCGGTGCGGGAAAATCCTTATTCTGGCCCAGATGGCAGGAAGCGCAGAGCTGACGGAGGTGCGTATCGGCAGGCGAATGCCTGAGCGCCGCCACATCGAAATGCGCGTTCAGATCGGTGTTCTCGCCAAAGGCGAATTTATCCACCGCAACCACGCCGCTCATGGTGTTCATCAGGGAGCTTTTGACGCGTGTCGTCACTTCGCTGTGGCAGTTGCTGGCGCCGCAGGTCCGGTTGACAATGGAAAGATTGCCCGGCGTCAGCGTCATTCCGGCATGCGCAAGCGACTTGTTGAGCGTGAACGGATTGCCCAGATGGCACGATGAGCAGCCGATCGCCTTCGGATCATGCGCCGCGACAAAGCCAGTCATGGCGGAGTGGCAGGCAAGACATCCTTCACGCTCGCCGGTCACCATCGGCACTTTCGTCGCAACCAGTCTCGGATCTACAGGGAACCATGCGCTCCAGGAAGCGAAGTGTTGCTCTTCCGCCCAGACCGCCGCGGGCGATTCGAGCCTCCATCCGTCGCCGCGAAATACAAATCCCACGATGGCCAAAGCTGCGTAGGCCACGCATGAGCCTGCCAGCGTCCATTTGATCGCGGCGCGCGCGCGCGGTGGAAACAGCGGCAGAAGGATGAGCAGCAGCAGCCCTGCAAATCCAATCCACACGGCGATCTGCGGCCAGGCAAGCCAGTGCAGCAGTTCCTGGAGGCCAACAAAATACCACGGTCCCTTGGCGATTGGCTGCGTGCGATTCTCAAGCCACGGAATCAGAAACGCAGAGAGCGCGAGTATCGGCGGCAGCGTCCAGATAAAATCCCTGGCGCGCGGAAGGATGCGGCGCGCATGTTCAATGGTCACCAGCCAGATCACAATCGTCGCGGTGCATGCGTGCTGGAGATAGATGGTTTGCAGGTTGGCGCCGGAGCCAGTCAGTATTCGATTGAGAGGCGCGCCGAGCAAGGGCACGAGCCCTAACAGCGAACGCAGAATCTGAAGGGCCTGGGTTGCGGCGCCGTCACCGCGCAGCAGAAATCCGGAGAGCATCGCGGCCATGACGACGGGAACCGTCAGGCTGAGCCGCCACCAGACTCCAAACTTTGTTTTCGTTTCGCTGCGCCGCAGCATGTGGTCCGCGATGTGCGCCAGCGTGAGCACCAGAAACGCTTGGGCCGACCAATAGTGCAGGCTGCGCACAAAAATCCCGGCTGGATTTTTGAGCAATAGAAGAGCAAGCGAGTCCAGCGCCGCCTCTGGCTTGTAAATTGGCACTAGCAGAACGCCAGTGAACGCGCAAACCACAAACGCAGCGAGCGCGAGCATTCCCAGAGGCGGGATGCGCCGCCAGAGGCTCTCCGAGACCGCTTCAGGCCCTCTCATTGTTCTTCAGGACGATGTGCAGGACCGCATTGGTTCGATCCACCTCAAAAGGGAGAGGCTGTAAGCCATGTCGCGCAGGTCCGTGCAGCAGGTTGCCCTGGAGACCGAAACGCGAGCCGTGGCAAGGACAGACAATCTGGTCGCTCTCCGCACGGTTGATGCTGCAGCCAAGATGGGGACAAATGGACGAGAAAACCTCCAGTTCATGGGCTCCAGCCACAACAATGGCGCGATCGTAGAACCGGATCTGGTTGGCGGCTGGAATAGGAACCGTAACGACCGTCTCAGCGTTTTCGGGAATGGCGCCGGCGCGCTTGGCCAGGCTGTTCATGAGCCACAGTCCGCCCCCGCAGAGCGCGGCAAGCGCGGTCTTCAGCAAGGTACGCCGCGAATTTTTCTCCCTGGCTTCCATCCCTGCATACGGCAAGTGCGGCGGGCTTGCTGCTTTACCGCCGCACTTGCATCCTATTTATTTATAAAGTACTGGTCGCGAGCATCTTCGGCGGCGATCTCTCACGATGGCTGCGTAATCGCATGTGTCGAGGCGCAATCTCCAGTGCCGATCGCTATTCAAGATGAAGCTCCTTCATGCGCCTCCATAATGTTGAGCGGCTCAAGCCCATGGCTTTTGCCGTCTCGCTCCGCTTCCAGTGGTGTTTCTCAAGGCTGGCGCGAAGCTGTTCGGCTTCCAGTTGGGGATTGAAGGCAGGGAGGGGAAGTGCTGCCGTCGAAGACCTGTCGGAGTGGCTGCGGGCTTCCGCGGAAGCCGATCTCGGATGCCGAATCTCATGTGGAAGATCTTCGGGCAGGATGGTTTCGCGTTTCGCCACCACCACCGCGTATTCAATCGCGTTGGATAGCTCACGGACATTTCCTGGCCACGAATAGTCGAGGAGCAGCCTCATTGTCTGCGGTGAGAATCTGCGCACAAGTCCATGCTGCGAGGTGATGCAGTTGAGAATATGAAGCGCCAGGGGTGCGATATCCTCACGGCGTTCGCGCAGTGGAGGTACTTCAATAGGCACGACACAGAGCCTGTAGTAGAGATCCTCGCGGATGCGGCCTTGTTGCAGGGCCTTGTGCAGATCGATATTGGTCGCCGCGATGATGCGCGCCGAGGTGTTGCGCGTTTTGCTTTCGCCCACGCGCTCGTACTTTCGTTCCTGCAGGACGCGCAGCAGCTTTACCTGCAACACATGCGGGAGGTCTCCGATTTCGTCCAGAAAAAGCGTGCCGTTGGATGCCAGCTCGAAGCGCCCCACGCGGTCCCGAATGGCTCCGGTAAATGCGCCGCGCACGTGGCCGAAGAGCTCGGACTCCAGCAAATCGGCAGGAAGCGCGCCGCAGTTGACGGCAACAAACGAACCGCTTGCGCGTGACGAATTCTGATGAATCGCGCGGGCCACGACTTCCTTGCCTGTGCCGCTTTCTCCCGTAATCAAGACAGTTGCTTCGCTGTGCTGCAGCGCCTCAACCAGCCGGAAGATGCGCTGCATGGCTGGCGCGCAGGCCACCGCTCCCGAGCAGAAGATGGGGGAATCCGGACAGGCAGATTCCTCTTCGGCCGGCCGCAGCAGGACCATGTATTTCGTCTGCGGATCGCAGATTGAGGAGTCGTCCGTGATCATGGGCGCCGTGGTAATCGAGACCAGGCGGGTGTCGGAATCGCCGTACTTCAGGTTGGCTCTCCAACCCTCCCGCATCTGGCCATCCAGAAGAGCCCGGCGAAGCGGGCCATTCGCGCCAAAGAGCTCGTCTCCCAGAATCGCTTCCACCGGCTGGCCGCGCAGAGCCTCCGATGCGCCCGCTCCAAGAAGCTGATTGAGGTGCGGAGAGGCATGCAGAATGCGGAACTCAGGGTCGAGACAGATGAAAGCCCTGCCGACCGATGCCAGCGCCCGGGTGATTCCGTGCAGCGCGGCTTCGGTCAGCGGATTACTCACGGACCGGCGCGCGGTTGCCGAAGGAACGGTTGAAGCGGTATCCACGGATCGTTCTCCTTTTCAGGGCGGATTCCCTCTTGTCGCTGCCAGCGTTGCACGATGTCCATTCACGCCGCGCAATGTCGATTCCCGTGCAGCGAATTTCCCTCCCTCAAGCACCGGCTGGCAATCCGCTACAGCCCTTCGGGATAGAGCACGCGGTAGGTGTCATATCCACCGGAGAGGCCACGAACCTTGAAGCCATGCTGAGACAACAGGCGGCAGGCATAGTAGGAGCGCTGGCCAATCTGGCAGCTTGCCCATATCTCTCTGGACTTATCAAGATCTCCGATGCGCCCTCGCAGTTCTCGCAAGGGGATATTCACCGCGCCCTCAATGTGGCCACTCCGGTACTCGTGCGGGCCGCGCACATCGATGATGAGAGCCGGCGTGGTGGGCAATTCGCTCCACGGCGCAAGCTCCATATCGCCGCGCACGACGTTGGCGGCAATCATTCCGGCAAAATTGACCGGATCCTTGGCGCCGCCATATTGAGGCGCATAGCACAGCTCGGCCTCCTCGAGATCGAAGACGGTCGCCTTCATCTGGATGGCCTGCGCAATCACGTCGATGCGGCGTTCCACGCCATCCTCGCCGACGGCCTGCGCACCCAGCACAAGCCCGTCGGACCTGCGGAATAGCAATTTGAGATGAATGGGTTTTGCTCCAGGATAATAGCCTACGTGCTGGCCGGGATGCAGGTAGATCTTTTCAAAGTCCTCCACTCCGGCGCGGCGCAGCGATTTCTCCGTCGCTCCTGTCAGTGCGATCGTCAATCCAAAGAAGCCGCAGACCGCTGTGCCTTGAACGCCACGGAACCTTGTGTCCCGTCCGCAGATGACATCGGCCGCAACCCGCCCCTGGCGATTGGCAGGGCCAGCCAGAGGGACTAATTCCCACTGCCCCGTGATCCAGTTGCGGACCTCGATGGCATCCCCAATGGCCAGGATGTTCGGGTCGCTGGTCCGCATTCGGTCGTCGACACGGATTCCGCCGCGATCACCGATCTCGAGCCCGGCCTCGCGCGCCAATTTTGTTTCCGGCCTGACGCCAATCGAAAGCACCACTAAATCTGCATTGATCTTTGCTCCGCTTTGCGTAAGGACGGCCAGGCCGCCTTCTGCGTTCTGCTCGAACCCGACGACGCCTTCGTTCAGTTCCAGGTTGATGCGGTTCGACTCCAGACGCTGGCGCGCATACTCGGACATCTCGACATCGAGCGGGGGCATGACCTGCGAGGCCATCTCAACAATGGTGACAGCGATGCCGCGATGGTGAAGGTTTTCCGCCATCTCCAGCCCGATAAAGCCGCCGCCCACAACCACGGCAGTCTTCGGCTTTCGGGTCTCGATCCAATTGCGAATTCCGACGCTGTCGGGAATGTTGCGCAGAGTGAAGATTCCCGGCAGGCCGATACCCGGCCAGGCCGGCCGGATGGGCGCAGCGCCAGGCGAAAGCACGAGAGCGTCATAATGCTCCTCGCTTTCGGCCCCGCTCTGAAGATCCTTTACCTTTACCGTGCGGCGCTGGCGATCAATCGCGACAACTTCGTGCCAGGTCCGGGCTTCAATATTGAACCGCCTGCGGAAGAGTTCGGGCGAGGCCAGCAATAGCTTATTTTCCTCGTGAATGGCCCCACCCACGTAGTAAGGCAAGCCGCAGTTGGCGAAGGAGACATGAGGGCCTTTATCGAAAACGAGAATCTCCAGGTTCTCGTCGAGCCTGCGCAAACGCGCTGCGCAGGTTGCCCCGCCAGCCACACCGCCTACTATGATTACCCGCTTATCGCCCATTGTTCCTCGTTTCGTTCCTCCCGATGTGTTGAAGTCCGCGAATCGCGCTCGGCGAGAACTGCCGGAACCTGCTCCGATGCGCCGCCGATCGTTGCAATCAAAGCGCCGCTAACAATGAGCGTGCATGATTGCCGACGCCCCCTGCTATGACGATGGTCACACCACGCTCCTTCCGCCACGGAGGCAACAGGCCAGGCCGATCCTTCGGGAGGCTGGATCTGCTGGCATGCGACGGTGGAATCCGCTCCCGGCGTTTTGCCGACCAGTGCAGATCCGATGCAAAGTTCGCCATTACGATCCAGATCTCTGCCATGCTGTGGAATTGCAGCACGCATTGAGGTATGTCTCATTGCGCGACTGCCTGGCATGTGCCGGACTGTCCGTCGATTTGGCTAGATGCAAAATACATCCATATCATAGTTCGATGTACGGCATCGGGCAAAGGTTTCAAGTCTGAGAACAGATGCAGATCGCACCTAGCTGTATCCCGTGATATGCTGAATGCGCAAGCGAAGACACCATTCAGAAGACACCATTCAGACTGCGAGGAGAACAATTATGCCGCGAAAGATCTGCGCGCACCATGGCAAAGCTCGCCGCTGTTCCTGCGGCATGGGCAATCTCTACCGGTTTATCGAGCCTGTGGTGCTGCATCTTCTCCAGATCAAGGTCCGCTCGTGCGGATACACCCTCTGCTCCGATCTGCAGGCGCATGCGCTTACCGACGCTGAAATCGACAAGGCCGCGCTTTACAGAACCCTCCGGCAACTGGAGGCCAACGGTAACGTCAGGTCCGCCTGGGAGACTGGCAATGGCGGTCCGGCGCGCCGTGTCTATCATCTGACAAAAAAGGGCGAAAAGCACCTGAAAGAGTGGGCGACTGTTCTTGAAAATCTCTCCAGATCGATGAGCCACTTCGTGCGCGATACCCGCAAGTCCTTGAAGAAGCCCGCTTCCGTGCGTCCCCGCGCCGCGTAGAAGGCGACATAGATCTTCTCCGGCGCCGCAATCAAGTACACGATGGAACCGGCAGGAGAACACGCTGCTTTTGGGGCAGAGCGGCCTTAACTTCCGTCGCGAATCACACGGCACGACTCGATGTCGAAGCTTGCTTCGCCGATGCTCAGTTGCGTGCGGTCGCGGAATCTTTCAACGAAGCGAACGAATCTCCACACGTCGGCGAAGTTGCTTGCCAAGCCCAGAGAAACGCGGATGGCGCCGGCGCTCTTGTGCCCCCGCGAACGCATCAGCCGCAGAAAGCCGAAGAGATTCATCTCCGGTCCCATGGCCAGCGCAGCCTGCATGTCTTCCTCGGTCAACTCCTCGGCTGCCTCGCCTGCGCCGGGATTGCAGAAGCAGCCTGTGCGCAGGGAAATGCCTTCCTGGCCGGCCAGTTCTTCCACGCGCCGGTAGTCGACCAGATGACCGCCCGGATCGTAGAGGTTCAGCGTGATCGTTCCACCGCGGGCCTGTGTGTTGGATGGCCCATAGATGCGCACCATCGGGCAGCCGTTCGCGTGTCGCAGCGCGAGCAATTGATCGAGGACCCAACCTGTCAGGCAGCGCACGCGCTGGCCGATCTTTTCGATGCCAATCGATTCGATGTAGCGCAGGCCGATTTCGACGGCGGGAATTGACAGGTAGTTCAGCGTGCCGTCCTCGAAGCCGGCTTCGCCCTTGGACAGCACGTGGCCCTGCGCCTGCACTGAAACAAAATTTACGGTTCCACCGGCAAACCAGGGCCTGCGCAGCTTTTCGATCAACGGTCTGCGCACCAGCAATGCGCCGACACCGGTCGGATAGCCAAACATCTTGTAGAAAGAGACCACCACGAAGTCCGGTTGCACCGCTGTCAGATCGAGGCGATTGGTCGGCGCGAAGGCAGCCGCGTCGAGGAGTACGCGCCATCCCTTGCCGCGGGCCTTATTTACCAGGTCGAGCGGATGTTTCACTCCGGAGACATTCGATTGCGCAGGGTAAGCAAAGAGATTCTCCCGCGCCGGGTCGGCTCGATCCAGAAGCGCCTCTGTCCGTTCGAGATCGAGGCGCAGGCTGCGCGGCGCGAGCGGAGCATAGCGGACTTCGGCGCCTCGGGCGCGCGCAAACTCGCGAATTCCATTGACGGAGTTGTGATTGTCGAAGGTAAGCAGCAGGCGCCCTCCAGGAGCAAACGGGAACGACTCGCCGACCAGTTTTAGTCCGCCGGAGGCGTTGGCTGTGAAGACAAGGATGTAGTCTTCAGGCAGCGCCTGGAAGTAGCGCAGGATGGATTGACGGCAACTCTCGACCTGGCGTGTGCTTGCCGCCGAGGTCGGGTTCGACGAGTGCGGATTGCCAAACACGCCAGAGCGCAGTTGTTCGGCGTGTTTTTCAATCTGCGATTGCGCGTAGAGCGAGCCGCCCGTATAGTCCAGGTACACCTGGCCGAGAGCGTCCAGACGGCCGTACTCGGCAGCCCGCAGTTCGTCCAGAGCCGCGGTTCCGGCGTACTCAGGAAACCGCGCGAGAAAGTCCGCGCGCGCGGCGTCTATCCCGGCGCCCATGTCCTTGTTGTTTATCGTCATCCTGGTGACCGAAGATTCTTCCGCGGGAGCGCGGAGCAGACCGGTGTCAAGCGAAATCTCTCACCACTTGATTTTGTTCCAGAAGCTTTGTGGCGCCCAGATCTCGCGATCGAGACCTGGGCTGCCCGCAAAGGTTCAAGAATCGGCGGTCAGAGACCTACTCGCACATTCCATTGCCGCAGCAGGAGCCGCCTGGGCTGCAGCATGAACCAAGGCCGCAGGAGGAGCTAGCGTCAGAGAACGAGGATTCGCCCCCCTTCGAGATAGCGCCTGCTCCGCCGCTGATGAGCCTCTTCACGCTGCCGCCACACTCGGGGCAGACGGAAATCGGCGCGTCCGACATCTTCTGTCGCCGCTCAAAGTGGCAGTTGCATACGGTGCATTTGTATTCATAGGCCGGCATGACAGTTCCTCTCTGTTCAAAAAATCGTATGATTCTGTACGACAAATCCTCTTAGGATTTTACGAAGGGCCAGTGCATCGTTCCAATAAGGCCGGAATGCCAAGTTGGCGGCAAGCCCGTCCAACGGATAACGCATCTGGCACTTGTATGCAAAACCCGGGAGCGATCTGCTGCTGTGATGGTGATCACAAAGGTCAGAAATCCGAGCCGGGTTCTTAAAAAAAATTTTGCGGGAGCTGTAACAAATTGCCCTTCACGTGGCTTTCTATCTATGAACGCTCCCGAGAAGGATAGTGAAACCCATGAAACTTCATGTCCCAAAGGCTGGCTGGCTTGTGCTGCTCGGCGCCATGGCTGGCCTGGGCGCGGCGGCACAGGAACCGCTGACTTTGCGCCAGGCGATCCAGCAGGCTCTGGGTGCAAACCCTGAGGCCCGGCAGGCCAGCGCGGAGACGCGTGAAGCCAGGGCCAATGCGTCGCTTGCGCGCACACAACTGTTTCCGCAACTGAACTTTACCGAGGACATCTCGCGCGGCGACGATCCCGTGTACGTCTTTGGAGCGAAGCTGCGGCAGCAGGCGTTTACGCAGGCCGATTTCGCCGTAAACGCCTTGAACCGGCCTCTGCCCATCGGCAATTTTGCGTCGCGATTCTCCGGACAGTGGCTGGCCTTCGACACCTTCAAAACGCAAAAGAGCATTCACAGCGCCGATCTGATGAAGAAGAGCGCCGTCTCTTCGGCAGCGGCCGTGAATCAGAAGATCGTGCTCAATGTTGTCGAGGCCTACCAGTCGGTTCTTTATGCCGAACGGCAGGTTACCGTGACGCAGCACGAACTGGATACGGCTCAGGCCCTGCTGTCCTCGGTCGACGACCATGTCAAGGCGGGGCTGGCTGTCGAGTCGGACCGGATGTCGGCCGAGGTGAACGTGGCCGCGCGCAAGCAGGAGCTGATCGCTGCGCAAGGGGGGCTTGAGATGGCCTGGGCGCAGTTGCGCGTAGCCGTGGGGGCGCCGCACCTGAAAGAGACTGGGCTCGCGCCGATCGCGCCGCATGACTTTCCCGCGGCCGCCCTGGACGCCGAAGTGCAGGCCGCGTACAAATCGCGCTCCGATCTTGCGGCGCTCAACCAGGCGCAGTCGGCTCAGGCAGAGGCGGTTAGCGCGGCCAGGTTTGGCTTTGGCCCGCGCATCGCCGCTTACGGCAACTGGGAGCAGGACCGGCCGACCTTTGCCGGCGCAGGCGGCAACAACTGGGTGGCCGGCGTGCAGTTGAATATCGATATTGCTCCTTTTGCCAAGCGCGCCCAACTGGAGCATGAGCGGGCGGCGCAGGACCGGGTGAATGCGCAGGTAGCCTCCTACCGGCAGCAGGTGCAGCTTCAGGTGACCCAGGCGCACATTGCGCGCCAGACCGCGCTGCTCTCACTGAAGACCGCCCAGGCCGCTCTCGATCAATCGGCCGAAAGCCTGCGCATCCTGCGCAATCGCTACGGCGCGGGACTGGCCACCATCACCGATCTTCTTCGTGCCGAAGACGCCGAGCGCGAGAGCCAGAACAACTACTGGCGCGCAGTTTACGGCAATGCTGTGGCTTACGCACAACTGCTATTCGCTACGGGTTCGTTGACGCCCGATGCGGCGGAGGAATTGCAATGAAGCTTGTCATGTCAGGATCTTTAATTGCTGTCGCGTCGCTGCTTGTGGCCGGCTGCCGCTCCGAAGGGCCAGCCCATCCCGCACCCGTGCAGACGGTTTCGGCGCAGGTGGTCACGAGCCAGATGCAACAGGTGCCTCAGACGATCCGCGCTACGGGAACGCTCCAGGCCCGCGAGTCGTCGACTCTCTCCGCGCAGGTCGTTGGTCACGTCGAGCAGGTTCTGGTGCACGCGGGCGATCGGGTTGCCGCGGGTCAAACGCTGGTTGTCCTCGACGACGCCACGCTGCGCGCATCCGCCGCGCAGGCCGACGCTTCAGTGATCGCCGCCGAGAATCAGCAGACCGCCGCGCAGACCAACGCCGATCTGGCGGCCAGCACGCTTGCTCGTTACAAACAACTGCAGGCGCAAAAGAGCGTGAGCCCGCAGGAGATGGACGAGGTCACGCGGCGGGCCGAGGCTTCAGCGCAGCAGGTGGCGGCTCTCAAGGCGCAGGCCAATGCGGCCAAGGCGCAGGCCACCAGCGCGCACGCCATGCTGCAGTACGCGCGCATCCGGGCCCCGTTTGCCGGCGTCATTACGGCGCGCATGGTCGACCCCGGGGCGCTGGCCGCGCCTGGCGTGCCGCTGCTCCAGATCGATCGCGACGGTCCGCTGCAACTCGATGCCACGGTTGACGAATCCGTCATCTCCGCGGTGCACATGGGCATGTCGATACCCGTGAATGCCGATGGCGCGGAGTTCACGGGCGGAGCCGGCAGAGTGGAGGAAATTGTCCCTGCCGCCGATCCGTCGAGCCACACCTTTCTGGTTAAGATCGGGCTCGCCGCATCGAAGCAGTTGCACGCGGGCATGTACGCCACTGCCGAGATTCCCACCGGGACGCGTCAGGCGATTCGGGTACCGGCCTCCGCAGTCGTACAGCGCGGCTCGCTGTGGTGCGCCTACGTGCTCGACAACAATGGCATCGCGCAACTGCGCTATATCACGATCGGCCGCACCGAGGGGGGCCTGGTTGATGTCCTGTCGGGGGTTTCGGCTGGCGAAAAACTGGTCGACAAGCCCTCCGATCGCGATCTTGTGGGCAAGCACATTGAGGCCGAGAGCGAGGTCCAGCCATGAATCAGTCTTCCGGACACCACGGCCTAGGCCTGGCCGGCCGGCTTGCGCACGCGTTTCTGAACTCGAAACTGACGCCGCTGATCGTCTTCGCGTCGCTGGTGCTTGGCGCCTTTGCGGTCGCCATCATCCCGCGCGAGGAGGATCCGCAGATCCTGGTTCCCATGCTCGATATCGTCACCGCGATGCCCGGAGCGTCGCCGGCGGAGGTCGAGCAGCGCGTGACCCTGCCTATCGAGAGCCTGATGCATCAGATATCGGGAGTGGAGTATGTGTACTCCACGTCCAGTCCTGGCCAGAGCCTTGTGATTGTGCGCTTCCTGGTCGGTACTCCGCAAGAGCAGGCGCTCATCAAGGTTTACAGCAAGCTCTACTCGAACTTCAACCACATGCCGCCGGGGATTTCGCAGCCGCTTATCAAGGCGCGCTCGATCGACGATGTGCCGATTCTTTCGCTGACGCTTTGGGGTGAGCATTACAACGGCTTTCAGCTTCGCGCGATCGCCGACGAGATTCAGTACAACATTGACCAGATTCCGGATGTTTCGGAGACCAGCGTGATCGGGGGCCTGCCGCAGACCATGCGCGTGGTGCTGAGCACGGCCAGGCTTAACGCCTACGGCCTGTCGCCCATGACGATCGTGGGCAGGCTCCAGGCCGCCAATGCGGCCGTGCAGGCTGGCAGTTTTGCCGAGAACAACAAGGAAATTCGCGTCGACGCCGGCAACTTGTTCACCAGCAGCAAGGATTTGGAATCGGTTGTGGTTTCGGTCGATCAGGGCCGGCCGGTCTTCCTGCGCGATGTGGCCGACAAGATCGTGGACGGGCCCGCCGAGCCAAGCGACTACGTCACCTTCGGCACCACAGCCGCCGGCGTGGGCGCCGGTCAGACGCCGGCGCAGTATCCCGCTGTGACCATTACGGTGGCCAAGCGCAAGGGTACCAACGCCACAGACATCGCCAACCTTGTGCTTAAGCACGTGCATGAGATGCAGGGAGTCACGATTCCCAATAACGTGCACATTACCACCACACGCAACTACGGAAAGACCGCGAAGGCGAAGTCAGACGAACTGCTGGAGCATTTGTTGCTGGCCACGCTCTCGGTCACCTTTCTGGTTGCGATCTTCCTGGGCTGGCGCGAATCGGGAGTGGTTCTGCTGGCCATTCCTGTTACGCTCGCCCTCACCATTGCGATCTTTTATTTCTTCGGCTACACCCTTAACCGTGTCACTTTGTTCGCGCTCATCTTCAGTATCGGCATTCTCGTCGACGACGCCATTGTCGTGGTCGAGAACATCGTGCGTCACTTCCGGCTGCCCGAAAATCAGCATCGCTCCTGTGGCGACGTGGCAATCGACGCGGTCGCCGAAGTCGGTAATCCGACGATTCTGGCCACCTTCACCGTCATCGCCGCCGTGCTGCCGATGGCCTTTGTGCGCGGCCTGATGGGACCGTACATGCGCCCCATTCCGGTTGGTTCCTCGGTGGCCATGCTCTTCTCGCTGATGGTGGCCTTCGTCGTCTCGCCGTGGGCTGCCATACGGCTGCTGGGAAAGCACTTTAGCAGCGCCAAGATCCTCGAGCCCGAGCATGAGAACTGGAGAACGCGGTTGTATCGCAAGGTGATGACGCCGCTGATCGCCTCGGGACGCAACCGGCTCATCTTCCTCGTGGGTGTTGTGGTCCTGCTGCTGGCATCGGTTGCACTCGTTCCCCTCAAATGGGTGCTGGTGAAGATGCTGCCCTTCGACAACAAGAACGAGTTCCAGGTCATCATCAACATGCCCGACGGTACGCCGCTTGAGCAGACGGCGCGCGTGGCGCAGGCGCTCGGCGACGAACTGGCCAAGCAGCCCGATGTCATCAATTACCAGTTGTACGCCGGAACCTCCGGCCCGTTTAACTTCAACGGCCTTGTCCGCCACTATTACATGCGCCGTCTGCCGAATCAGGCCGACATTCAGGTGAACCTGATTCCGGCCAAGGAGCGCCACGATCAGAGTCACGCGATCGCCAGGCGGCTGCGCCCGCTGCTTGACGCAGTCGGCAATCAATACGGCGCGCGCATTCAGGTCAGCGAGGTTCCGCCCGGCCCGCCGGTGCTGCAGACGCTTGTGGCCGAAGTTTACGGCCCCGAACTCGACGGCCAGTATCGCGTCGCCCAGCAGATCAAGTCGATCTTCCAGCACACGCCGGGAGTGGTCGATACCGACTGGTACGTCGAGGATCCGCAGCCAAAACTCACCATTCGCGTCGACCAGGTGAAGGCCGCGCAGAATGGCATTGCGGTCGCCGACGTGGCGCGCACGTTGCAATTGGCCACTTCGGGAATGCCGGTGGGCCTGCTGCACGACGGTAATGCGCGCGAGCCGGTTTTTAACGTTGTGGAACTGGCGCGGCCCGACCGCTCCTCCGAGCAGGCCCTCGAAAACGTTCGCCTGCGCGGAGCCAACGGCTCCATGGTTCCGCTGCGCGAGCTGGTCACGATTGATCGCGGGATCATTCAGCGCAGCATCTATCACAAGAACCTCAAGCGTGTTGTGTACGTGACGGGCGACGTGGCCGGCGCGGAAGAAAGCCCCGTCTACGCCATCCTCAAGATGAACAAGCAGCTCGACCATCTGGTCCTGCCGGCCGGCTATACGCTCAAGCGGTACAACGCGGAGCAGCCCGAATCCACCGCTCACTACTCGATGAAGTGGGACGGGGAATGGCAGATCACCATCGAGGTGTTCCGCGATCTCGGCCTGGCCTTTGCCGTCGTGCTCATCCTGATCTACGTGCTGGTAGTCGGCTGGTTCCGCTCCTTTGTCGTGCCGTTGATCATCATGGCGCCGATTCCCCTGACGCTGGTCGGCATTCTGCCGGCGCACGCAATGCTGGGCGCGTTCTTCACGGCTACGTCGATGATCGGCTTTATCGCCGGCGCCGGCATTATCGTGCGCAACTCGATTATCCTGGTCGATTTCATTGAGCTGCGCCGCGCGCAGGGCGCGCAGCTGGCCGATGCTGTCATCGACGCCGGCGCCATTCGCTTCCGTCCCATGCTGCTCACGGCGGCAGCGGTTGTGGTGGGGGCCAGCGTCATTCTCACCGACCCGATCTTCCAGGGTCTTGCTATATCGCTCATGGCTGGGGCGGTCGCCTCAACATTCCTCTCCTGGCCTACGATTCCCATCCTCTATTACATGATTCACATGAACGCTAAAACCGAAATCACCTGTGAACCAGGTGCTTCCCAAGGAGAAAATCAATGACCGTTGAACGTGGATTGCGTCTGATGGCAGGCATCGTAATTTTGATCTCGCTTGCGCTAGCGCATTTTGTATCAATCTACTGGCTTTGGCTGACCGCGATTGTCGGCCTTAACCTTCTGCAGTCGGCTTTCACCGACTGGTGCCCGGGAATGGCGATTCTGCGCGCGATGGGCCTGAAGAATGCAAGCTGCTCAACCCGGTGAGGCGCAAAGATGTACGAGAAACGATTTAATGCGGATCAAGCCCACCGGCTCGATCATCCCGAGCGGCTCACCTGGCTTCCGCCGCTCGATGTGGTTAGGGCTCTGGCGGTAAACGCGGGCGACGTAGCGGTCGATATTGGCGCTGGAACCGGGTATTTTGCGCTGCCGCTCGCTCAGGCGGTCGGTGCTTCCGGGCGTGTGATTGCCGTAGACTCGCAGGGCAAGATGCTCGAACACCTGCAAAAGAAGATCGCTTCCTCCGAGCTTTCCAATGTCGAACTGGTTTGCGCCGAGGCTGATCGAACTACGCTGCCCGCTGCCACGGCCGACCTCGTCCTCCTCGCCAACGTCTGGCATGAGATTCCCGATCGAACGGCGGCTCTTGCCGAGGTGCGGCGTATTGCGAAGGCCGGGGGGCGTATCGCCATTCTCGATTGGCGGCCCGATGTCAAACCGGAAAACGGTCCGCCTCTCGAACACAGACTGACGCCATCGAGCGCGATTGCGGAACTCGCCGATGCCGGCTTTCATGCGGCAACGCAGTCCAACGTCGGCAGGTATTCCTGGCTGGTTCAGGCGGTTGTGGAGATCTGAGTATGCGGCACGCGCGCGCCACGACGCATCGCAAGGAAACGCCAGGTTTGCGGCGCATCCATCGCCTGATGGATGAGGTGTATCGCGAGATGTACCAATTGGAGTCGGGCCGTCCCGGATCGGAGATGGGACTGGCTCTGGCTCTGATTCGCGCTCGTGTTGTTGCAGATCGTAAATCGGAGAACAGCAAGGATTGGGATTGGCTGAAAAGCGTGTGTCCGATCTGCCTGAAGATGATTGAGGAGTCGCTTAACCGCGGCAGCACGGCTGCGTACTTGCTGGACAAGCCCCCAGCCGAGGCCACGAAATCCTGACGACCTGCAATTCTGCATGGACGCGCGCCGCCGAATATACTGGTGACGTGCGTCTTTCCCTATGCGCCCAGAGTTGACCAGAGCTTCGGACTTATTGCGTAACAATACCCCCGAGGCTGTCGCTGAGGCCATCGGTTTGCTGCAAAGCACTGTCTTCTCTTTCAGTATGAAGATGTGCGGCCACAGAGAGGACGCCGAGGACACGGCGCAGGAAGTCCTTTTCCGCTCCCTCAAACATCTGCCTAAGCTTCAGGATCCATCGGCCCTTGCTGCGTGGCTCTACACCGTCGCCCGGAACCGCTGTATTCGACTTCGGGGCGCCGCAGCCAGCGCCCCTGCACGAAATCTTTCGCTTGACGATCTGATGCCCGACGCGGCCGAGCTAGGCGAGCTTTTGCTTGATTCCGGAAAATCTCCCGAAGGCAAACTGTTGCGCAGGGAAGAGCATCAGTTGCTGCACCGGGCGTTGCTGCGCATCCCCACGCCCTTGCGCCTGGTTCTCGTTCTCCACGATATGGAGGAACTCGATACCGAACTCGTCGCGAGGATTCTTGGTTTGCAGGCGGGGACGGTGCGCGTCCGGTTGCATCGCGCGCGTCTGGCGCTGCGCAAGGAGATTGCGATCCTCCTCAAAAGCGCGCCGCACGGCAGCCCCGCACAGCCGAAGAAAAAGACCTCTCGGCCCATAGCCCACAAAGCTGCGTCACGGCCGAAAGAGTGCCGCGAGCTGTTCGCCACGCTTTCTGAATATCTCGACGGCCGCATTGAACCCGAGGCCTGCGAGAAGATCAGCGCGCATATTCAACGCTGCCCCGCCTGCGTTGCCTTTCTGCGCGATCTGCGAGCAGCCATCGATCGTTGCCGGTCCGTGGAAGTCGCATGCGATCCCTCGGTCATCTCGCGGCTGCAGGCGATGTTGACACGGGAGTATCTGCGGATGGTTGGCAACCCCCCCGCGGCGGAAGACCACCCGGAGTTGTAACAAAACTCTGTGTCGAGGGTTGCAACTCTCCACGGCAAATCCCTCGGAAACGCCGGGCATCAGTTGATCCGCTATTTGTGAAACTTCTTTTCCAGGCGGATTACCTGCATCATGCGAAGATTGATGCACAGAAAGCGCCAAAGCTGCCACGGAAAAAAAGTTCTCATGAACAGAGTGAACCGCGTTGGCTGCGTGGCGTAGACATTCGTGTTAATGCCGCTTATCTCTGTTGCCATCAAGGATTGACCCTCCTGCTCATCCTGCTCTTTAGTTGTCTCTTTACTCCGCGTTCTCTCTTGTCTTATTCCGGAATCATGCGCCAGCCGGGGCGCAGGCGCGCCTTGTACAGAAACATATAGTGCAGAGCCATCTTGATCCAGTGACCGGCAAGTCCAATCTCGCCGGTGGTGTATCTGAGGTCGCGTCCGTACTTTGGAAAGCGCTCATAGTCGGGCACGATGGGATAGACAGTCATGGACGCGGCCGTGCCATGACGCCAGCCGAAGCCGGCTGATGCTACGCAGGCTGCTCCCAATTCCGCCATTGACGCAGTGTAGAGGTTTCCATTTCTCTCCTCAACCAGGTCGGCAATGCTGCGCGCCACAATGCGGCCGATTGTGGCAGAAGGCTGGCCTGTGCGCGGCGCTGTCGCATAAATCGGAGTTCCGCGCGGGCTCTTGTAGGGCCGCGAAATGGTGTGCGGCGGAGCAAAAGCGATCCCGGCCGCGAAGATGTTGGGATAGGCCGGAGATTGATAGGTTCTGGGCCAGTCGCTGGCCCGCCACTCTTCGTACGGTTTCGGCGTGTAGTCGCCATCCACCTTCATGAATGCGTTTGGCGCAAACATCTGGGCGGTGATCTCTTCGCCCGATCGATTGAAGCTCTTCAGACCGACGCCGGTGAAAGGCGGCAGCAGCATCGCCATGTCGAACTCCAGTTCGCGATCTTCTCCGGCAAGGTTCTCGTAGTAAACCCTGCCGGATTCGACTTTTCGCACATGCGCCCGGGTGATCGACCAGATGTGGCGCTCGGCGAGCACCGACTCCGTGAAGATGTTGGTCGGAGTAATGTAACCATTGCGGCGAATGAAGGCGCCGCCCATCCCGAAGTCGCCTAGTTCGTATTCGTTGGTGAGAAAGATGACCTCAGCCTGGTCGCGGACGCCGTGGCGCCTCAGTTCGAACTCCAGGTTCACCACATACTCGAAAGCCGCTCCCTGGCAGGTACACATGCCGTGGCCCGTGCCGATCACAAATCGGCATCGCTCGCCTTTTTTCATGCGCTCAACCAGCCCAAGAAAGTGCTTTGCCGTTTCGACGGCGTGGCTCGTTGTGCAGACCGAGTCGGAGTTCTTCTCCGGCCCCAGCCCTTCGGTGGCGTCGAAATTCAGCTTCGGCCCCGTGGCGTTGATCAAAAAGTCGTAAGGGATCGTCTTCTTTTCGATCGATTCCCCTGCGCGCTTCTCCACGACGACATGCGGGCTGGGCAATGCCGCGCTGCCTTCGGGGTGAATCTCGGTGGCGCGAGCCTGCTCAAAGTTGATCCCGGCGCGTTCGTATACAGGCGCCAGTGGAAAGGTGGCCTGTGCATCGCGCATCAGGCCCAATCCAACCCAGATATTTGAGGGAATCCAGTTATAGGAAGGCAGCGGCGATACAACCGTCACCTGGTGGCTCTTGTCCAGCCATGTACGCAGAAAGGAAGCTGCCGTATGGCCAGCGACTCCCGCACCTAGAACAACAACACGCGCCATCTGATTCGCCCCCCGCATCGGCGCTGTCCTGAGATTTGCACGCATGAGCCGAGGCTTCTGCCCCAGGCGTCTCAAGAAAGCGCGGCTTTTGAAGGAAGTCTCAACTTAATTGAGGTCGTCTGTCAACCGCGAATGAATTTAACCGCGAATGAATTCAACACCGAATCTTATCGAGTTATCGCTTCTCAACCGGGAGGGATTTGGTACAATTCGGTTAGCGGAGTGGTGACAACTTCGTGGGCTGCACACGCTCGGTAGAGGTTAGTGCTTGCTGCGTGAGCGATAATTAGGTAGATGTTTTTTCTCCGGAACTCGGCTCTATTCCGGAAAAATGCTGGAAACCCGCAAAGCGGCAGGCTGCAGTTTCTGCATGCGCGCAAAGCGATTTGATTGAAGGGGACGTAGCTCAGTTTGGTTAGAGCGCTGCCCTGTCACGGCAGAGGTCGCGGGTTCGAGCCCCGTCGTCCCCGCCATGAATCTAAAAGACTTAGGTTCATGGAGTGGCATAAAAAAGCAGAAGTCTTGGGTTCGATAAAGGTGCAATGCCCCTGAACGGACCCAGAAACGTGAGTGTAAAAACTACCAGTTTTACCCACGACCTCTGCCCTGCCTTTCATTTCCATCGACAGCCTCATCTTGCTGACTCAGACCGTTCTCTACCCTGCGGCCTGAACCGCATCTTCCTCCCGGTGCGAACCAGGCCGGTCGAGCATCATCTGAACAACCCTGCTCTGCGCCTCGCGCTTCGTCTTGGTCACCGCCTGCGTATAGACCTCAAGCGTGATGCGACTGTTCGCGTGCCTCAAAAGTTC
>JBMFHB010000044.1:0-28652 GCA_049977045.1 Occallatibacter sp.
CTCGGCGGCTAAAGCCGCGTTGATTTTGCAGCCCTTACGGCACGGCTGAAGCCGTGCCCTTTCAAAACCCGACTTTCGCCACAGGCTGCTGGGGCCCCCCTCTACGGTCTCTGTAAAGAACCCCTTTCTTTTCAATCGTCTGGCGGGAGCAAGCCAGGACAAGTTCCTTTGTTTCAACAGCCTGCTTCCAGAATCTTGATGGCAAAGGAGTTACGCGGGCCGTGGCCCAGGCCGGATGCGCATGGGCCGATGCGTAGGCGCCTGGCGCTCGCGATTCCACCTGGAAGCATGGTAGTGGATCGGGAGAAATACTCTGCAAAGATTAGGAATCGCGTTCCTCACCGGTCCCCGAATGCAAGGGACCGGTGGCACCCACAGTTTGTTTGGAGGAGTATTGGGAACGTGGCCACCCGCCCAGATTTGTTGACTGGCGGCGGGTGCGGCAGCATTACTGAGCAGCCGTCAGATCAACTGCGCGCGGCCGGTGGCGCTTAGTTCCTTCACAATCTTCCCCACGTCCTGCGAGTGATTGCGGTGGGCGATCAGCAGCGCGTCTTCTGTATCGACGACAACCAGGTTCTCCACGCCCACCAGCGCCACGAACTTCCTGGGGCTGAAGACATAGTTGTCGTTGGCCTCGATGGTGATGTGGCCGCTGGCTTCGGCGACATTACCTTCGTCATCGCCCCTCATGCGTGTTTCGAGCTGATACTCGTAAAGCGAGGCCCACGAGCCCAGATCGTTCCAACTGAACTCGGCCGGGATGCAGTAGAGATTCGACAGGTGCTCGCCCTTGGCCGAGCGCGGCTCCAGCACCGCATAGTCGACAGAGATGTTTTCGCACTTGGGATAGGTCGAGCGGAAGATCTCGTCGAACTGCGGCGTGCCCCAGGCCGCGGCGATGGATTCGAGCAGGGGTGCGGTCTCGGGCAGATGCTCGCGGACGGCGTTGGCGAGTGTGCGCGCCGACCAGAGGAACATGCCGGAGTTCCAATAGTAGTTTCCGGCTGCGACAAACTCTTCGGCGCGGTTCTGGTTGGGCTTTTCGATGAAGCGGCGCACGTGGAGCGCAGAGTCGTTCCTGGCCTGGTCGCCGGTCTCGATGTAGCCGTATCCAGTCTCTGGGCGCGAAGGCTCAATGCCCAGAACCACCATGTTTTCGCCGGCCGCGGCCACCGAGATGCCTTTTTGCAATACCTTGAGAAAGCGCGGCTCATCGCCGATCACATGGTCGGAAGGGAAGACGCCGAGTACGGCGCTGGGATTCTCGCGTTCAATCAGGAAGGCTGCCAGACCGCAGGCAGGCGCGGTATTGCGGGCCACTGGCTCCTGCACAATTTGCACGGCGGGCAGGCCGGGTAACTGATCGGCGATCTCCTGGGCAAGCAGCTCGTTGGTGATCACCCATGTCTTTTCGAGTGAGGTGAGCGGTTTGAGGCGTTCCACGGTCTGCTGAATCATGGAGCGCTCGCCATCGAGGGCGAGAACCTGCTTGGCGTGGGCGCGGCGGGAGCGGGGCCAGAAGCGAGTGCCGCTGCCACCAGCCAGAATCACGGGACGGAAATCGATCGCGTTCGACATTGAAGAGACATAGTATCCGACGGAGATAGCGTTTGCACAGGGTAGAACGGAAATTTTTCAAAGGGGAACAGCCGCCTTCCGGTCCAGCCCACCCAGGCGCAACTTCAAGCGAGTTGCGCCCGGCCCGTGGCTGCCCCGAAGGGCTGAATGGAGGTTGGAGCTACTTCAGGCTTGTCAGGAACTCGCCGATGCGACGCGTGCCCTCGTCGATATTCTGCTTGGTCACCGGATAAGAGATGCGGATGTGCTCGCCGGTTCCGAATGCCTCGCCAGGCACGGTGACCACATGGGCCTCGTGGAGCAGGCGAGTGGCCATCTCGGTAGCCGTCTTGATGCCGCTCTTCCCCAGGTAGGCCGAGATGTTGGGGTAGACGTAAAATGCACCCTCCGGCCTGGTGCAGGTAATGCCGGGAATCTTTCCGAGCGCGGCCAGCATGTAGTCGCGCAGATCGATGAACTCGGCGCGGAACTCGGCGACGCACTCCTGCGAACCGGCGAGCGCCGCGATTGCCGCCTTCTGCACGATACTGGTGGCGTTCGAGGTGGATTGAGACTGCAGCTTGCTCAGGTTGGCGGTCACCTTCTTCGGGGCCAGGGCAAAGCCGGCCCGCCAGCCTGTCATCGCGTAGGTCTTCGAGAGCGAGCCGAGAATCACCATGTGCTCCTTGGCCCAGGTAAACGATCCGCCAGAAACCGGCTTGCCGGCGTAGTTGAGGTACACGTAGCACTCGTCCAAAAGCAGAAAGATGCCGCGCTCGTGGGCGAGATGGACGATTCGCTCAAGATCCTCGGCAGAGACCACCGAGCCGGCCGGGTTCGATGGCGAATTGAGAATGATGGCCCTGGTGCGCGGCGTGATGGCGCGCTCGATCGCATCCGCGGTGATACGGAAGCCCTCGGCCTCGTCGGTTTCGAGGTAGACCACCTTGCCGCCGGCGTACTGGACGATGTCCTTGAAGCTGACCCAGTAGGGAACCGGCAGAATCACCTCGTCGCCGTGGTCGACAAGGATCTGGATGGTGTCAAAGAGCGCATGTTTGCCGCCGGTTGTAAAAATGGCTTCGTCGATTGCGTAGTCCGAGCCGAAGTCGGCGGTGTGGCGCTCGACGATCGCTTTGCGTACGTCGGGAATGCCCGGAACCACGGTGTAACGGGTGAAGTTGGCTTCGACGGCGGCGATGGCGGCGTCCTTGATGTGACGCGGGGTGTTGAAGTGGGGTTCGCCGGCCCCGAAGTCCACCAGGTTGGCGCCTTGAGCGCGCAGTTTAGCCGCTTCGGCGGCCACAGCCATGGTCGCGGATACTTCGATCCGGCCAATGCGATCGGCAAAGATTTTTGCGGAAGCTGTTACGGGCGTCATTCTTCTATCTTGACAGATTTCGAATGCAGCGCAAAGCATGCATCCGCCAGCCTGAACCATGGCAAACGCATTTCAATTCGCTGGACGCTTTACGAATCATGCATTTTGCGCTGTCATTCTGAGGAGCGCAGCGACGAAGAATCCGCGGTTGCTTTTCGGGCGGGTGGTCCCGGTCCCAGGTGACCTGTTTCAACCTCGAATGAAGGTGGCCCCGGTCTCGATGACGATTCCAGACCACGTTGAGGGTGCCCCCGGTCCCTCGCTTTTGGGGACCGGGGAGTGAGAAACCACTTTTTCGGCTCGACCCAACCGCAAATGGAGTAACCTGAATGCGCATGGAAGGCGAGCGCGGCGGCGTGGAGTGGTTGAAAAACCTGAGGAGTGGATGTGGTCGAGTTTTCGGATCGGTTTCCGGAACGGCTTTGTTCATGTTAATCTCACAATAGACACTGAAGAGTGGATCTGAGAAAAAGAGGAGTAATTGACGCCGTGCTGGCGACTCAAAAAAAGACCGAACTAATCAATCGCTTCCGCACACACGAGACGGACACCGGATCGCCGGAGGTCCAGATCGCGATTCTGAGCGAGCGTATTGGCGAACTGACCGAGCATTTCAAGACGCACAAGAAGGATCACGCCTCCCGGCGTGGACTCCTGATGCTGGTCAGCAAACGCCGCCGTCTGCTGGATTACCTGAAAACGCACGATTCCGATCGCTATCGCGATGTAATCGGCAAACTCGGAATCCGCAAGTAATCAGAAAGCACACGTTGAACCGGAAGCACCCAGACCGGGCACTGGTCGCGGTCTCCAATCGATACGGAACACCGGACCAATTCGCGGCCGGCATCCCGACTCAAGGGGGCCGGCGCTGTGCACCAGTGTCTTTTGCGCGTGCATCACGCGTTCCCCCACAAGTTTCCCAAGCGAACAAAACGAAACGAGGACTCTATGTCTACGAAGCATGAAGTAGCCGTCGAGCTTGCCGGCGGAAAGCGGCTGGTCTTTGAGACCGGACGCATGGCGAAGCAAGCCTCTGGCGCCGCATTGGTGACCACGGGCGAAACCGTGGTTCTGTCTACAGCCGTGGCCTCACCCAATCCGCGCGAAGGCGTCGATTTCTTCCCGCTCACGGTGGATTATCGTGAGTACACCTATGCCGGCGGGCGCATTCCCGGCGGCTTTATCAAACGCGAAGGCCGGCCCAGCGAAAAAGAGATTCTGACCTGCCGCCAGATCGATCGGCCTCTGCGTCCGCTCTTCCCGGATGGATTTCGCAATGAAACGCAGCTGATTGCACTGGTGCTCTCCGCGGATAAGGAGAACGATCCCGACGTAATCGGGATCAACGCGGCATCCGCGGCCGTGGCTCTCTCTGACATTCCTTTCAGCGCCACGGTGGGCGCGGTCCGCATCGGCCGCGTCGACGGCGAATTCGTGGTGAACCCCACATACGCCGAGCGCGCGCAGACCACGGTGAACATCATGGTGGTCGGCCACAAGGACGGCATCGTGATGATCGAGGCCGGCGCCAGGGAAGAAACCGAAGAGGTGGTGCTCGCGGCGATTGAGTTCGCTCACGAGCAGATCAAGAAGATTGTTGCCGCGATCGATGAACTCGTGGCGAAGGCCGGCAAGGCGAAGCGGCAGTTTACACCGCCGGAGTTCGACGAGGCCTATTACGAGGCGTTGAAGGCGAAGATCGGCGATCGCCTGAAGGATGCGCTCGATACAAAGAAGCACGGCAAGATCGAGAGCTACGGACTGATCGGCCAGTTGCACGATGAACTGGTGGCCGAAGTTCCCGCAGAAGACTCCGCCGCCAAGAAGAAGGTGGGACACTACTTCGAACTGGTGCGCGAGCGGCTCTTCCGCGAGCAGGTCACGAAGGACCGCATCCGGCCGGACCGCCGCGCCTTCGACGAGATTCGTCCCATCACCATTGAAACCGGCGTGCTGCCGCGCACCCACGGATCGGCGCTGTTCACGCGCGGCGAGACGCAGGCGCTGGTCACGGCGACACTGGGTACGATGGACGACAGCCAGCGGCTTGAGTCCTATGAGGGCGAGCAGAGGAAGAGCTTCATGCTGCACTACAACTTCCCGCCCTTCAGCGTGGGCGAAACCGGCCGCATGACGGGCGTCGGCCGCCGCGAGGTAGGCCATGGAGCTTTGGCGGAGCGCGCCATCAGCGCCGTGCTGCCAAGCGCGCAAGAATCGCCGTACTCGGTCCGTATCGTCTCCGACATTCTGGAGTCGAATGGCTCTTCGTCCATGGCTTCGGTCTGCGGCGCGAGTCTTGCGCTCTTCGATGCGGGCATCGCCCTGAAGGGCGCCGTGGCCGGCGTGGCCATGGGATTGGTCAAGGAAGGCGACGACTACGCGATCCTCACCGATATTGCCGGCGCCGAGGATCACTACGGCGACATGGACTTCAAGGTCGCTGGAACGCGCAAGGGAATCACCGCGTTGCAGATGGATATCAAGATTGGCGGCCTGACCCGCGAGATCCTTCAGCAGGCGATGGAGCAGGCGCGACGCGGAAGGATCTTCCTCCTCGACAAGATGGACGCGGAACTCGACGGTCCGCGCGTGGAGCGTTCGAAGTATGCGCCGCGCATCGAGACCGTACAGATTCCCACCGACAAGATTCGCGACCTGATCGGCAAGGGCGGCGCCACCATTCGTGGCATCGTGGAGCAGACCGGGGCCAAGATCGATGTCGACGACACGGGTAAAGTGAGCGTGGCATCGAGCGACGCCGAAGGCCTGAAGAAGGCTCTGGCCATCATCAGCGACCTCACAGCCGTTCCCGAGGTGGGCAAAACCTACCTGGGCAAGGTGGTACGGCTGGCCGAATTCGGCGCCTTTGTCGAACTGTTCCCGGGCACCGACGGCCTGCTGCACATCTCCGAGATCGCGGAGCATCGCGTGAAGGAGGTCAAGGACGAGCTGCGCGAAGGCGATCAGGTGATGGTGAAAGTCCTGGCCATCGAAGGCAACCGCATCAAGCTCAGCCGCAAGGCCCTCATCAAGGAGCAGAAGGCGAAGCTGGCGCAGTCGGCCCCGGTGGAGACCGAGGAAGAATCCGCAGTTCCCGCGCCGGCAGCCCCATCACGGCCGCGTCACGAGTTCGACGAGCGCCAGCCTAACTCGAATCAGAGCACGATCCTGATCGAGGGCGGCAATGATTTTGAGGGCGAGGGGGGCGCAGAGTTCGACGAGGAGAACGAGCCGAACTTTAACCGTGTCGAAGGCGCGCCTTCGCATAGTGGTGAAGCCCGTCCGGCAGGTGGCGCCAACCGTCGCCGTCGCCGCCGCCGTCCCGGACACGGTCCGAGCGGCTCATAGGCATGAGGCCGGAAACTTCAACTGCAACAAGGCCCGGGCGATTTGCCTGGGCCTTGTTGCAGCACCGTAACCGCGTAGTTTCGCAAACAATTGCAGCAGGGCAAACGCATTTTGGATAGGAGTCCTGCTTGCCTTGCCTCCCGACTCCACTCATCGAGCCATGTCATCCCGAACGGAGTGAGGGATCTGCGGTTGTCTTTCGCCCCTTGCGTCGTCGTCGGGTGAAATCAGCCTGCCAAACCCAAGGTATGCATAAGTAATAGACCCGAAAAGCAACCGCGGATTCTTCGTCGCTGCGCTCCTCAGAATGACAGCGCAAAGAGAATGGTTCGTAAAGCGTCCAACAAAGTCAGCGACGCAGAGTAGCCTGATTCTCATCTCATTCCGCCAGTTGCATCCCCGGGCCACTCCTGCGCGATGAAAATACCTGTGAGATGCCCGAGGCAGCATCCTGACATTCCTCACGCTTTCTGGCCGCTCGCTTGTTGGCATACATCCGCAGATCGGCGGCAACGGAAAGCGATTCTGCGTCGTGTGCATCTTCAGGAAACACTGCAATGCCCACACTGGCGCCGATCCGAAGCGAAATTCCTTCGAGCACGATGGGAGGATCGAGAAGCTGCGACAGAGTGCGAGCTACGCTTTCCGCGTCGCCTCGATTCGTAGGCTCTTCCAGAATGACCGAGAATTCGTCGCCGCCCGTCCGCGCCACCGTGTCGATACGGCGCACCCTGCCGAGAAACAACTGGCTGACATGCTTGAGCAATTCGTCGCCGATATGATGTCCCGCCGTATCGTTGACCTGCTTGAAGCGATCAAGGTCGATCACAAGCAAGGCTGTCTGCGTACCGGTGCGCCGGGCGCGCTCCAGCGCAACGGCCAGCCGATCCTGAAAGAGCCGGCGGTTAGGCAGTCCAGTGAGTTCGTCATGCAAAGCAAGAAACTTGTTGTGCTCAATCTGCTCTTCGAGCAGGATCAGGATCATACCCACGGCGACTACGTACTTGGGAAGATTCCATACCTCATCCCGCAAATGCACCTTGGGAAAGAAGGTAAACAAGATCGGCGAAATGGTGAAGACATTGGCCCAGGCAAGAAACCCCAGAACGGTAATGAAGGCTCCGGCAGTAGTGCGCCGGTAGGCAAGCCAGAAATGAATGCAGCAGCCCAGGTAGACGGTGAAGAGAACTGCATTAAGGGCGAGGCCGGGGCCCTTACCGGGAAGATCCTGCACCCATAAAAGGAAATCGCAAAGCAGGATGTAGAGAACAACAATCGCCAAACGCTGCGGGTGACGGAGCTTGCGAATGTCAAGAAGCGAGGCCGCCAGTGGAAGCATGCCTACTAAAAGCGCGGCGAGAGTCAGGGTCCAGTGACCAGCGGGAGCAAAGGAGAGAACAGCTATATAAAAAGTGGTTGCCACAAAGAGCGCAGCCAGCATCCAGATGCTCGAGGTTTCGCGTCGAAACGGAACCGACGCCCACATGAAAAGGATGCCTGCCCAGGCAAGAGACGATGTGCCAAGAACCTCGGCCGTGATTCCGAAAGCGCCTGGAGCGTCGAGAAACATGAAGGACGCAAAGTGAAGGACGATCATCACCCAGCCGACGAGCCACACCCCGGAAAACGAGGTGTGCCTTCTGCGCGCGACCGAGAGAAAGGCCAGCGTAAGCAGGGTGACTGCGGCTATATCGGCGATGTTACTCCAATCAACCAAGGCTACCTCAAGGTTCGCTCAACTCTTCCAAAACTGGTTCAAGGCTCTTCGACAACAGGCCTATCTCAATGAATCGGCGAATCTCAGAAAAGCACAATAGCCCTTTTGTTGAAAGGCCAAGTTCACATTGGTGTGCACTTTCGTAATTCGCGCAGGTTACCACGCAATAAAGACATGCCATTCTCTGCTACAGGAATAAGCGAAACCGGTGAGGATATTCTTTATAAAAACTTATACATCAATCGCTTACAACATGTAAAGAGAATCTTCCTGTGGCATTGCGCAAAGTTCTCCACCTCCTGCTTTTTTATCGTTGCCCACCGGCATTTTCCACCTGCCGCGCATGAATGGATTCGCCTGGCTTGCGGCAGGGCCAGGCTCGTTGGTTGCGCGCGTTCCGCTTGCTTCGTTTCAGGACAGTTCTCACGAGTCCGTCCCATGAAGCCGATGACTGAGAGGTCTTATCAGCCTGTGGTGAAAGTCGAGATGCCACGAAAAACGTCCCGCTGCGGCTAAAGCCGCGTTGATTTTGCAGCCCTTACGGCACGGCTGAAGCCGTGCCCTTTCGAAACCCGACTTTCACCACAGGCTGTTATGCTGCACCGTTATCTCACCTAGTGGGAGTGTTCTGATCTCATGATTTCGTTGAAACGATATCTCGATTCCAGTTCCCCAGAGCTTGCCCGGGGCGGTGGGAATGTCTGCCAGGAGGCATTCGCCAAGGCGCTCGATGTTTATGGCTCAGCGTTGCTGGAGATGGGAAACTGCAGCCTTGACGCCTGCCCGGGGCTGGGTGATGCGTTGAAGCAGTCGCTTGCTCAACTGACTGCGGAGTTATCTCCGGCGATCGGCGGCGATGATCTCGCAGCCAATGGGCAAAAGGCGCGCGAGCAATTGCTCGGCTGGGGACGTGACGCGGCCCGCCACTACCAGGGAAAAGCACGCGAAGTAAAAGAGATGCTGCTCACGATGGCTCAGGCGGCGGAGTCGGTAGGGACGCGCGATCGTCGCTATGCGCGCCAGATCGGCGATGTCACCGAACGCCTTCAGGCCATTGGGAGTCTTGAAGATCTCACCGAGATCCGGGCTTCGATCAACAAGAGCGCCGCTGAGCTAAAGACATCGATTGAACGAATGACAGAGGAAGGGACGGCCGTTCTCAACCATATGAAGCAGCAGGTCGAGAGCTACCAGACGAGATTGGAGGAGGCGGAAAAGATCGCCTCGCGCGACGCGTTGACCAGAGCCAGCAGCCGCTTGTATGTCGAGGGCCAGATCGAGAAGCGCATCGAATGCGGAACGCCGTTTTGCGTGGCGATTGTCGATATCGACGGCTTTAAAAAGGTCAACGACCTGCATGGGCACCTGATCGGCGATGAACTGCTGAAGCAGTTTGCCGGCGAGTTGCGATCTGCCTGCCGTTCCCACGACATCATTGGCCGATGGGGCGGTGACGAGTTCATTCTCCTCTTCGACTCCACTCGAGAAGAGGCCGAGGCCCAGGCCGAGCGGCTGCGCAAATGGGTCTGCGGCAACTATGACGTTGCGGGAAAAAACGGCCCTCTCAAACTTCGCATCGACGCTTCGATCGGGCTGACCGCACATGCAGCCGGCCAGGAGATGAAGGATCTCCTGGCGCAGGCCGATGCCGCGATGTACGAGCAAAAAGCCGCGGCGCACGCAAGGGTTGCCTGAGTGACAGAGATCCCTTTCTCGCAAAAGTCCCAAGCGGGTTTCATGGAAAGAATTTGAGGCAGAACCGGCAGCGCGGGTGAGCTCAGGGCATGGTCGAGCGGTTTGAACGAGAATTGACGGCAAGAATAGAGACCGGGTGGCGCAGAGACTGGTTCATGCAGCGAGAATGTTGAGCGAGACGGCATGAAGGTGTGACGCCGCTCATCCCCCCCGGACAGAGGTTTACTCCATTTTGGGACACATCGCTCTCCGGTGCCATTTCTGTACGTGTTCCTTCACTTTTCCTTAGACAAATCTTGAGTTCGATCCCGACTCGCGGGAAGGTGGAAGAGAACTTCCCACGCAACCTGCCGCATGCGATTGATGCAGACGATTGTCGCAGGCGATTGACGAAGGTGAACATCCCGGGGCGGGGCGGGGAAAAGGACAGAGGGAAGGCTTGCATGAGGTTACTCGTTGCCGAAGATGACAAAGCGCTGGGACTTTTCCTGACCCGGGGTCTTGAGGCCGACGGCCACCGCGTCCGCGTGGCCTGCGACGGCGGCGCTGCCGTGGAGGCGTTTCGCGTCGAGATGCCGGATCTGACCATTCTGGATCTGAACATGCCCGTCAAGGATGGAGAGCAGGTTCTTGAGGAGGTGCGCGCACTCGATGCCGATCTGCCGGTCCTGGTGCTGACAGGCCGCCAGGAGGTGGAAACGCGCGTACGCTGTCTCGACCGCGGCGCCGATGACCTGATGACCAAACCCTTCAGCCTGCATGAGCTTCGCGCCCGCTGCCGCGCCCTTCTGCGCCGCAAGCGGGAGATGCGCCTGCAACTGCGCGCCGGCGATCTGGAACTCGACCGTCTGGACCATACAGCGCGGCGCGGGCGCCGATCGATCCCACTCACCAACAAGGAATTCGCGCTGCTGGAACATCTGCTGCTGAACCGCGGACAGTGCGTCTCGCGCGTCGATCTGCTCGACTCCGTCTGGAACATGGAGCCTGGGCAGACCACCAACATTGTCGATGTCTACGTCAACTACCTGCGGCGCAAGCTTGAAGATCCTCCGCCGGGCCGGCTGATCCGTACCGTGCGCGGCCAAGGCTACATGGTGCCATCGGAGATCGATCTGACGGCCGTGCCTGTCGCCGCGCCTGTACAAATGGCTGTGCCTGCACAGCCGGTCGCCGCCTTATAACCACCAGGCTTCAAAACTTTGCCGCAACCTGAAGGGAACCATACATGCAACTGTTTTCGATACCTCCTGTATCTCCACGCCTGCGGCCACGGACGGCGCTGGTGGCGAGCGCCGACCGCAGCTTCCGTCAGCGCCTTACTCACGTACTCGCTGGCCTGCGCTGGCATGTGGTCGAAGCCGAGGGCGGCGCCGAGGCATGGACCGAAGCCGAGACCGCACGGCCCGATGCGGCCATCGTTGACTCCTGGTTGCCGGACCTCGATCTCAGCGAGTTTCTGGGTGAGTTCCGGGTTCGCTTTCCGGAGGTCGATCTGGTAACGACGGCGAGCAATCTGGCGGTTGAAAGCCCACGCGGTCCCTATCGGCAGGAGCTTCTATACGCGCTGCGCCGCTCGCAGGAGACCGACACCGCGACCTGGAACGCGACTCTCGCAATGGACTCTGCCGTCCCGGTGCTGGCGCCATCGCCGGCCGATGCTTTCAGAAGACTGGCGACGGCGCCAGCTCTGCCGCCAGCCGCGGATCAGCCCGGCTCGATCCAATCAGGCCGCGCGAGATGCAGTCCCGAATTGAACCCCGGAGGCCGGCTGCCGGAACTGGTCGGCAATGCCGCCTGCATGTTGGAGATCAGCCGCCGCGTACGGCTCGTGGCCCCGCGCATGACTCCTGTACTGATCGAGGGGCCCACGGGCTCAGGCAAGGAACTGGTGGCCGAGGCTCTGCATCGTCTGTCGACGCGCAGCCGCAAGCCTTTTGTCGCCATCAATTGCGCTGCGATTCCTGAAGCATTACTAGAAGCTGAACTCTTTGGCCATACCCGCGGCGCCTTTACGGGAGCCGTGCAGGGACGTACCGGCCGCATCGAGGCAGCCGACGGGGGCACGCTGTTCCTCGACGAGATTGGCGAGATGCCGCTGGCGCTGCAGGCCAAGCTGCTGCGTTTTGTGGAGTGTGGCGAGCTGCAGCGCGTGGGCGACAACGAAACCGTGAAGGTGGATGTGCGAATCCTTGCCGCTACGCACCGGCCATTGGCCGAACATGCGCAAGATGGCAGCTTCCGCTCCGATCTTTACTATCGTCTTGCGGTCTTCCTGATTCATACGCCGCCTTTAGCCGAACACATCGAAGATCTGCCTCTGCTCGTCGAACACTTTCTCGATCGAATGGGCCGGGATATACCGATCAAGCGTCTCGATCAGAATGCGTTCGCCAAGCTCGCGGCGCATAGTTGGCCCGGCAATGTCCGCGAGCTCGAGCATGTGCTTGAACGCGGCGTAATTCTGGCCGGGGAAGATCCCGTGCTCACCGGGCAGGAGATCGACTTCGACCGGATTGTGAATTGACCTTGGGCGCCGTGTAGACAACGAGGAGCGCGGCCAGGCAAGAAGTGCGCGGCAAAGCGAGGCGCAACCCGGACCAGCAAGGCAGAACGGTATGGCGGGATTTGGAAGGGGAAACCAACATGGAAATTGCAACCGGCTTGAGCAATGAGATCGCCCGGTACCTCGATCTGGCCACGGACGAAGCGAAGTTGACGGCCGTCAATATGGCGAATGTAGACACGCCCGGCTACCGCACCGTTGGGATGGACTTCGAGGGCGAGATGCGCCAGGCTATCGACGATGTCGAACGAGGCCGCGCACCGCACAAGGTTCGCGTGACGAAGGTCGACGGCCTGATCGCGCGGCCGGACGGAAACAATGTCTCGATTGACCGCGAAGGCCTCAACCTCGCCGAAGCGCAGCTAAAGTTTCGCGCCGGAGTGGCGCTGCTCCGCGACGAGTACCAGGATGTTTTGGACGCCATCCACGCCAAGTAGTAGTGGATAAGGAGCCTGGACAATGAACCTGTTTGGCATGATGGAGACTTCGGGCAGCGCCATGGAAGCCGAGCGCATGCGCGCCGAGGTTGTTGCCGCGAACATGGCCAACGCCGAAACGACGCGCACCGCCTCGGGCGGGCCATATCGCCGCCAGGAGGTGGTCTTTGCCGCCAACCACGGCGATCCTGGCTTTCTCGATTCCATGGCGGCAGCAACGTCGGGCGGCGCGGCGTCGACGTTGCAATCGCTTGAAGCCAGCGCTCTGCCCGGCGGCGCATCCATCGCGCCGGGAGTCCACGTCGCGGCAGTCGTCGAAGATCCTACGCCGCCGCTGAAACGCTACGATCCGGGCCATCCCGATGCGGGACCGGACGGCTACGTCGCCTATCCCAACATCAACCCCGTTACAGAGATGGTCGATCTGATGGGAGCGACGCGTGCCTACGGCCTCAACGGCGCCGCCGTCGAGGCCGAGAAGGGCATGATCGCGTCCGCAATCGACATCGCCAAATCCTGACCTCCGGCAGGCATTTGACGTGAGTATCGGACGTGGGCATCGGACGTGGGCTTTCGAAGGTTTGTAAAGAGAAACGGGCGCGGAGTTGGTGGACAAAGGGAGGGAAACCATGGTGTCGGGAGTCAATTCGATTGCTGCAGCGGCTGGCGTGACGCAGGCAGAGACGGCAAAGCTGCTGAGTGCGCAGGGAGAACAGTCCACCGCCTCCGCACCCTTCGCCGATCTGATGAACGATGCCGTCGGCGCGGTGAACCAGTTGGAAAAGCAGGCCGACGCAGCGGTCACGGGCCTGATGACCGGCTCGGGCGTCAACGTCCACCAGGCAATGATCGCCGATGAAAAGGCCGGCCTGGCCTTTGAGATGGTGCTGGCCGTGCGCAACAAGGCGGTCGAGGCCTACCAAAGCGTGATGGGGATGCAATTTTAGAGAAATCTTCTCGGCTCTAGGAGTGCGTCGGGCATAAGCATTTGAGTTTTTGTAACCGACATGGAATCAACAACATACCAAACATGGTAGATTTTGTAAGTTGTTGATTCTAAATGGCATGAAATCTATGCCCGACAGGCTCCTAGCCCCTGGCCCGACCGCGGAGTTCGCGGACTGGCCGCGCGGCAGGGGGAAAGCGGGAAGCCAGGAGCGAACAGCCGGTAGCTGACACAATGGCCACGGGAGCACAGTTGGAGAAGACTCCGCCCGGGTTGGGACAGATCAACCGGGGCGGAAAATGGTCTGGCCTGTGGGGCCTGGCGCAGGTGCGCTGGGCTGGAATGGCCCCCCGGCAGCGCGGATGGGCGATTGCGGTGGCCCTGATGCTGGCAGGGCTCCTGGGCGGGTTGACGTGGTACGGGTTGCGTCCCGACTGGCGAACGCTTTACGCCGGTCTCGATCCGGACGATGCGAGGCAGATGGAGCAGATCCTGGCCCAGGCGCAGATCTCGTTTGAGCCTGCCAGCGATGGCGCCGGCATTCTGGTCCCAGCCGCGCAACTGGATAAGGCGCGGCTGGCGGTGGCGTCCAAGGGCGGCGTCAAGAGCGGCCGCATGGGCTTTGAGATCTTCGACAAGCCAAACTGGGTCGGATCGGAGTTCGACGAGCAGGTGAACTATCAGCGCGCGCTGGAGGGGGAGCTCGAACATACCATCGGCACGCTCTCGGATGTGGAATCGGCGCGCGTGCATCTGGTTCTTCCCCACGATTCGCTTTTCCGCGACGACGAGCGTCCAGCCAAGGCCGCGGTGGTTTTGAAGCTGCGCCACCGTTCGCTGGCCGACGGTGAGCCTGACGCCATCCGCAACCTGGTTGCCTCCGCGGTGGATGGGCTCACGCCCGACCACGTCGTGCTGGTCGACGCTGCTGGCAATCTGCCGCTGGGTCCGAAGACACCGGAGGCAATCGAGTTGAGCGCCGAACAGGCCCTCGAAGACAAGCTGATCGCAACCCTCGAGCCGGTGACGGGCGCGGGCAATGTGCGCGCTTCGGTCACGCTCGACTACAATACCGAGTCGACCGAAGAGACCGACGAGAACTACGATCCATCGCGGACGGTTACGCTGTCTCTTGAGCGGACGCAGCAGAGCTCGGGTGGCCAGAGTGTGGCCGCTGGCGTTCCGGGCGCGGCCTCGAACGCGCCGAATACGCAGGCGCTCCCCGTCTACCCGCATCAAACCGCCGCTCCGCAGTCGGCCACCACCGAATCGGGAACCTACGGGGCTTCGAAGACCGTGCGCCATCTTGTCGATGCTCCGGGCAGCATTCATCGGCTGACGGCGGCCATTGTCGTCAACGATCGGCTGGTGCAGCCGGCGACGAAGAAGCACCCAGCCGTATGGCAGTCTCGGTCACCGGGCGAACTGCGCGACCTGACAGCTCTGGCCCAGGCGGCTGTGGGCTACGATGGCACGCGCGGTGACGTGGTTACGGTGGAGGATCTGGCCTTCGACAACAATCGACCACAGCCTCCGACGCCGGTCGCCGCGCAATTCCTGCAGAAGGCGGAGGGTGCACCCATTTTGATGAAGTATCTGGCGCTGCTGGCGGGTCTGCTCGTGGTGCTGGCCTTCGGGGTTCGGCCCGCGATCCGTCAAGCGGGGCTGGCGCTGAAAGGCGCGGGAAGCGCGAAGCATGCGCGCAGCGATCTGGCTTCGTCAGCCACTCCGGCACAAGTCCCGTTAAGTCCGCCGGAGCCTGTGAAGATGGATCCGGAGCAACTGCGATCGCAGGAGATCTTCAATCAGGTAGCAGCGCACTTGAAAAGCGAGCCGACGCAGAGCTCGCGGCTGTTGCAGAGCTGGATTCACTCGGAGTGATCTCCGCGCCTGTCCCTGGGAAAAGGGCGTTCGGGCGAATGTAGGTTTGCACCGCGTGCGAGTTTCACATGGTTCGGCGTCGACGGGATTCAGGCCACGCGGCGTGGGAGAACTGGGACAGGCAGTGAAAGGAATGGGCCTTGGCAGAGCAGGTAGTTGAGAGCGGAACAGCGAGGAAGCGTCAGACGGCTGGAATGTCAGGTCTGCGCAAGGCGGCGGTCCTGCTGCTGACTGTTGGCGAGGATTTGGCCAAGGAGGTGCTGCGCGCGTTGCCGGAGGCGGACGTGCAGTGCATCACCGGAGAGCTGGCCGACCTTCGCGGCGTCACTCCGGAGATCTCCGCCGAAGTGGTTGAGGAGTTCTGGCAGCTTCTCGATACCCACCACTTTATTGTGCATGGAGGCCTGGACTATGCGCGGAAGCTGCTGACGGAGACCTTCGGCAAGGAGCGCGCCGACGATCTGCTCACGTTGATGCGCCGGGCACAGGAGGCGGCTCAGGGGAATCTGGCCAAGCTGCAAAGTACCGATCCGCAGCAGTTGGGCAAACTCCTTGACGCCGAGCATCCACAGACCATCGCGCTGGTCCTGGCGCACCTCGATCCGCGCCGCGCCTCGACGGTACTGGCCAATCTGGGCGAAGACCGCAAGGTTGTCGCAGTCGAGAGGCTGGCGGAGATGCGCCAGTTTTCGCCGGAGATGGCGCAGAAGGTAGCGATGATCCTGCACCGGCGCCTCGAGAGCATGGGCGACACGCAGCGCCGCAGCTACTCCGGATTCAAGGCTGTTGCCGATCTGATGAACAGGCTCAACGCCGAGGAGGCCAAGAAGATCCTCGAAGCCATCGAAGAGTCCCAGCCGGAGCTGGCGCTGAGCATTCGCAATCTGATGTTCACGTTTGAGGATCTGGTCACCGTGCCGCCGGCCAGCATCCGCGAGATCGTCTCCGGCGTCGACAAGCGGCAGTTGGCGCTGGCCCTGCGCGGGGCCAACGAGGATCTGCGCGCGCAGATCTTCAAGGCCATGAGTTCGCGCGCTGTCGAGATGCTCAAGGAAGATATGGAGGTGCTGGGACCGGTGCGCTCGCGAGAGGTGGCGCAAGCGCAGCAGGAGATCCTGAACCTGGCTCGCCGTCTCGAGGCCGAGGGCAAGATCATTCTGAAACTCGAGAGCGGCGACGAAATGATGGCCTGACCGCGGCGACGGATCTGGCAGAGCAGGGAAGAAGAAGCTGCAAAGAGAGTCATGATGCCGGTGCGGGAATGGAAGGCTTTCGAGTCATCGATGGAAATTGAGGCAAGGAACGAAGGCGCTACGGTGTTGGAGAGATTTGAATATCCCGCTTGCGACGACGCGCCCTCGATCCCCGAATGGAATGGGTGGGTTGAGACCGAAGAAGACGGCGGACCGGGGTTGGCGGACGGAGCGGTTCGACAGCAGGCAACCGCGACGAACGCAGAATTCGAGCAACGTCTCGCCGAGGAGACGCGGCGCGCCTTCGAAGCTGGCCGTGAGTGCGGCCGCGAGGAGGGCCGCCGCGCCGAGCGCGAGGCGCAGGCCCCGGCCGCGGCTCAAGAGAACGAGCGTCGCCGCCGTCAAGCGGCCGCGCTGGTCGATGAATTCCATCGCGAGCGCGACCGCTATCTCCATGCTGTTGAGCAGGAGGTCGTGCGTCTGGCGCTGGCCGTGGCGGCGCGCATTCTGCGCCGCGAGGCCCAGATGGACCCGCTTCTGCTGGCGGGCGCGGTGCGTGTCGCGCTCGGACAACTTGCCGGCGCCTCGGAGATTCGGCTCCGTGTGCCGGCAAAAGAGGCGGAATTGTGGAAAGAAACCATCGCGCTCGTGCCCAATCTCGCCGTAAGACCACTGGTGATCGCGGACGAAAACCTGCGGCTTGGCGACTGCGCCGTCGAAAGTAAGGTGGGAACGGTCGATCTCGGAATTCGCGCTCAGTTGAGCGAGATCGAGCGCGGATTCTTCGATCGTGCCAAGGCGGCAGATGCGCAGGCGTCCCCCACTGGCGAAGAATCGCCGCACGCCGGGGCGCGCCCATGACGGCCTTGCTCGAAGGCTACTTCTCGCGCCTGGAGAGCCGCCAGCCCTGGCGGTGGCGCGGCCAGGTTCTCGAATCGCTCGGTCAGACGATCGAGTCGGCGGGGCCTCCGGCCTCGGTGGGCGAGTGTTGCGAGATCGAGGACCGCAAGGGACAGAGGCACAGCGCCGAAGTGATTGGGTTCCGCGGCTCGAACGTGTTGTCGATGCCGGTCGAAAGCACCGAAGGCATTCGTTTTGGCGATCCGGTTTGGTCGCTCGGCGTGAGACCCGAGATCGCAGTTGGACCGGCGCTGATGGGCCGCGTGCTCGATGCACTGGGCGCGCCGATCGATGAGGGCGGCCCTCCAGCCGTGACAGCTTCGCTGCCTCTCGACGGCAAAGTGCGTCTTCCGCTCGACCGCGTCCCCATCGGCGAGGCGCTTGGGACCGGCATCCGAGCCATCGACGCCATGCTGACCGTGGGGCGCGGCCAGCGCGTGGGGATCTTTGGCGGCTCGGGCGTCGGCAAGAGCACGCTCATTGGCATGATGACGCGCAACACCGAGGCCGAAGCGACGGTGGTCGGCCTGGTGGGCGAGCGCGGGCGCGAGGTGGGTGAGTTTCTGCGCGACTCTCTGGGCAGGGAAGGCCTGGCGCGCTCCGTGGTCGTGGTGTCCACCTCCGACCAGTCGCCGCTGTTGCGCATGAGGGCCGCGCTGGCGGCAACCACGATCGCCGAGTTCTTCGCCGCGCAGGGAAAACATGTGCTGCTGGTGCTCGATTCGCTCACACGTTTCGCCATGGCGGCGCGCGAGATTGGCCTTGCGGCCGGCGAACCGCCCACGGCCAAGGGGTATACGCCATCGGTCTTTACGCGCCTGGCGCGTCTGGTGGAGCGCGCCGGCCGCTTCCGCAAGGGCTCGATCACGGCCTTTTATTCGGTGCTGATGGAGGGCGACGATCAGCAGGATCCGCTGGTCGATGCGGTGCGTTCGCTGCTCGATGGTCACATCTTGCTTTCGCGCGCGCTTGCCAGCGAGGGCTGGTATCCGCCGATCGCGATCCTCGATTCCATCAGCCGGCTCATGCCCGCCGTCGCTTCCGGGAAACACCGCGAGCAGGCCGCACTGGTGCGCAAACTGCTCGCCGTCTATGCCCGCTCGGAGGATCTTGTGCGCATTGGCGCTTACAAGGCCGGAGCCGATCCCGATCTTGACCGCGCTCTTGGCGCGCGCGATCGCATCCGCGCCTTTCTTGCCCAGTCGACCGGCGACGAGGTGCGCTTTGCCGATTGCGTGCGCCGTCTTGCCGCTCTGGCCTCGGAGATCTGACGATGCCGGTCTCGCGCGCCATGCGGCGGCTTCAGCAGGTTCTGGAGATTCAGGAGCGCGAATGCCTGGCGGCGATGGAGTCGGCGCGCGCCGAACTCACGCGGCTTGAGCAGGCGCTCACGCGCAGCGCGGCCCGTGAGCGAGGTGGCCGGCTCCTGGTTGCGGCCAGCGCCACAACGGGTGAAGTGATCGACCGGATCGCGGGAATGGAAGAAACGCGCACGGCCAGGCGCATTGCCGCGGCTCTTGAGCCGCGCATTGCCGCGGCGCAGACAGCACTCGACGCCATGCGGCGTGAGTTCCTCTCGAAACGCATCGAGCGCCGACAGACAGAGACCCTGATCGAAGAGGCCGAAGCCGCAGACAAAGTCGAGGCCGCTCGCCGCGCGCAAAAGAATCTCGACGACTGGTTCCTGAGCTGGCGAGGCCGGACTTGAGTGCGCCAATGCTTCGGAATCGGGGAGAATCGGCATCCTCTTCCAGCATCGCATCGCTACCAGAGGACAAAACGTGAGTCAAGATCGGCAACACGTCAGGAGCCGGTTCTGAAACGGGAAGGGGCTTCCCATTCCTGACATTTTTCTAACCCCCTCAACCTCTCTTTGGCACACCATCTGCACTTAGCCTCCAGCATGACCACGGCAGTCAGCAGCAACCTGGGCACAGGCTTCGAATTGGGTGGGCAGGCATCCGGTGGAAGGGTACTTAGCGGGCAGGCGGGATCGGGGTTGGGTCCGATCGCAGCCTGGGCCGGCGGTACATGGAGCGCCAATCCTCTGAGCGCCGCCAGTGACGATCCCGCAGCCGGTTCGGCCTCTGCCGTACCGAGCTTTCGCTCCAGTTGGCAGTCGGCGGTCAAAGCGTGCAATGGAGCAGCGGACGGCAGCGGCGACAGCGAAGCGGAAACGGTTGCTCCTGGGAGCGCGGCCGAAGGAGTGGGCACATCCACACCGATCCTTGCCGGAAAAATAGGAAGGGCCGTGCTGTCAGCGGCGTCCACAACGGCAAAGGTACAGGCGAGCGTGGTCCAGGCGCAGCAGACCGTCTCCCAAAAAAATGCGGTTGCCGGGATCCCGCCGCAGGCGGGCAAAATTCCCGTTGCAGCCAGGCCCGTACAAGACCCCATGGCCGAGTCGGCATCGGCAGCGAGCGATGCCTCTGCCGCGCGCGAATCCACAGCCAAAACCGGCCGCGCTGCCTCGACCGGCCTATCCGGAAGGTCAAAGAAGAAGACGCCGCATGCCGCTTCTGGCGCACAACTCACTGCAGGCATTGTCCCGGCTTCGTTCGCGCCTCCCGCCGCGGCCCTCAAGCAAACCTCCACTCTTTCGCTGGCGGACCTGAAGGGGCAAGAGGCTTTCGAATCGAACCATCTCTCGGGCAGGGAATCGATTCTGAGCGGTCCGAAAGCAGTTACAGAGGCCGGAATTTCCTCGGGTTCCACCGCAATCGACGCCACGGCGCGAGGCGCGAATGGAACCCCGGCATTGCTTGGGCACAATACAGATCAAAAACAGGCGGCCCAGAACCAGACGGCCGCCGAGGCCGGGGCAAATTCATTGGACGGGCCTTCGATCGCGCTGTCCGAAGCTCCTTTGCATGGCGCCCTGGCTGCCCGCGTTATCCCGGCCGGCGAAGATCGCTCCATGCAGCCGGCTGCGGGCGTGAATGCCAATACCGTGTCCAGCACCGCACCAGCCACAGGCCCTGCAAACAATGCCGCGGCCGGCGCCGCGATCAGCATCGATCACCCCGCGCTGTCACAGACCAGCGCGCATTCCCTTGCTGCCGCGCCTCAGGAACCTGCAAAAGCTGTAATGGAGCGATCCGTGGCGCGCCCCGCGCCGCACGACTCGATCAAAACAGATGGCAAGGCACCTGGCGCAGCGCCAGCCACGGCGTTTCATACAGCTTCGACTGACGCCGCCGTCGTGGCCGCGTTGCGCACTCCCGCTGCTGTCCACGTCTCCGCGGACTCAACGGCAAATCATGCGCAGGCGGCATCCTCCGCCACAACCTCCGCGCAGGACGCATTCTCCGCTCTCGATGCCGGATCATCGCCAGGAAATCCCATGTGGACTCATGCGGGAAGCCACCATGCCGAGGCCGGCTTTCGCGATCCCGATCTTGGATGGGTCGGGGTGCGCGCGGACCTGAGCGCGGGCGGCGTCCATGCAACGCTCGTTCCCAGTTCGGCGGACGCGGCGCAGGCGCTGAGCGGGCATCTCGCAGGGCTTGATGCGCACCTGGCCGAACAGCACGCGCAGGTTGCGTCTCTGGCAATGGCCTCGCCGGGCAACGGCGGAATTGGCAGCGGCGCCGGTCAGCAGATGCAGCAGGGAGCGGACAGGAACACGCAAGGGAGTCCGCAGGGAAACCTGCAAACACGATCGCAAGGCATCGCCCCTCGGCGATCAAACGATTCAGACTTTTCATCCGCGCCACAAAGCGGATCTCATGAGGCGCTTTCACATGCAGGCGCCATGCGCGGCACACGGATCTCCGTGGTGGCATAAATGCGGCAATTTTTCCTAGAAAGAAGCAGGAGGAAAAGATGACAGCGGTAGCGGAACTGATCCATCGCCAGACAGCGACAGCCAATTTGGCCCTACACAAAGCGGCAACGCCCTTGACAAGCTCTTCATCCGGCACCAGCGGAACGGGCAGCGCAACCAGCACGAGCAATTCGGCCAGCAGTTCTGCCACCATCTCGGCCAACGACTTTCTCACCCTCCTGGTTACGGAAATGCAAAATCAGGACCCGACCGCAAATACGGACCCCAACGAGTACATCAATCAACTGGTGCAGGTGAACAGCCTGGAACAACTCATCAACATCAACCAGACGCTCACCACGGATCTGGGAAGCGCCTCAACCACATCGAGCGCCTCCGGCGGCGAGGCATCTACGCAGGCGACCCCGGCAACTTCAAGCTCGGTCCACACGGCCACAGCGTCGTCGTCCGCTTCTTCGGCTCACACAGCGGTCCATTCGGCCGGAGCGCCTGTTTCCTCGGCACTCCATGCCGCGAACACTGCTCCAGTGGAGTTGCCCATGAGGCTGGAGTCTGGGATCGCGGGCAATCTGAGCGTTCCCCAGGCGAGCCTTGCGGCCGATCGCGTGGCGCAGGCGCTGGCCGGCAGGAACCAGACGCCCGCCTCGCATCAAGCTTCGCCGCCAAACCGATAGGTTTTCAGTTAGCCCACTCGCCTGGCGCAAGGCCCGGCGCATCCATTTTTTCAATTGACGAGGAGATGAACCATGGCAAGTTTCTCGATTCCGCTGACCGGACTTGAGGCCGATTCGACGGCTTTGAACACGATCGCCAACGATCTTTCCAACATGAACACCACGGCCTTCAAGGCGCAGACGACCAACTTTGCCGATCTGTTCTATCAGCAGGTCGGCTCAACGGGCTCGGGCGACCAGATCCAGGTGGGCGCCGGGGTGAAAGTAGCCTCGAATGACACAGATTTTACGGCCGGAACACCCAATTCAACCGGAGTGTCTTCCAATGTAGCGTTACAAGGCTCAGGCTTTTTTATCGTCGATAACGGAAAGACACAATATCTGACGCGCGCGGGCAACTTCCAAACCGATGCCAAGGGCAACCTGATCACGACGAACGGCTACAGCGTGATGGGCTATCCGGCGACCAACGGTGTAGTGAACACCAATGCGTCTTTGACGGCGATGAATATTCCGATCGGAACGGTGCAACAGCCCCAGGCCACCAGTTCCATGAGCATGACTGCCAACCTCGATTCAGCAGCGTCCACGGGCACACAATTTCCCGCCGAGATTACGGTGTACGATTCGCTTGGCCAGGCTCACATCGCCACGGTGACCTATCAACAGACGGCGACGAACACATGGACCTATTCCGCGCAACTGCCCGCTGCGGACTATTCCACCACCGGCGGCAATGCGGTTCCCGCGGCGATCACCGGCACCATGACCTTCGATTCCAATGGCAATCTTGCTACCGTGGCTCAGGGAGCCGGCACCGCGCAGACCGTGGGAACCGCAACGGGTGACGTCTCCACCATTGCCCTCAACTTCACTCCCGCCGGATCGGCCCTGGCCGATGGAGCCTCCGGTCTGAGTATTAACTGGAACCTGCTGAATTCGAGCGGGACTCCCAATGTCGGCCAGGTGGATGCGGCCTCCGCAGTCTCCACGACCAGCCAGAATGGTTATCCGACCGGACAGTATCAGAGCTTCTCTGTGGGTTCCGACGGAACGATCAGCGTGACCTATTCCAACGGGCAACAGCAGAACGTCGGTCAGATTGCGCTGGCCAACGTCGCAAACCTTCAAGGACTGTCGATGCTTGGCGACGGGGATTATGCCACAACACAAGCCAGCGGTGCGGCTACGACCGGAATCTCAGGCGCGGGCGGCCTTGGCACCATGGAAGGCAGCGCGCTGGAAGCCTCCAACGTCAACATTTCCACCGAATTCTCCAACCTGATCGTTGCGCAGCGAGCCTTTGAAGCCAACGCCAAATCCGTCACTACCTTCGACACCGTCACGCAGGACACCATCAACATGGTTCATTAACGTCTCTGCTTCCGGTAAGCTGAACGTAAAGGGCGGCCGCTTCGGGTCGCCCTATTTTTCAGCTTCTTGCGCGCGAACCGCGATGAACAGCCCCTTGCCCCGCGCCAGTTCCGTGCCTTCCGCATCGAGAATGACCGCCTCGGTCGAGTGCCTTCGTCCCTCGCTCACGAGCACGCGCCCCTCAACCCGCAATGGAGCCTCGCAGGGAACCGGCCGCAGAAACTCCACTTCGATCTTCCTTGTCATCGATGGCTGGCCCAGCGCGCGAACGGCCTTGCTCATCGCCTCGTCGAGGAGCGTTGCAATCACTCCGCCATGCAGAAATCCAGGATGGCCCTCAAATGCCTTCGGGACCACCGGAAGGCTCACCACGGCGCCATCCGGCGCCAGCAGAAACTCCAGTTTCAGCCCGGCCGGGTTGTCTAGTCCGCAGCCAAAGCAACGGTTCTGCGCGGAATGGGCAAACGGCGTGAGCGACTCGTGAGCGTGGAAAGGCATGAATTCAGCATACGAGATCCGTGTCGCCGCGTCGCAAACGCCGGGAAGGGAATTGGCGGCGGGAGTGAGGGATATCCCGGCAGCTTTGCACCCCTAGCAACCTGTGGTGAAAGTCGAAATGCCATGAAAAACATCCCTCGGCGGCTAAAGCCGCGTTGATTTTGCAGCCCTTACGGCACGGCTGAAGCCGTGCCCTTTCAAAACCCGACTTTCACCACAGGCTGTTAGAGTGGCCCGCCGCCGTGCAGCGAGGCCTGCCGTTTCTTGACCCGCCCGGCTTTGCCCGCGCAGACTGGAGTGAGTGGCTTCTCGTGAATCTCCAACTTCCCCTGAGGATTGTCTCTTGCCAAATGCGATACACAAGGCCGGGCCTGTTCCGATCGGTATTTTGGCAGCCACGGCTCTGCTGGCCGGTTGCCATTCGGCGCCGAAAATTACGCCTCAACAGGCAGAAGGACAGCACGTCTTCGCGGTTGGATGCGCTCATTGCCACGAAGAGAACGATCTGCATCTGAAGAATGTTCCACCCAACCTGCACGGCCTCTTCAGCCGCACGACGCTGCCCGATGGCGCTCCGGCAACCGACGCGGAGGTGAGGCGGGTTTTGCTCTCGGGCAAGGGCATGATGCCTTCGTTCGCCTATCAGATGACGAAGGAACAGATGGACGCTGTGGTGGCCTATTTGCACATCTACTGACAGATTCCAACGCGATTGGCTCCCCCAATCGCAGGGTTATCGCATGAACGGAATGAACCAGCTTCAGCAACGGTTTTGAAAGGGCACGACTGAAGTCGTGCCCTTTCAAAGCGCGATCAGGCTATCATTTTCGTTCAGGGAATTGCCCTGCCCACACTCGCGAAGCGATGCAATCGTGAGCTGCATCACGATATACTTGAAGGAGGTCGATGGCACCCGAAAAAACATTCTATTTGGAGACCTTCGGCTGCCAGATGAATGCCCATGACTCGGAAAAGGTCATCGGCACCCTGCGGCAGCAAGGCTACCGGCAGGTTGAGACCGAGGAAGAAGCCGGCCTGATCCTTTACAACACCTGCTCCATTCGCGATAAAGCGGAGCAGAAGGTCTTCCACCGTCTGAACGACTACAAGCGCCTCTACAAGGAAGGCAAGCGCTTTGCCGTGCTGGGTTGCGTCGCTCAGCAGGAGGGCGAGAAGATATTCGAACGGGCGCCGTATGTCTCGCTGGTCTCCGGATCAGCCTCCTACCGCAAGCTGCCGGAGATGCTCACCCGTCTGGAAGCTGGCGAAGGACGCATCACCGGTCTCGACGACCGCCAGACCGAAGAGACCTTCGAAACCGAGTTCACAGCCCGCCAGAACCCCTACCGCGCCTATATCACCATCATCGAGGGCTGCGATAAGTTCTGCTCCTATTGCGTAGTTCCGTACACGCGCGGCAAGGAGCGCAGCCGCGCGTCGTCCTCCGTGCTGGCAGAGGCTCGGCGCATCGTCGACCTTGGTTATACCGAGATTCAGCTTCTGGGGCAGAACGTGAACAGCTACCGCGATCCGGAAGGGAAGTTGAGGTTCGCCGAATTGCTCGCCGCGGTCGGCCAGGTACCGGGAATCCGGCGCGTGCGCTTTACCACGAGCCACCCTCGGGACTTCACGCGGGACATCGTCGACGCCATTGATTCGGTTTCGACCCTTTGCGACCACGTTCACCTGCCCGTGCAGTCAGGCTCGGCGCGCATCCTTGGAGCCATGGCTCGCGAATATACCCCGGAGTGGTACCTCGAACGTATCGCATGGCTCAAGGCCGCTCGGCGCAGGATTTCACTCTCCACTGACATCATTGTCGGCTTTCCCGGTGAAACGGCCGGAGACTTCATTCAAACAATGGATCTTCTTGAAGAGGTTCAGTACGATTGCGTCTTTGCCTTCAAATACTCGGCGCGGCCCAATACGCCTTCGCTAACCATGATCGATTCCGCCCCCGAAGAGGAAAAAGCTCAAAGACTTCAAGCGTTACTTGAGAGGCAGCGAGAGATACAAAGGGCTAATTATTCAAGACATATTGGAGAGATTATTGAGGTAATGGTTGAAGGTTCAAATCCCAATCGAGGGCAGGTTGCCGGACGCAGCAGCCAGAACAAGCCGGTGAACTTTGAGTGGTCTCAGCCGATCGCACCCGCCCCTGGCAGCTACCTTTGTGTCAAAATTACCGGTGCATTTCCCAACAGTCTGGTCGGCGAAGTCGTCTAAGATGGTAAGGCTTGTTCAAGAGGGAAGCGATGGACATCGAAGTTCGGATTCGTGGCCTGATGATGGACCCGGCAACCAGTATGCCGATCATTGTGCTCAAGGATGTAAGCTCCGAGGCTGTCATGCCCATCTGGGTAGGGATCTTCGAAGCCAACGCCATCGCGCTTGAGATCGAGAAGATGGGTACGTTGCGCCCGATGACGCACGACCTGGCGAAAAACATCATTCGATACTTGAATGCCGAGATGGAACGCGTTGTAATTACAGAACTTAAAGATGATACATTTTATGCCGTTTTGTGGCTGCGGCAGGATGGCGAGCCGGTGGCCGTCGACGTGAGGCCGTCCGACGCCATTGCGCTGGCGCTTCGTGCCGATTGCCCGATTTACGTGGCGGATACAGTGATGGAGGCCGCCAAACTCAATACCAGCGGTCCGCCTGAAGGGCCCACCGCCGAGCAGTTGCGCGGCTGGCTTGAAGGATTGAACGATGAGGATCTCGGCCGCTACAAAATGTGATCCAGCCAGAGCCTCCAGAACTCGGCAGCCGCTCTTTTAAGGGCGGGAGCATGGCTGCTGGAGTCTTCTCTTAACTTGTTGATAGATAACGTCTTCTGTCTTAATTCACAGCTATGACCCACATACCATCGCTCCAGGCCCAGCTCCGTCACCTCGGGGTGAAACTGAAGGGCGAGGGCAAAATCGCCCAGGGCAAAGGCCTGGTTTTCGTAGAGATCTGTCCGGGCGAGGTGCAAAGCCTCTTGCGGAAGTTCGAAGGTGTCTCCATGCCAATGAAATAGAGCCAGATCGTCGGCAAGAAGCGGTTGGAACCATTCAGGCACAGGGGAATCGATCGCTGGCAACAACGGGAACCAGCCAATCTCAGAGCCGCGTTCGCCGGGATAGACCCGCGCACCGAGTGCCGCCGCCATCAACTGGGATCCCAGACAGATGCCGAGCGTGGGCTTCCTTGCGGCGAGCCGCGTGCGAAGAGCGGCCATTTCGTCGGTCAGAAACGGATAGTCCGCAACGTCGTATACGCCGATCGGTCCACCCAGCACCACAAGCAGGTCGGCATCCTGGAGTTGCACCACGGGGAACTTCGCTGTCGCCGCATCGATGGTCTCAATCGAAAATCCACGCTGCAGCAGCTCGGGTTCAAGAGAGCCGAGATCCTCGAAAGGGAGGTGCGAGAGGACGACTGCGTGTAAAGGTTGTGAGGACATAGATTTCCGCCGATTTGATTTGCTTGTCGGCAGTTAACAGAATATCTGTTATCGGACATCTTGGCAATGTTCCAGGTGTTGCATTTTGGGGCGTTTCTTTTGCAACATCACTCAAGTAGTGCGGACTCTAGCACTTCCTCTCGTCTCCTCGTTTTTCGGTCCAGATGCTGATGCAGGTTTTGCATGAGCTGCAACGTGGGCCTTCAAAGCGTCAGCCCTGTAGAATCGGCTACGGTAGGCCAACTGGCTTCTTGACCCGGCGCACGCCGAAAGCATCCAGATTGGGGTCAACGCTGAGCAGCGGCAGATCGTACTGGATGGCTTGCGCTGCGATCATGCGATCAAACGGGTCCGCGTGTTTGTCCTCGAACCGGGCAGCCCGGTACATTGACTGTGGGTCGAGCGGTAGAAGCACGAATCCAAGCTTCTCCTCGATGTTCGTAAGCAAGTCCCCTTCGAACTCAGTTGCCTCCGGGAGCTTGCCTAGACGAACCTTCAGACTGATCTCATAGACTGAAGCCGAGGAAACCAGTATCTCGTTTTTCAGATCCGCCAGGAGCCGGCGGGCCCATGGCGTCATCTCCGAGGGATTTAGCGCGGTCCAGAGGACGTAGTGTGTGTCGATGAGGATTCTCATTCGCCCTCACCCAGCCACCCAGCCAACTCAGTCTCAGGAAGTTCGTCGAAATCGGCTGGGATGCGAAAGTTCGGCTGAAAGAACTGGCCGAAGACACGCTCTGCCGCCGGCTTGATGGCTACAATCTCGGCTACCGGCACCTTGCCGCGCCCTGAGGTCAGGACAACCTTCTCACCGCGCTGCGCACGGCGCACCAGATCGGACAACTGGGTCTTCGCTTCAAACATCGTTGCATGGGCCATAACCCCTCCCATCCTGCTAAGAATATGTTAGCTAACTAATACGGTTTCCGCAAGGGCGTTGCAGGAAGATCCCGCTTTCAGCGCAACCAATGGAACAAAATCGACCGGGCAACGCCATGTCGCGGGTCACACCTTGCATGTCACTGAAATTACGATCCTTATATATCACAACACCGTTCATAAGGCGCCGGGCTCCGGCATTGCTGTCCGTTGAGGCAAGCTTTCCTCAACTCTGCTCGCCTCCAGGACCGAGGTGCTTGCTCCTCGTGTGCGATCTTCGATGGCTGCGATCGCCTTTCTAGCGAGGATTGAGCTCGGGCCCGGAGATCGAAGGATTTCAATCCTCTAGCGTCTCGCCGCCG
>JBMFHB010000045.1:0-28382 GCA_049977045.1 Occallatibacter sp.
AACATACCAAACATGGTAGATTTTGTAAGTTGTTGATTCTAAATGGCATGAAATCTATGCCCGACAGGCTCCTAGAGATCGGCTGCCACCGACGGCTCATTGAGGCCGCCTGCAAAATTCCCCTCTCTGCGTTGCCGATTGTTTCCCGCCTTCAGCGCATACTGTTCTCACGACACTCGAACCAGGCCCGAGTACGCATTTGTATGCACAATCCACTGACCACTGTTCACTGACCACTGACCACTGCCATTTGCCCCTAACCCCAATGACATCAGGATTCTGGCCACAAACCGCTGAAAGTAGAGAACTTGCCTCGCTTTGATCTCGCTAAGGCCAAGAAAACAAAGAGCTTCTTTACAGAAACCGTAGAGGGGGGCCTGTGCCACAGACCCGCCGAGATGGCCCATTTAAAGCCCCAAATTCGCGCCGCCAGCGCCCTTTGCACAGAATCCAGTGCAAAAATTTCTCAGCCAACCCCTGTTCTTTGTCAAAAATCATAAAAGGAGCCGATATACCCGCACAGCCAGATCCAATTCGACCATGAATCAGGTCTCGCAGCGAACGAAACTGGGCCACCAGTTCACCCGCCCAAATCGATCAGCTCCACGTGGCCCACAGGCCGGCCCAGGAATCGCGATCCCAGCCGCTCGAACTTTTCCACCGAATCCGTTGCGAAACAGCGAATCTCGGTCTCGGCCGCCGTGCCTTCGGCCGCACGCGCAACCCTTCCATTGAATATCTCCACGGCCTGCTCGGCCGCAGCTTCGGCCGAGTCGATCACCTTCACGCCCGGCCGCACCGCGCGCTCAATCAGCGGCCGCAGCAGCGGATAGTGCGTGCAGCCGAGCACCAGTGCGTCCTGATTCATCCCCGCTGCCGCGGCTTCAGCTCGCAGTTCGTTCAAATAGATCTCAATCACCTCGGCGGTGACGGGATGGTCGGTCCATCCCTCCTCGACCAGCGGCACCAGCAGCGGGCAGGCCTTTTCGATGGCGCACAAGCCGCGCGCCCGGCAGGCGGCCGCGTAGGCGTGGCTGTGCACGGTAGCTTCGGTGGCGATCACCAGCACGTCGCCGGTCGTGGAAGCCTCGCGCGCGGCGATGGCTCCCGGCTCGATCACGCCCAGTACCGGAACCGGCACCGCATCCTGAATGGCATCGAGCGCCAGCGCACTGGCCGTGTTGCAGGCGATGACAAGAAACTCCGCGCCCTGTTCGCGCACCAGGAACTGCGCGCTCTCGGCCGCGTAGCGCGCAATGGTGCGCCGCGACTTGGAGCCGTAGGGCAGCCGCGCCGTGTCGCCAAGGAAGGCGAATCGCGCGCCCGGCAGCCTCTCGATGAGCGCGCGCAGCACGGTCAATCCGCCAAATCCGGAATCGAAAACACCGATTGTGGGGTTCATCTTCTTGAGCGTAACATTCTCCGTCAGCGCCCGATGGCTTTGAGATACGCGTTCAACTCCTCGTCCGCGCGGGGAGCGGCGCAGCCTCCCGTCCGCTCATACAGGCAAACTCCCTGCCAGCACTGCGACTGCCTGAACCCGGCAGGAAGACCGGACGCGTTTTGCGGGGCGATTAAGGCGTTGAACGATGGAGCCTCCCCGGCAAGCGCGGCCGCGCCTGGCAGTTGCATCAGCGGCACATTGCGGTGGAGATGAACATAGCCACCCGATTGTGTCCACGAGACCCCATACAATCCCACACCGCACAGATCCGCCCGGCGGCTGAGGCGGTCGAAGGCGCCGATACCCCAGCGCATCCTGTACCAGTTCGCGCATTGCACGGCCAGGAGGGCGGACGAAACGAAAAAGAAGACCACGCCAATGGCCAGCACCCATTGGGGTTTGGCCAGGAACTTAGCCCCGGGCCGCAGTTCTTCCAGCAGGTCGACCAATCCCATGGCAGCCAGCGTGAGCGCCGGCGCCACGATCGGATAGATGTAGCGAATCTCTTTGTGCGGAACGAGGCTGTGCGAAACCACGATAATCGCGCACAGGACGGCAAGGAACGGGCTGCGGCGCGCGCCATGAAAGAGCAGCAGAACGGCCGGACCAAGCAAAACGATGATGGCGAGCAGGTACCAGTACCACGGCTGGTGAAACGAAAATTCCTTGCCAATCCCGCTGACGACATTTGTCTGGTAGGAACGCAGAAAGGACTGCCAGGGATAGGACCACGTCATCCAGTCCACGGCGCCGAAAAAGAGGACCGGCGCGGCGAAGCCGGCGGCAACGGCGGGCATTCGCTCGCGCCAGCTTCGGAAACAGAAGTAAATGGCCGCGAAGAGCATGGCGGGCAGCAGTTGCATGCGCAGACAAGCAGCCAGCCCAAGGAACAATCCCGCAAGAAAGAGCCGCTTGCGCTCGCCTGCTCTTTGGCCGTAGACGCCCAGATAGAGACCGGGCAGCATGATGTGCCCGGCCACAACCTCGGTGAAGGCTTTGGGGGCAAAGTAGACCAGGGCAAAGTAGAAGGAGCAGGCCAGCGCGGCGATGATTGCCGCGGGAGTTCCACTGGCGCGTCTGGCCCATGCATAGCCGAACCAAATTGTGACAAGGGAGAGCAGCGAGAGCACAATATCCGTTCCGAACAGGTAGCCGGTCGATCCCGCGCCAATCCATGCCGTCGCGCGCATGATTCCGGCAAGAAACGCTGGAAAAACCCAGGACCGGATTCCCATCCGCCACTCCCAGGGAATGACTCCGAAGCCATAGACCAGTCTGTGAGCAGGCTCCAGCGTCTGGAAGATTTCGTCGGGGAAGAAGATATTGGGCGAGGCCACGGCCAGGCCGAGGCGGAGTGCGAGAGCGAAAGTCAGCAGAGAAGTCCAGGCCAGGATCTCTCGCATCCGCGTCATGGCTGGTTGCCTTCCGGCGTGTTTGTGGACGGCCCGGCGAGATAGGTGCGCGTCAGGTCGGCATGGCCGGCCAGCGTGGCTCGCGGCTGGCCGTCCACCAGAAATCGCACCTGCGCAACCCGCGGCAGATTGGCACTGAGCGTATCGCAGATGGAGAGGACGGTCAGTGTCTCAGTCTCAAGCCCCGAGGGATGGCCGTTTGCAAACGCGCCCGTCAGATTCACCACGGCAAGCTGCGGTCCGTTTGCCGAAGTCATGCCACCTTCCGCGATGGGCAGCAGGAACACCTGAGCGATTGAACTGGCGCCGCCGGGAACCGGATGCGTCGATTCAGGTGCGGCATACAGGTCAAGCAGTTTGCCCAGCACCGCTCGGGCCCGGGCTTCAGAGTTCTGTGGCAAGGGCAGGGTGAGAATCCGCGGGGAGACGGAGTTGTCCGCGTCATTCGCCACCATCAGAGTCGCCTGCTCGGCCGGGGCCACCTGCGGCGCCTGTGTTGGCACCACAACCTCACCGCGCAGTAGCCGTTCGTGCGCACGCCGCAACTGGTTCCACAACACGGCGCCCATCGTCGCCGAGGCGACAAGCAAAATCACGATCAACACGGTCTGGTGGCGGGGAATCACGGCCGTTTTTCTCCGAATTGAGCGCCGTTGGATCGCCACTCCACCAGCGCCGCTGCCAGTGCATCCGCTACCTTTGCCACAAATCCGGAACCGTCTGCGCCGGCTGTCTCCTGCGCATCCGCCGCGAGTTGCGGCGCTACTTCGACCGCAACCGCTGGGCAGGCCATGCTGTCGATCGCAGGCAGCGCCGTGCGGCCCAATGTCACCGAAATGCCCGCCTGAGTGAGCGCCGAATTCAGCACACCCGCAAGCTCCGTACTGCGCGCGACCCATGCCGATTGCGCCGTCCGCCACGGCATCAGCGGGGCATCCTTCGCCGCGGGAAGAGAGGAGAGAAACAGGTGCACGGCGGACGGATTTTTCCCGCTTGCCGGAGCGGCATGTAGATTCAGACAGGCCGAGGCTTTGGCGTAATTGGCAATCTCGGCGCGGTGGTCCGCGTCGACGTCCACGTCCGACTCGCGCGTCGTCACCACGGAGATTCCGCGCGCCGCAAGCAGCGAGCGCAGCTTGACGCTCAGCGCCAGCGTCAGATCCTTTTCCGATTGGCTGCCGAGCTTTGCGCCCAGATCGTCGCCGCCGTGAGCCGCGTCCAGCACCACGGCAAAGCGCGTTGTGCCCGGAGCCTGCGACTCCTGCGCGATCAAGGGGACCGTTGCGAAGATCGCGAAGAAAAGCATGAAGGTTAAAGATCTGTACTGAAAGACGGTCTTGAGTCCGCTTCGCGCTTTCTTACGGCTGCTTTCGACGCAAACCAATTGAGCATGAGCCGACAGACCCACGCTACAGCCGGTCAGGAGACCATCGCTACAGTAGGATCGCGCACTCATGAGATCGAGCCCGATCAACACCTTTACTCCAACGCATAAATCGTCAGGCCGCTCAGCAGTTTGGGGAAGAAGTCCGTCGATTTCTGCGGCATCACTTCACCTGCGAAGGCCACTTCGCGCAACTGTTCCATGGTGACGGGATTGGTCAGGAATGTTACGTCCGCCTCGCCCTTGCGCACCTGATCAACGGCCTCGCCCGCATCGCGCAGGTAGCGCAGATTGGTCTGCTCACGCACCTTTTCGGCGTCGAGACCGAGAAGGCGGTCGAGAATGACCGAGTGCAGTTGCGTCAGGTCGAGCTGCCGCTGCCGTTCGGGCACGTCCGCGAGCACCTTCGTCATTGTCTCGGGTTTGGCGCACAGCAAAAAGTCGCCGCCGCGCATCACGGCCACAAATGCCGTGCTCTCCTGCGCCTTCAACGCCGCGATGTAACTCTGCGCATCGCCGGGCGCGAGCGTCTCCACGGTAAAGAACTCCTCGGCCCTGGCGCGAAACGCGGCCGGGTCGAAGTCCTTCAGGCTGTGGACCACGCGATGCGTCGGCAGAATCACCAGGCCGTCGGAATCCATGTTCACGAAGGTCATCATCGCCGCGGCCTCGGGAAATGCGGGCTGCGGCAGGCCGGTGGCGCTCAACTCCGGCTGAACAGTCGCGGTGGATGCGTGCTCCTTCGCGTAATTCAGAGCAGTCTCGTAGCGGTGGTGTCCGTCGGCAATAATCAGCTTTTTGTCGGCCATGGCTGTCGTCAGCAGACGAATGACGGCCGGATTGTTCACGCGCCACAGCCTGTGCACCACGCCGAATTCATCGGTTACCTCGACATCGGCGGGGCCCTTGCCGTCATAGAGAATCCTCTCCACGCTGCCCGAGGGGTCGGAGTAGAGCATGAAGATCTGCCCGAAGTGCGCATGCGTGGCCTTCAGCAGGTTCAACCGGTCGCTTTTGGGTTTTGAAAGCGTCTGTTCGTGCCGGAAGACCACCTTCTCGGAATAGTCGTGGAGCTTGCCCAGCGCGATAAACCCGCGCCTTTCCTTCACAATTTCGGCTCCAGGCGCCTGGAATCGCTGAGCATAAGCGAACACGCAGGGATCCTGCTCCTGCGCCAGCACGCCGCACTCCCGCCAGGCGCGAAAATCCCTCGCCGCGCGGGTATAGACATTTTCGCCCTTTTCCGCGTCAAATAGTTCAGGCAGGCCCAGAATGATCCGGACCAGATTATAGGGACTGCGCTGGTAGTAGGCCTGTTGCATGGCAGGCGAAATCTTGTCGTAGGGCTGTGTGACCACGTCGTCCAGCCGAACTGCAGCGGGGTTGTAGCGCCAGGCGCGAAAAGGATAAAGACGAGCCATGAGGAAGGTTGTTCTCCGCCGTTGAAGGGGTGGATTTATGCCCCGCCACGCCGTTGCCGGCAGTGAGTTTTCGGGGCGCTCAGGCTTGATTGTATCCCAGCCCTCCCAGCAGGTTCCGGGGCGTTCCCGTTTTGCCGGTTCTGACCTGCGCGGCTGCCGGATGCATAAGTGGCGTAAAGTGAAGGTAAAGGTAGATCCTCCACCGGGACTGCCTCCGCTGACCGTTTATGCTCGCACCGGGTATTATGCGCCATTGCATTAGAGCGGCCTTGGCCGCGTTTATCGTCATTTCGGGACTCTTGCTCCCTGCGCTTCGCGCCCAGCAGGCGCCTCAGCCAGCGGCAGCGGCTCCGTCAGCTCATTCTCAGCCGCTGACCGAGGACACCGATCCGGTGCGCTCGCCCGACGTCGTGCCTCCAGTGGCGCCTGCTGGAGTTGTGCGCAAGCAGGGTAAAGGCTACTTATTGCGCACGAACGTCGAAGAGGTCGTATTAAACGCCACCGTGCTCAACGGCGACCAGCAATTGGTCGAAAACCTGACCAAAGACAATTTCACGGTCTCCGAGGACGGCGTCAAGCAGACCATCATCAGCTTCCAGCACACCGATCTGCCGGTTTCGATGGGCCTCGTCATCGACAACTCCGGCTCCATGTACCGTAAGCGTCCGGCCGTCAACAAGGCGGCTCTCGATCTGGTGCTCGCCTCGAACCCGCAGGACGAGGCCTTCGTGGTCAACTTCTCCGACGAGGCTTTCATCGACTGCGACTTCACGTCAAACATCGCGAAGCTTCGCGACGGGCTTTCGCATATCGACTCGCGCGGCGGCACTGCGCTCTATGACGCCGTCGCCGCTTCGGCCGACAAATTGGCTTCCGACGCCAAACGGCCCAAGCAGGTGCTGGTGATTATCACCGACGGCGACGACAACGCATCGAGCCTCGATCTGGAACAGACCATCCACCGTGTGCAGGAACTCTCTGGCCCGGTGATTTACTCGATCGGCCTGCTGTTCGGCAACGAGATGTCCCGCGCCGAGGCGCGCCACGCGCGTCGCGCGCTCGAAATGCTCTCGCAGGAGACCGGAGGCATGGCCTTCTTCCCCAAATCTGTCGAAGAAGTCGATCAGATCGCCGCCGAGGTGGCGCGCGACATCCGCAGCCAGTACACCATCGGTTATCACTCCTCCAAGCCCATGTCGGTTCCGGGCTTCCGCAAGATTGAGGTAACGGCTCAGGCCAGGGGCATGGGTAAGCTCACGGTGCGCACCCGCACCGGCTACTTCCCGTCGCCGCGGCCGATCGGCGAAACCGTAGCCGCGCCAAAATAGCGGAAGACGCAGCGGGCGCCGCACCGCGGCATGAATGACTGCAGTTGTTCCTTCGCGCACCTTGCATTTGGAACGGGATGACTCCAGTCTTGACACAATCGCATCCAGACGTGAAACTGCCAAAAGACCCACGGAGCAGGCGCGAAGAGCCTCCGCTGGCTCCGATGGAGGCGGAAAGCGGTCCGGTGAGCGTACCCAGCAGAGGACGGCGGAGCTTCAGATTGAACTCCACGATGGACAGTGTCGGCGAGGTGGAAGCAGCTGCCGACCAGTTGGCCAGCGAAGCCGGTTTGGACGAAGACCAGCGATTTCACGTCGCCATGGCGGTCCGCGAAGCCGCCGTGAACGCCATTCTGCACGGCAACGAGTACGATCCCGCCCGAAAGATCCACGTCTCGCTCGAAAACACCGGCAACGATCTGGTCTTTACCATCGCCGACGAGGGCCGGGGATTCGATCCCGAAAAACTCCCCGATCCGCTGGCTGAGGAAAATCTTCTCCGCGGCACCGGCCGCGGCATCTTTCTCATCCGATCACTCATGGATGAGGTACACTTTCGACATCTGAACCCGGGTACCGAATTGACGCTGGTGAAACACCTGCCGCCAGTCGCCGGAAAGACTTAGGGAGATGAAGGTATGGTTGTTCTTCACTCCGGCAGCACTGTCCGAGGAATTTTCCTGCGGACTCGCGCGTAAAAATGCTATAACCGTAGTACCAACAAGGAGGAATTTTCCGTGGCACTTGCGATAGCTTCCCGTGAATTGGATGGCGTCACTGTTCTCGATCTCAGCGGACGAATCACTCTCGGCGAAGGCAGCGTGCAACTGCGCGACGCCATTCGCGACCTGATCGCCAAAGGACAGCGCTACATCCTGCTCGATCTGGGCGAGGTGAGCTACATCGATAGCTCGGGCCTGGGTGAACTGGTGAGCGCCTACACCACAGCCAAGAACCAGGGCGCGACTCTCAAACTGCTCAAGCTGACCAAGAAGGTTCACGATCTGCTGCAGCTGACCAAGTTATACACCGTCTTCGAGATCTTCGACGACGAGGCCAGCGCCATCGCCTCCTTCAAGTAAGCCGTCCCGGCAAAGCTCAACGAACGAAAGGCCATTCCGCCTGCGCGGAATGGCCTTTTGCGTCTGCTTGCACGCCAAGCCGCCCTGCCGCAACCGCTCAGATCACCGCAGCATAGAAAGAGCTGGCCCATAGTGGAACCAGATCCGCTGACCCCGGTAGCTCCCCCTGTCTTCAGAACTTGACCTGCGGCGCGTTTTGCGCGGCCGGACTGGCCTTAAAGTAGTCATTGTTCTGATGGAAGCCGGCGATCCCTGCCCAGATGTTGTTCGGAAACTGCAAGATAAACGTGTTATAGTCCTGCACCGCTTCGTTGTAGCGCATGCGCGAGACCTTAATGCGGTTCTCGGTCCCTGCCAACTCATCCTGCAGGCGCATGAACTGGTCGCTGGAGCGTAGTTGGGGATAGTTCTCGGTGAGCATCAACAGGCGGCCAATGGCGCCGTCGAGTTGGTTGTTCGCCGCCATCTTGGCAGCAGGGCCCTGCGCGTTCAGCATCCCTGCGCGCGCATTGGCGATATCGCCAAAGACTGTGCTCTCTTCCTTGGTGAATCCCTTCACGGTCTCCACCAGGTTAGGAATCAGGTCGGCGCGGCGCTCGAGATCCGCGTCCACGTTCGACCACGCCTCTTTGACGGCCTGATCTTTGGCAACCATCTGATTCCGGGCGCTCACGTAGCTGCCAAACACCATGAACACTGCCAGCAACAGAACGCCAACCACGACCAGCGCAATTCCAAGTCCCTTGCTCATAGACCTCCATTCTCCTCAAAACCACTCACAGCCGTGAGCTTTGGTGGCTCTGTATCCAGCCGGCTGAAACAAGCTGATCGCTGTAATCTCAATCCTCACCAGCTTCCGCCGGCGCCGCCGCCGCCGAAGCCGCCTCCAGCGCCACCAAAGCCACCGAAACCTCCGCCACCTCCGCCGAAACCTCCGCCAAAGCGGTCGTTGTTCTGGCCAATGCCGCCAGACATCAGCCCGAGCCCCCACAGGCCGAAGAGCCCGAAGCCCCCGAAAAAGCGCAGGACGTAGAAAACGACAAAGATCGCGATCACGATGCCTTCAAAGACATTCGCAGCCGAGGGGCCCTGTTGCCGCGCAAGGTCGCCGGCCGGAACCGGCTCCATCCCAGGTTGATTCTCCAGCGTCACATGCGCGTCGGCGGCGATCACTTGCGCGATCTCACCCACAGCCATTGTGACGGCGCCGTCGTAGTCGCCAGCCCGCAGATCGGGAATCATGGCGCGGCCGATGTCGCCTGTCTTACCGTCGGGCAGAATGCCTTCCAGCCCGTAGCCGACCTCGATGCGGTACTTGTGGTCAGCAACGGCCAGCAGCACCATGGCGTACCGGTTCTGTCCCTTGTTCCCCATCTTCCAGTGGTCTTCAAGCTGCGTGGCGTAGTCAGCCGCGTCGTCGCCGTCCAGGTCATGCACCGTGACCACGGCAATCTGCGCATGGGTCTGGGAGTGGTCCAGCTGAGAGCAGAGGGCGTCAAGCCGCGCTATCGCCTCAGGCGAAAGCACGTGGGCAAAGTCGCTCACATAGTCGGTGGGTTGGGGCAGGCTGGCCACTGCCTCGGCCCGCAATGGCACAGCGAGAAACAGAAAAAACGCCGCCAGCAAGGACGGAACCAGGGCAAAACGCGCGTAGATACGGCCTTTCATCGCTTCTCTATTGTACGTTGGCGGGGCTGCAGAGGTTCCCAGAACCCTCAAGAACTACACTGGGAGTGCAATGACCGACACAAAGATTGTTACGCCTCCCACTGCCCGCAAAGAGCGCAAAGAAACCACAATACACGGCGTCGTCCTCGTCGACGACTACGCATGGCTGCGCGACAGGGAGAATCCCGATGTCACCGCCTACCTCGAAGCCGAGAACGCCTACGCCGAAGCGGTGATGGCGCCGCTCGCCGGCCTGCGCGAGAATCTGTACCGGGAGATGCTGAGCCACATCAAGCAGACCGACATCTCCGTCGCCTACCGCGAAGGCGCCTACTGGTACTACGCGCGCACCGAGGAGGGCCTTCAGTACCCGATCTACTGCCGTAAACGCGGCGGGCCGGCCGGACCCGAAGCCGATGCGCGTGAAGAAGTCCTGCTTGACGGCAACGAACTCGCCAAGGGTCATGCGTTCTTTTCAATCGGCGACACCGACATCAGCGACGACGGACGCTGGCTCGCCTATACCACCGACACCACCGGCTTTCGCCAGTACACGCTGCACATCAAGAACCTCGCCGTTGGCGAGACGCAGTTCAATGTGGCCGAGCGCGTCGGCTCGGTGGTGTGGGCCGCCGACAACCGCATGTTCTTTTACACGGTCGAAGATGAGAAACAGAAGCGGCAGTTCCAGCTTTACCGAATCTGCACTCGGCGAATCAATCAGTCAGAGCTGGTTTACCAGGAGGACGACGAGCGCTTCAATATCGCCGTCGGCCGCACGCGCGACGGCAAATACCTGGTGCTGGAGATCGCCAGCCACACCACCAGCGAAGCGCGCGTTCTGACAGCCAGCGATCCCACGGGGGAATTCAGCATCGTTGCCCCGCGCCAGGACGAGCACGAGTACTCGCTCGATCACCGTAACGGCCTCTGGTTCATCCGCACCAACGACCGCGGCCGTAACTTCCGGCTGGTCACCGCGCCCGTCGAGACGCCGGGCCGCGAGCACTGGACAGAGAGAATCGCGCACCGCGACGGGATCATGCTCGAAGATGTGGCCCTTTTTGCGGGCTTCTTCATTGCCTGCGAGCGCGAGGATGGATTGCCGCGGCTGCGCCTTTGGAAGTTCGCGGGCGAGGGCCCCGATGCCGCGCCGGCCGGCGAGATTGTCTTTCCAGAGCCGGCCTATAGCGCCAACCCGCATATCAACCGCATCTTTGACACAACTACCTTCCGCTATGCCTACCAATCGCTTGTCACGCCCGATTCGGTCTACGAGTACGACGTAGCGACGGGCGCATCGACGCTGCTCAAGCAGCGCGAGATCCCCGGCGGCTTCGACCGCGCGCTCTACGCCAGCGAGCGCGTCCATGCCACGGCGCCCGACGGCGTCAAGGTTCCTGTCTCGATCGTCTACCGCCGCGACAAGTTCGCGAAGGATAAGCCAGGCGCCAACCCGCTCTATGTCTACGGTTACGGTTCATATGGATACGCATTACCGCTGGGCTTCAGCTCGAACCGTCTGAGCCTGCTTGACCGCGGAGTGGTGATGGCCTATGCGCACATCCGCGGCGGCGGCGACCTGGGCAAACCATGGCACGACGCGGGAAAGATGCTCATGAAGCGCAACACTTTCACGGATTTCATCGCCTGTGTGAAGCACTTGACTGCTGCGGGATACGGCGACCCCGCGCGCGTCGCCATCGAGGGCGGCTCGGCTGGGGGATTGCTGATGGGCGCGGTGGCAAACATGCGGCCTGAGCTCTTTCGTGCGGTGCTCTCGCACGTACCTTTCGTCGACGTGATGAACACCATGCTCGACGCTTCCCTGCCCCTCACCGTCCCCGAGTACGAGGAGTGGGGCGATCCGAATCAGGAAGAGTATTTCCGCACCATGCTGAGCTACTCGCCCTACGACAATCTACGCGCGGCTGGCTACCCGGCGATGCTGGTGAAGACGTCGTTGCACGACAGCCAGGTGATGTACTGGGAACCGGCGAAGTACGTCGCCAAACTGCGCACGCTCAATACGAGCGACTACCCGCTGCTGCTGGTCACGAACATGCAGGCAGGCCACGGCGGCGCCAGCGGACGGTACGACTATCTGAAGGAGATCGCGCTTGACTACGCGTTCCTGCTCAAGGAATTGGGAATCAAGGGCCTGGGTGGTGCATCCTGAACCGACAGAACCGAGAGCACGAACGCCAGCGAACCACATCGCGGAAAACAAGAAAAATCAGGCGGTCTTCAACTCCGCCAGCGACTTCTCCAAACTCGTCGCGTCTTCCACGTTCAGCGACTTGAGTTCTCCGTCAATCTGTTTCAGCAGGCCGCAAAGCACCTTGCCTGGCCCAACTTCGACAAACACGTTCGCGCCGGCAGCCTTCAACGCCTGCACGCAATCGACCCAGCGCACCGCGCCGGTGACCTGGCGGATGAGCGCGTCGCGCGCGGCATCAGACGTGGTGACAAGCCCGCCAGTGACGTTGGCGGCTACGGGGATTCGCGGATCGTGGAGTGCGATGCCGGCGAGCACGCGCGCCACTTCTTCCTGCGCCGGCTGCATGAGCGCGCAATGGAAGGGCGCGCTGACCGGCAGCGGAACCGCGCGCCGCGCGCCCCTGGCCTTACACAGAGCCATGGCCTTCTCGACAGCCGCAGCGGCGCCGGAGATCACGGTCTGACTGGGCGAGTTGAGATTGGCTGCCTGTACCACCTGGCCCGTCTCGCGCGCCGCCTCTTCGCAGGCCTCGGCCACCTTGGCGGCATCGAGCGCGAGCACGGCAGCCATCGCACCCTCACCGGCTGGAACCGCCTTCTGCATGGCCGCGCCGCGCGCCTTGACCGCGCGCACCGCATCGGCGAAGGAGAGCGTTCCGGCAATCACATGCGCCGACCACTCCCCCAGCGAATGGCCCGCCGCCAGCGCCGGTTGCACACCATTCCCGGCGAGCACGCGCGCCGCGGCCACGCTCACCGTCATGATCGCCGGCTGGGTGTTCTCAGTCAGGCGCAGATCGGCCTCCGGTCCCTCGAAACAGAGCTTCGACAGCGAAAAACCAAGCGCCGCATCGGCCTCGGCAAAGGTCTCGGCTGCAGCGGGAAAACGCTCGGCCAGTTCGCGGCCCATGCCGATAACCTGCGAACCCTGCCCCGGAAAGAGAAAGGCAATTTTGTTTGTCATTCCAGTGAAATTCTATATGGCTGAACTGGTCCCGATTCAACTGGGCCAGGTGCGGGAGATCATCGGACTCCACCAAATGCCTCGGAAAGATGGACGCGAATGTCCTTCATGGCGATCATCAGTTTTCGTTCGTATCCTGGGCATTTCTGAAATCCGCGACGAATGTAGAACTCCACCATCTCGTCGTTGATTGCATCCACGAGAATTGCTGCCAGGCCACCGATCTCAGCAGCCGCCGTGGTCCGCAAAAAGGCGTCCTTCAGAAGAGCCTGCCCAAGGCCCCGTCCCTGCAACGACTCTGCCACCGCAAAACGCGCGAAGAGCATCACGGGGACTCGATAGCGCGGCGGCATTGAAGTGGCCATTGATTCCGGCGACTCTTCCAGAGCAACCGATCCAAACGACAGGGTGTAATAGCCGACGACATCGAGGCTTCGATGCACGACGTATGTCTGCGAAGAGTCGGCGCGCTGATTTGCTAATGCATACTTGCGGAGATAGAGATCAAGCGAATGCTCGCCGCAGGTGAAGGTCCGAACGTTGTGAAACGCCGTCAGCTTCTCTATAAGAGAAATGTCTTGAGCGTCGATCATGTTCTCTGGATTGCTAATTGTTCATTTTACCCCCTTGTCATACACTAGACGTACGGGAGGGGTTATGGCGACGCTACAGCACCAACTCAAGTCTCGACGCATTAACGCCAGGGTCTCCGACGCTCAGGAAGCGATTCTGCGCCGCGGCGCCAGTCACCGCGGCCAAACTCTCACCGAGTTCGTCGTGGAGAGCGCCTGCTCTGTCGCCGCAATCGAACTCGGCGAGGAGAAGGAGATTCGACTGCCTCCTGCCCAATGGCAGGCTTTTCTTGAGGCGCTGGACCGTCCGACAAAACTCAGTCCTGAGCTTCACAAACTGCTCACCCAGCCAAGCGTCGTCGAATCGGCCAACAAGTAGCGGCTGACAGACAAGCCACAGTACCGGAGCTGATGACCGTCAGTTCCAGCGATTCTTGTCGTCCTCATCCTCATCGATCAGCCTGCCCTGGCCGTCGAATTTCACCGTGCGCCCCTGCCGCTTCATGTAGACCTCGAATTTGCGGGCCGCGCGGCGGCGCTTCCAGCGGTAGTAGCGGTTGCGCATTCCGTACCAGCTCTCGCTGAACAGAAAGGAAAATCCACGCCGCGGCGCGGTGCGTACAAAGAGCAGCCCGGCCAGCGCCCCACCGAGTTGCGCGAAGGCGTAGACCCGCTGCTGGCCAAAGAGCATGGCGATCGAGATGAGCGCGTAGACGACTGCCAGGTAGCGCGCCTTGATGCCGATGGGCAAAGGAAACAGCATGAACTCCAGGTCGCCGTAGAGAAGCCCGATGGCGGCGAGCAGCCCAAAGATTCCACCAAAGCAGCCGTAGAGAGGCTGAGCCCCAATGAGCAGTGAGGGCGCGAGCGGCGCACAGCACGCATAGAGGGCCACTGCCGCCGCGGCCGATCCCAGCACGGAAGCGGCGTAGAGACCCGTCACCCAGTTGGCATCATGGTAGCTCTCAAGAAATCCAGCCAGAAACCACAGCGAGAGCAACTCGAAGAGCGTGCCCAGAATCCCAAAATGCACAAAGCTGTAGGTAAACGGCTGCCAGAGAGCGCCATGAATCAAGGAAATCGGATCGAACGCGAGACTTGCTCCCATGCGAGCCGCCTCAAAGGGCGAGGCAAACCCGGCGATCAGCAGCAAAAAATACGCCGCGAGGTTGACGAGGATCAACCGCCGCGTAGCGCCGCGGAAGTCGGGAAACGTGAATGCGCTGGAGCCTAATCTTGACATCGCAGTCAACAGGTTAAACGGTGGAGCGGACCGGTGTCATAGCGCCACGGCGCAAATCCCCGAGCAAACTGCCGGGCTTCGAGCGCATCGTACTATCATTCGGCAGGTATCCGGCTGGCTCTTGTTTGACTCACGCAGGGAAGCAGAACCTGAAACAATTTGCGAACAGATGCGTCTCTCTGAAAGGGATGGAACAGCCGGCTGGCCGCAAACACCAGCCGGAAGGCGGTGCGGGCTTGGGCTACTTGACCTGAGGCCGGGTTCTCACTAAAACTAGCTTTGGCTCAAGAAAACAGATTCATCCCAAAGAACAAATCGGCTATGAAAGCGAGGAGGCTGCTATGCCCAGCTGCCCTGAATGTGAAAATGAACTGGACATTGAAGTCGACGAAGTAGAAGAAGGCGACGTAATCACTTGCGAAGAGTGCGGCAGTGAGTTCGAGGTCGTAGGCGTTGAGCCCCTCGAGCTGGCGCCTGTGGAAGATGCCCTGGAAGAGGACGAGGAACTCTACGAAGAGGACGAAGAAGAATGAAAATGAGCCGGACTGGCTGGCTGGCTGCCATTGCATGCGGTTTCCTGGCGTTGGGCGCGATCCCGGGAGGGTCGGGATCCGCGCTAATCGCGCCTGCTGCGTGGGGGCAGAACATCGGTGAACGCACGGTATCGGGCGCGGTTCTGGACGCGAACTCGAAGCCGGTCGTAGGCGCCACCGTCTTTCTCAAGAACGAAAAGACCAAGGCAATTCGCAGCTACAGCTCGACGGCGATGGGTCATTTCCACTTCGCCCAGGTCGATATGAGCGTCGACTTCGACCTGTGGGCGGAAAATAACGGCAGGAAGAGCGCGGTCAAAACCGTCAGTTCCTGGGACGACCGCAAGGAATTTGTCGTAGACCTGAAGATCAAGTAGCGGTTCCGGGAGCAACAGGGTAACCAACGCAGTTTGCCATTCTCGAATTAGTTGCCAACGGGAAGGAGATCAGGAGCGTGCGAATCGATCAACTGACGTTGCGCAACTTCAACGGCTTCGAAGACTGCTCCATCGATTTCGACCCGCACTTCACGCTGCTCGTCGGTGACAACGGAGCCGGAAAAACCAGTGTGCTCGACGCAATTTCGATCCTCCTCGATAGTTGGATTCTCGGCATCAAGGGTGACGAGGAAGGGGGAGGAATCAGCCCAGGTTATGTGCGGTTGAAGGAGATCGTGAAGGGCGATTCCCGAAGGTTTGAACCGCAACTGAGCTGTGCGCTCACGGCAAAGGGTTCCATCCTGAATCAACCCGTGAATTGGACTCGAGAGCGGGCAAAGATGGAAGGCAGAACCCGTTATGTCGATGCCAAGCATGTTTCGAAGCTGGCGCGCGAAACGGGTGAAAGGGTGGCGAACGGAGAGAACCTCACGCTTCCGCTGTTGGCCAGTTACGGCACCGAGCGGAGATGGCTTGAGAACTCGCATCGCACGAAACGATCAGCGGGAGAGATGAAAAAGGGCAGGCCCTCCCGTCTCGACGGGTATCTGGATTGCAACCTGTTTTGTCTTCAGGAAACTGCAACCTTAGGATGGCTGACGAACCATTACAATGATCGGACCTCATCGTGGCAGATTTTGGAGAAGGCGTTCCGCGTATGCATCGAGGGGATGACGGCCATTTCCTACTCGAATGTCCATGAAGATTTCATCGCGGAGATTCACGGGGAGCGCATTCTATTCCGAAATCTCAGCGACGGCTACAAAGTCATGCTCATGCTGATTGGCGATCTTGTTCGCCGCATCGATTATCTCAATAAACTACAACTCGGTGAGGAGATGCTTCAGCAGACCCCCGGCATCGTCCTGATCGACGAGATAGACCTTCATTTGCATCCAAACTGGCAGCGCCGCATTCTCCACGATCTCAAACGAACCTTTCCTGCCATCCAGTTTTTCGCCACAACACATTCGCCACAAGTGATCGGTGAAGCTCAACCGCAAGAAATTAGAGTCTTGGACGGTTGGAAGGCTTTTCCCGTAACCCACGCCTTCGGCCTCGATTCCAGTCGGGTTCTCGAAGAGATTCAGGGCGCCAGCCGCCGCAGTCGCTTTGTCGAAGAAGAGATTCACGGAATTGCCGTCGCAATTGATAAAGGCCAATTGGGGGATGCCCGCCGATTGATTGCGGATCTCGAGTCCAAAATCGGCCCCGACGATCCAGAGGCAATTCGGCCGCGCCGGACCATCCAACTTGCGGAAACCCCGGTATGCGAAGAATAGTCAAACAGCGGGAACCGCAGAGTCTAACGGAATTCCGCGCCGCCGGCGGGACAAGCTTCGACGATCTTCACGGCAATCAGAAACAGGATCTGCGAAAAGAACTCGTGCAAGAACAGCGCGGGCTTTGCTGCTACTGTCTCTGCCGTATCGAAGCCGGAGACGGAAATGGCACGCCGCCGATGAAGATCGCGCATTGGCATAGCATAACTTCACATCCCAAGGAACAACTCGACTACGCCAATCTTCTGGGCGCCTGCAAGGGAAACGAAGGGCAGCCAAGATTCAATCAGCACTGCGATACGCGCCAGGGACAATACGATATCAAGTACAACCCTGCCAATCCGTCCCCCTCAATCGAGCAGAGAATTCGGTTTCTCACCGACGGTACAATCTGCTCCGATGATGCGGATTTCAACTTGCAACTCAACAATATCCTGAATCTGAACTGGAGTCCGTTGAAGCAACGGCGTCGAGAGGTCTTAGACAGGTTTCACAAAGAACTGGGCGATGGCAGGTTGAGTCAAGCCGAATGGAGACGCCAACTCGAAAAGTGGAATGGCGATTCCCATCATGGCAGCCTTGAGCCCTATTGTCAGGTCGTGGTGGATTGGATTCGACGGAACAAACTCAGATTATGAGGATTCCATCACCCTTCCAGCTTCTTCACCACCAGCTCATTCAGCAGCGCAGGATTGGCCTGCCCCTTCGACGCGCGCATCACCTGGCCGACGAAGAATCCCGCCATGGTCTTCTTTCCCGCGCGATACTGCTCCACCTGTTTGGGATTGGCCGCAATCACATCGTCAATCATCTTTTCAATGGCGCCGGCGTCGGTAATCTGCCGCGGCTTCTCGCGCTCGTAGACCGGGCCGAAGTCTTCGCCCTTTTCGAAGCACACATCGAAGAGCTGTTTCATCTGCTTCGAACTGATCCTGCCCTCGTCGAGCAGATCGGCGGCAAGCGCAATGCCCATCATCGACACCGGCGATTGCTCCTGTTCGAGTCCCAGCGCCTTCAGCCGTCCGCTCACCTCGCTCAGCAGCACATTGGCTACGCGCCGCGGATTGCGCGCCGTTTTGGCTGCCGCCTCAAAGCGGTCCGCGAACTCGCGCGATGCCGTCAGCGTGTGCGCGTCCTGCACCGATAATTCGTATTCCGCAATCATGCGCGCGCGCCGCGCCTCGGGCAGCTCCGGCAGCTTTTTTCTGGTCTCGGACAAGAACTCTGCCGATACAAATAAAGGCGGCAGATCCGGCTCGGGAAAATACCGGTAATCGTGCGCCTGCTCCTTCGAGCGCATCGTATAGGTACGCCCCTCGCTGGCGTTCCAGAGCCGCGTCTCCTGCACCACTCGCCCGCCCGACTCAAGCACTTCAATCTGGCGCTCGATCTCGTACTCAAGCGCCGCGCGAATGAATTTGAAGCTGTTCACGTTCTTCACTTCGACCTTGGCGCCGAATTGCTCTTGTCCTCGCGGCCTTACGCTTACATTGGCATCGCAGCGCAGCGATCCCTCCTCCATGTTGCAGTCGGAGACGCCGGCGTAGAGCAGGATCTCTTTGAGCCGCGTGAGGTACTCGAAGGCCTCGTCAGGCGTGCGAATGTCGGGCTCGCTGACAATCTCGGCCAGCGGCGTGCCGCAGCGGTTCAGGTCGAGATAGGTGCGCGTGGCGGAATCGTGGAAGCCGTCGTGCAGGCTCTTGCCCGCATCCTCTTCCATGTGCAGGCGCGTGATGCCGATCCGCTTCCACCCCACGGACGAAGACCTGTCCGCGGGGATCCCGGTCTTTCTGCCGCTATCCGCCGTGGGCACTGCGATCCATCCGTGCTCGGCCAGCGGTTTGTCGTACTGCGAAATCTGGTAGCCCTTCGGCAGGTCGGGATAGAAATAATTCTTGCGCGCGAAGATCGACCGTTCCCGTACTTGGCAGTTCAGCGCCAGCGCAGCCAGCGCAGCAAACTCGACGGCCTTCTCATTCAACACCGGCAGCGCGCCCGGCAGTCCCAGGCAAACCGGACAGACATTCGTGTTTGGCTCCGCGCCAAACCGGTTGGCGCAACCGCAGAACGCCTTGGTCGCCGTAAGCAGTTGCACGTGCACTTCGAGGCCGATCACGGGTTCATACTTGGCCAGAACATCGGGAGCGATCACAGCGGCAGGCATGATTGAATTTTATCGTGCACCGTTCGGGCGCGGTGCGCAGACATCTGGCCGGCCTCGGGGGCGATTGCCTACAATCGAAGCGAGTGGAGATACGGCAAATTGCCGCCGCGCGACTTCGTCGAGAATGGAGACCTGGAGTGAATCGCAAGTCAATACGCAACACATTGTGGATCGCGGCCTTGCTGGCGGGGCTTTTCACCGCGAACTCGCTGTCTGCTCAGCAAGCGAATATGCCCTCGGAGTCCAAGGCTCAGGCCGCACAGGTGACTCCGGCGCCGCAGACGTCTCCCTCCGACCATCCAAACGATAGCTACTGGAATGCGCACGACCGGCAACTGCTGGTGGATTTTGGCAATCTGGCGCGATTCAAGGAGACGAATGAGATGCTGGGCGCGCCGAAGCCGGGCGAGGATCGCGTGGTCTTCATGGGCGACTCCATTACGCAGGGCTGGAATCTGGCCGAATCGTTTCCCGGCAAACCGTATGTCAATCGCGGCATCAGCGGCCAGACCACGCCGCAGATGCTTGTCCGCTTCCGCCAGGACGCGATCGATCTCAAGCCGAAGGCCGTCATCATCCTCGCAGGAACCAACGACATCGCCGGCAACACCGGCCCAATGACACTCGAACAGACCGAAGGCAACATCGCGTCCATGGCCGAACTGGCCGCGGCCAACGGAATTCAGGTGGTGATTTGCTCTCTGCTTCCGGCATTCGATTACTCTTGGGCGCCTGGGCATGAACCAGCGCCGAAGATCGTCAAGGTGAATGCCTGGCTCAAGGATTACGCAGCGCAAAAGGATTACGTCTATGTCGACTACTACTCCGCGATGACAGACAGCCGCGGTGGCCTGCCCGCGGCGCTGAGCAAAGATGGCGTGCACCCGCTGCCGGCAGGTTTTGCCATCATGACGCCGCTGGCGGAGGCGGGAATCGACCAGGCGTTGAAGACAGGAAATAGGCAATAGGCAATAGGGAACAGGCAACAGACAGAAGAATGAGGCCGATAAGGCGCTGTATGCTCCGGCGCGTTTTACGGGCAGGAGAGTGATCGCGCCGGCAAACAGCGGCTTCTATTTTTGCGCGTCCGTGAACTCCTCGTACCATGCCATCTGGATCGCTTCCAGCTTCGCCTCGTTCGACTTTGCGGGGTCGTCGGCGAATCCTTCAAGCTCCGTCACGTAGCGGTGCAGATCGGTAAACCGCACCGTGAGCGGATCGAAAGAGGGAAACTTCTCCGCCAGTTGAATGCCGATCTCTTCGGCGTCTGTCCAATGGATTTCGCGCGGCATGGGGCCTCTTTACTTTTGTTGCGCCAGCGGCGAAGGCTTGCCTTCCGAAACGTAGTTGCGGTTCCAGCTCGGAATCTCAACCACGTAGTTGCCGGGGCGTGTAATCACGGCCTGGCAGCCGAGGCGCGAGTTCAACTGCCGGTCGGCGGCCATGTCGAGGCGGTCAAGCTCGTCATCTTCAGCTTCGCTCAGGCCCTGCGCACCTTCCTTGATCCAAAGGTGACAGGTGGTGCAGGCGCATGAGCCGCCACATGCGTGATCGAGTTCGATGCCGAAGTTTTCCGCCACATCGAGAAACGACATCGGCCTGCCGTGGCGATCCCAGGGCATGGCGCCGAATTCGAACTCCACCATACGCCCCTCGGGAAGGAACGTCACGCGAACCAGCCTGTCCGATGGAATGCGATTTGACTCATCAATCATGCGCTCTCGTCCTTGAGTCCGAAATCATTCATCGATGAAAAGAGCCGTCTTGCGCAGCGCGGCGATCGAGCCAGGCTGCGACATTCTTTGCATCCTGATCCGGGGGAAACACCGGATAAAACACGCACTCGATCACCCCTTCCCGAACCACGAGGGTGAGGCGCTTGTAGAGCGTCTCGCCTGAAGTTTGAAAGATGGGAAAGCGCATGGCAGTTGCCAGCAGAAGTTGCCTGTCTGAGACGAGTGGAAAGGGAAGATGCAGGCGCTCTACGGCCTCCTGCTGCCGTACAGTGTCCTGGCTTGACAGGCCAAACAGATGCTCTACGCCTCGCGTCCGCAGTTCCTCGTAGAGATCGCGATACGCACAGGCCTGAGGCGTGCAGCCGCGCGCCCCCGGAATGAGATCCCATCCATCGGGATTTGGTTCGCCAGGTTTGCCCATTCGTGGATAGACAAAAACCACGGTTAATCCCTTCAAGGCGGAGAAGTCGACATGCGAGCCGTTCGTTGCTGGAAGAGAATGTGCGGCCAGCCTCATGCCCGCAAGGTGCGCTGCAGCTCCGTCGTCCTGTGGGGAAGGCAGTTTCGACCAATCCGGCGTTTCAATTGAACTTGTATTCAACGTTCTTACTCCTCAGCGCATCTTCGCCCGGCGCGCCTCTACCTGAACTCCGCCGGCGCCATGGCGTGCGGCGCAGTGACGTCTTCCTTCAACTCTTCGCCGGCCTCGCTCATCGTCCTTCCGCGAATGGCGCTCGAAACCGCCGCATCCATCATCAGCTCGGCAAAGCGGCGCGTAGCCTTGTCGAGCGCCACAATGCCATGGCTGATGGCCGTGATATTCGCTGTCTCCCTGGCCATCCTGAGCCAGTCGCGCGCGGCGGCAATGCTCGTCTGCTCCTCGGCGCTCAACTGGTTCCACACAGGATTCTGCGGCGCCTTGGCAACGGCGGCCAGAATCGCATCTGCTTCGTTGCGCGCTTCGATGAGCAGCCGTTTCGCAAAGTCCTCCTCGGCATGGTCAAAGGAATCGAGGATCATGCTCTCGACCTGCGCGTCGGTGAGCCCATACGTGGGCTTGACCTCGATCTCCGCCGCCTTTCCGCTGCGCTGCTCGCGCGCCGTCACATGAAGAATGCCGTCGGCATCGATCAGAAAGCGCACCTCGATGCGCGGCAGGCCCGCGGCCATGGGAGGAATGCCTTTGAGGTCGAAGCGCGCCAGCGACCGGCAATCGGCCGCCAGTTCGCGCTCGCCCTGCACCACGTGAATCGCCACGTTGGTCTGCCCGTCGACGCCCGTTGTGAAATGCTCGGTGGCCGAGGCGGGAATCGTGGAGTTGCGCTGGATGATGCGCGCCACCGTTCCACCAAGTTGCTCGATGCCGAGCGAAAGCGGCGTCACATCCAGCAGCAGCATGTCGTCGGTCGCCTTCGAGGCGCCGGCCAGAATCCCCGCCTGCACCGCTGCGCCGAGCGCAACCACCTCATCGGGGTTCAGCTCGGTATGCGGCTTTTTGCCGCGAGCGCTCAATTGGAAAAGCTCGTCGACCAGATCCCGCACGGCAGGAATGCGCGTCGATCCTCCCACCAGAACCACTTCATCGATCCCGGCCGGCGTGACGCCTGCATCAGCCAGCGCCTGCCTGCAGGGGCCAGCGGTGCGCGCCAGCACAGGCTCGATCAAAAGTTCGAAGACGGCGCGCGGAATCTCGCGCTGATAGCGGTCGCCGTTGGGCAATTCAATATCGAACTGCGCCGACTGCTCGGCCGACAGGCGCACCTTGGCGTCGATAGCGGCCTTGCGCAGGGCCTGCACCGCGCCGGGATGCGCGCGCAGATCCACGCCGTGCTCGGCGTGGATCTCGTCAAGCGCGATCGCCAGCAGCAGATTGTCAATGTCGTCTCCGCCCAGGTGCGTATCGCCGTTGGTCGACTGCACCTCGAAGATTCCGTCGCGCAGCTTGAGAATCGAGATGTCGAAGGTGCCCCCGCCGAGGTCGTAGACCGCGATGGTGCCCACTTTGGCGCGGTCGAGCCCGTAGGCGAGCGCGGCCGCCGTAGGTTCGTTCACCAGCCGAAGCACGTCGAGACCCGCCATGCGTCCAGCGTCCTTGGTCGCCTGCCGCTGTGCGTCGTTAAAGTACGCCGGCACGGTAATAACCGCCTGCACGACAGGCGCGCCAAAGAACCGCTCGGCATTGCGCTTGAGCTGGCGCAGAACGTAGGCCGAAATCTCGGGCGGCGTAAAGCGCATCTCGCCCAACTGAATGCGCGGAACCTCGCCAGCCTCGATGTCGCCAGCAAGGCGGAAGGGGAAATACTTCAGCTCTGCGCGAACTTCATCAAGCCCCCGGCCCATCAATCGCTTCACGGAGTAGATCACGCGCTCAGGCGTCTCGATGAGCGCCCTGCGCGCGCTATTGCCCACCGTGATGGTGGGCCTGCCGCCGTTGGCGGGCATGGGATCGAGCGCGACCACCGACGGCACAAGGCGAGAGCCGTCCACGCCGGGAATCACAACGGGATTGTCGCCTTCCATATAGGCGACCAGCGAATTCGTGGTCCCCAGGTCAATGCCGACTACGTGTCCTTCCGCCATCTCTGCTGTTCAATCTCCCAGAATCTCATTCACATCGCGCACTAGGTTGCTCAGGTAACGCCTGCGGTCGAGCAACGCCACCATCGCACGTTCTGCCGGCTTGCGCGCGCTCTCAGCGCCAGTATCCCAAATCGCCCACTGCGCCCGCAGGTCGCGGTCCACAACGCCGACCATTCCCTCAAACTTTTCCTGGGCCATGCGCAGGCTCTCGCGCAGTTGCGGATCGTCCCTGCCTGACTTCTTCGCCATCCGCATCTCTTCGATCTGCATATTCAGATCGAAGACCTCTTCCAGCAGGTCGGCGGGAGTTTTTCTTTGCTTTTTTGCGGTTGATTCGCCGTCTCCAGAGACCGCGGCAGAGCCATCGGTTTCCGCGCCCACGAGTTTCAGCAGGTACTCCGTGCGGCGCAGCGGATCCTTGAGCGTGCGATAGGCGTCGTTCAGCAGCGCCGTGTCCGCAAGGCTCCACTGCTTTTCGTTGTCAGTGGCGCGGGCAAAACGGTCGGGATGCAGCCTGCGGCTGAGACGATGAAATTCCAGCTCCAGTGCGGCCAGGTCGATGTTCAGCCGCGGCTGGAGCCCAAATGCGGAGAAGTAATCGCCCACCGAGGGCGGCTGGATCTTGCTGCAATGCGGGCAGAAGAGCGTGGACTCATTATGCGCAACGGAACAGGACCAGCAGGCAACCGGAACTGCGTTCTCGAGAACCTTCAACATGAATCGACCTTTGCGCGCACGCCGCGCTCTACACCGAAAATGACGTGCCGCAACCGCAGGAGCGCGTGGAGTTCGGGTTGATGAAGTTGAATCCCTGGCGCATCAACGTATCTTCGTAGTCGAGCGTCATCCCGTTCAGATAAACGAAGCTCTTGGGATCGATAAACACGCGCACGCCCTCGAATGTGAAGATGCGATCGTGCTCGCGAGGATGGCTTTCGAACGCGATGACGTAAGAAAGCCCCGAGCAACCGCCGCCTTTCACACCCAACCGCAGTCCGCCCTCTTCGGGCGGGATGCCTTCCTTCGCAAGAACCGCCCGGATGCGCAGGACGGCCTTGGGAGTCACATGCAAACCGTGCGCAACCGCCTGCGGAGCGGATGTCTGCGGCTCGGCCGCGGCCGGCGCCTGTGTGGGCTTCGATTCGAGAGTAACGATGTCAACCATGATTTTTGTCCTTTTGCCACTGCGGCGCGTTTTTACTTCGCCTGCGCTTCAGGAGTCTCGCAGGCAACGCCGTTCTTCTTTTTCCAGTCGCCAATCGCCGCGCGAATCGCGTCTTCGGCCAGCACCGAACAGTGAATCTTGACCGGCGGCAGCGAAAGCTCTTTCACAATGTCCGTATTCTTGATGCTCAACGCATCATCAACGGTGCGGCCCTTGATCCACTCCGTCGCCAGCGACGAGCTGGCAATCGCCGAGCCGCAGCCAAAGGTCTTGAACTTCGCCTCTTCAATCACCTGCGTCTCCGGGTTGACCTTGATCTGCAGGCGCATGACGTCGCCGCACTCCGGCGCGCCCACCAGGCCCGTGCCCACCTCGGCCGCGCTCTTGTCCAGAGTGCCCACGTTCCGCGGGTTGTTGTAGTGATCGACGACTTTGTCGCTGTATGCCATTGCGCCTCGCCCTTTTCAGTTCACAGTTCTTGGTTCACAGTTCATAGTCCCTAGTCCCTGTCTTCAATGCGCCTGCCACTCCATCTTGCTCAAATCCACGCCATCCTTCACCATCTCGTAGAGCGGCGAGAGTTCGCGCAGGTGGCGCACCACCTGGATCACCTTGGCGGCTACGTAGTCCACCTCGGCCTCAGTGTTGAACCTGCCCAAACCAAAACGTATCGAGCTGTGCGCCACCTCGTCGCCCAGCCCAAGCGCCTTCAGCACATAGGAAGGCTCCAGCGTGGCTGAAGTGCAGGCCGATCCGCTCGACACCGCAACATCGTTGATGCCCATCAGCAGCGACTCGCCCTCGACGTACACGAAGCTCATATTCAGGCTGCCGGGCAGACGGTGCTCCATTGACCCGTTCACATGTACATAATCGAGCTCGGTTTCGAGCTTCGTCTTGAGCCGGTCGCGCAGGGCCGTGAGCCGCGCCGCCTCTTCCGCCATCTCCTGCTGGGCGATTTCGCACGCCTTGCCCATGCCCACAATGCCGGGAACATTCAGCGTTCCGCTGCGCATCCCGCGCTCGTGCCCGCCTCCGTTGATCTGCTCGGCAATCTGTACGCGCGGGTTGCGGCGCCGCACATAAAGCGCGCCCACGCCCTTGGGGCCGTAAATCTTGTGCGCTGAAATCGACGCCACATCCACAAAGTCGTCGATTACGTTGAAGGGAACCTTGCCTGCCGACTGCACCGCGTCGGTGTGGAACAGCACGCCGCGCTCGTGGCAGATCCTGCCAATCTCGCGCACGGGCTGCAAGACACCGATTTCGTTATTGGCCGCCATGATGGTGACCAGAATCGTCTTGTCGTCGATGGCGCGCCTGAGATCTTCAAGATCGATGATCCCGTCGGACTTCACCGGCAGATACGTCACACGATAGCCCTGCTTTTCGAGGCGCTTGCAGGTATCGAGCACCGCCTTGTGCTCGGTCGCCTGCGTAATGATGTGGTTGCCGCGCTCGCGGTACATCTCCGCGATGCCCTTGATGGCCAGGTTGTCACTCTCCGTCGCGCCGGAGGTAAAAATAATCTCCTTTGCCGTTGCCCCAATCAGGTTTGCCACCTGCTCGCGCGCCGCGTCCACGGCCCTCTCGGCCTCCCATCCAAAGGAGTGGTTGCGGCTGGCCGCGTTGCCGAACTTCGTCGTCAAGTAAGGCATCATCGCCTCTAGCACCCTGGGGTCCAGAGGTGTCGTGGCGTGGTTGTCCATGTAGATCGGCAGATGTACCCCTGCCGGCGCCTCCACTCGACCTGTTGCCGTGCCCATCTTCGTGTCCATCGTTCGATTGCCCTGCCTTCGCGGGCGCTCAGCGCCTCGCACCTAAACCGTTAACTTCACTAAAACATTCTCTTCGCAGCTATGCTCTTCGCGCGCGTTGGCCGTGGCCTGCTCCTGCTCGGCCAGGTCATGAATGCTGATGCTTTTAAGCACCGCTGCTATGGTTTCATTGACCCGCGCCAAGGGCTCCCTGATGGTGCAATTCGACGACAGCTCGCACGACTTCGCCCCTTTGGTGCAGGAGGTGATAAACAGCGGCCCGTCAATAGCATGGATCACTTCAAAGGCTGAAATCTGCCGTGAATCCCGAGCCAGCGCATAGCCGCCGTTCATGCCCGCATGGGAGCGCAACAGCCCCGTCTTGGTGAGCCGCTGCAGGATCTTGGCCAGCAACTGCAAGGGAATTCCATACGCGTCTGCCACATCCTTTGCGCTCAACGCAGGAGTTTCCGGGTGCTCGGCCAGGTACTTGAGCGCCATCAGCCCGTAATCCGCTTTTTTGGTCAGCTTGAGCATCGGAATATGCGACTGGAACGGTCCGTATTTAGTATACGTCTGACTTCGCTTGCCTTTCAAGTTCGCGCTCGTCCCATCCAGCGGGACAGAATTCGCCAATGCAGCTCGCTCTTTTATCAAAAATTAGACTTGCAATCGCCCGAAAGAAAGCTACAATCTGGCGAAAGGATCACCTATCGCAATCCCGGAGTGGCTGCATTCTTAACCAACCCGAGGCGTTAACGACCGGGCTCCCATGATGCGGGCTGGCATGGCTGCATGGAAGCGGAATCTCTCGCGAAGGCAATGAGCGGAGACCGGGACGGAATGGGCAAGGGCTCACCACTTCTGGATTGCAGAATTGCTTTTGGTTCCGAGAGCGATGGCAAGCGCCTGCAGACATCCCAGGGTACGAGTCGTTTCCCGGCACGATGACACCGAGTTTGTCGAGTGCCTGGATTGCGGCGAAATCTTCGACTCCGAAGAGTTTCGCGACATGGAAATTGAAGACACCGTTGAAGCTGAGGACCTCAAGGACGATTCTTAGAGGCAGGCAGAGTGAGCGGGGTTAGGCGGGCAGGTCATTTGCCATTTGCGCCGTTGGCCGCCGCGCTGCCGCTGCGGCGCGAGACTGTCCAAGCATAATGCAATCCCGAGATGACGGTGAGCGCAATGGTGGCATTCAGCGCGATTTGGCGTGTGACCGCGACCCAGTGCGCCTGCGTCAGTTGAAAGAGCAGTACCGACGCCACAGCGGCAATCTGGGCCAATGTGTTGGCCTTGCCCCAGATGCTGGGCTGAAACTCCCGCCGGCCCACGGCGGCATAAAGCAGCGCGGACACCAGCAGAATGCCTACGTCGCGGCCAAAAACCAGAACCGTCACTGTCACGGGCATCAGACCCTTGTGCAGCAGCACCAGGAAGAGCGTGCTCAGCAACAGCTTGTCGGCCACCGGATCGAGATATGCGCCAAACGTCGAGCGCTGCTTGAGCAAGCGCGCCAAAGCGCCGTCAAATGCATCGGTGAGCCCCGCGACAATGAACAGAGAAAAACTGAGCAGATAGTGCCCGTCCAGAATCGCCGCCACCAGAAACGGCGCCAGGCAGATGCGAATGAGCGTAAGCAGATTCGGAGCGCTGCGAAACGGATTCAATCGCTGTCTGGATTCCTCATGCATGGCTGACGCATAAACTGCGATGCCGCGCCCGCCGCGCGACGAAGATCGCTTCCCTTCTCACCGATGGTAATGCATTCGGCCTGCCCCGTTGAACCATCCGTGCGCCCCCGGGGCAAACGCATTTGGAGAAGAGTCCTGCTTTCCTTCGATCCCGGCTCCACCCATCGAGCCATGTCATCCCGAACGGAGTGAGCGACTGCCCTGAAAATTCGCCGCCCGCATGACTCTGTTCACCGCCCCCTTGACTCTGTCATCCCGAGGAGCGCAGCGACGAGGGATCTGCGGTTGTTCCTGG
>JBMFHB010000046.1:0-28176 GCA_049977045.1 Occallatibacter sp.
CGAGGTTTGAACTCTCCACGAGGTTTGAACTCTCCACGAGGTTTGAACTCTCCACGAGGTTTGAACTCTCCACGAGGCTTGAATTCTCCACGAGGCGCCGCTTCGCCGCTGCGATTCTGACCGCCGAACCGATTCCCGCCCTGCTCGCCGCGCGGCCGCCACTCTCTCTTCGGCCCACGATCTTCACGGTTCGAGCGCGGCCTCTCGCCGAATGCACCCGGCTTTTCCGGACGCTGTCCACTACGGCCTTCGCGCTGCGCGGGCCGTTCGAAACGGCGACTGGTTTCGCGCCGGCCAAATTCCTTGCCGCCTCGCCCGCCGCGTCTCTCCGCGCGCTGCTCGGCCGGAATCCCGGCCTCCTTCGGCAGCATCTGCGTAGCTTTGACGCGTCTCGGCTTCAACTTGCCCTCGGCCGTGAGCCGCAGCGCGCGCACCTCATCTTCCGTCAGCTCGCGCATCTGGCCCGGTTCCACGTCGAGATGGAGCGGCCCATAGCCCACACGGCGAATCTTCTCGGCGAAGTGCCCGATGGCGGAAAACATCTTTCGCAGTTCGCGGTTACGGCCTTCGATGAGCACGACCTCAAACCAGGGATTTTCGCCCTCGCGCACCTGCTGAATGCGCGCCGGGGCTGAGCTCACCCGCTCCGATCCTGGCGCGCCCTTTTCAATGGCCACGCCCGCGCGCAGGCGTTCAAGCTGCTCGGCGGTGGGCTGCCCGGCTGCCTTGACGAGATACGTCTTCTCCACGCCTGAGCCGGCGCGGGTGAGCAGGTTGGCCAGTTCGCCGTCGTTGGTCACAAGCAGCAGGCCCTCGCTCTGGTAGTCGAGCCGCCCGACGGGGTAAACGCGCTCGCGCAGCTTCGCGAAAAACTCCATCACCGTGGGCCTGCCCTCGGGATCGCTCACCGTGGTCACGTAGCCGCGCGGCTTGTTGAGCAGAAAGTAGCGGTGCCGCTCTGCCCCATGCAACAGCTTGCCGTCGACGCGAATGTGATCGCGCGTGGGATCGGCCTTTGATCCCAGCGCCGTCACCACCTGCCCGTTCACAATCACGCGTCCTTCGACGATCAACTCCTCGGCGCGGCGGCGGCTGGCAATGCCAGCCTGGGAAAGGATCTTTTGCAGCCGTTCGAGCTTCGGCGCAGGGCGCGGCGCCACGTCCGCCGCGGCTTCCTCTTCATCCAGTTGGTCTTCGTCAGGCTCAACGGGAGGCAATGCAGAAGCTGCCTCGATCTCGATTTCTTCAGCATCCGCGTTCGTCTGTTCCTGAGCCAGCGATGCGGCGGGATCGAGGTACGTCCTGCCCTCACCGTCTGTCTCATCGCCAATGGGATCGAGCACCGGATTGCCGATGCGGTAGACGGCTTCCGATTCGGCTTTTGCAGCGCGGCCTTTGCGCTTTGCCACGGGCGCCTTCGCTTTGGCGGGAGCTTTCTTCGCCGCCGATACGCGCTTTTTAGCGGGCGCGGGGGGGTTCGCCGCTGCCTTTGCGGTTTTGGCCGCTGCGGTCTTGGTTTTGGCCGCGGGCTTTTTGCCGGCGATGGCTTCATTTTTCGTACTGGGCGCGGCTTTGGCCGCAGGCGCGGCCGATTTTGCGTTCTTCGCGACCGCACTTGTCTTCTTCTTGACCGTCATGGGCGACCTTGCTTTCTGCTCACTCCGCGTCGCTGGTCGGCGCATTGGGAACGGCTTCGGCGGCCTCCGCCACGGATTCGGTTTCGGCCACGGGCTCAGACTTCTGCTCAGACTCCGCCGCGGGCTCGGCCTGAGGGCCGGCGTCCGCGCCGTTTCCGTTTGACTCCACGCTCAGATCCGGGTTGAACTCGGCAGGCTCGGCAGCGGCCGATACGCCGCTGGCAACCTCCGGCTCCTCCAACTCGATGGCCGCCATCTTTTCAAACTCTTCCATCGACGGCAGCTCGGCAATGTCTTTCAACCCGAAGCGCAGCAGGAACTCGCGCGTGGTTTTGTAGAGAATCGGCCGGCCCACAACCTGCTTGCGGCCGGCGGTTGCGATCAGTTTGCGCGCCAGCAGCGATCCGAAGACTCCCGACGAATCGACACCACGAATCTCGTTGACCTCGGGCGCCGTCACGGGCTGCTTGTAGGCGATCACAGCCAGCGTCTCGAGCGCGGGCAGCGACAGCTTGAGCGGCGGCTTCTGCCCCCGGATGAAGGCGCGCACCGCGTCGTGGCACTCGGGCTTGGTCGCCATGCGGTAGCCGCCGGCAATTTCGCGGATCTCCACGCCGCGCCCATCGACAGCGTACTCCGCGATCAGCTCGTCGAGCAATTGTTTGAGGACGCCGCGGGCTTCGCGCTCGAACAGCTTCGCGGCGCGTTTGGCGTCAGCTTCGATCTGCGCGGCCTCGGGCTCAACGGCTTCCTGCGGCGCGGCAGCATCTTCGCTCAGGGGCTCTTGAGCAGCCTCAATCGCTTCGCCTGGCTCCGGTCCCGCACCACCGGCCTCAACACTCGGACCGCCGGTCTCCGGGCCCACACCTTCCGCCTCATCCGCGCCTTCGCCGGGTTTCTCGGCGACCGTCTCGCTCGCGGGCTCCAACGCGGCCGCGATTTCGGGGAGCGGCTCCTGCACCGGCTCCGAAGATTCGGCCTCTGCCGCAGCCGGCTCCTCGGCGTTCGCCAGCGCGGCCGCCTGCTCGGCCTTCCACTCCATGGCTTCATCGGCAAACAGCGATGCCAATTGCGCCAGGGTCACCGGCTCCTCGGCGGCGTAAATCACAGCTTCCAGCTTTGCTTTCAGGCTCATTCTTTGTTCTGCACCATTCTGTATGGTACCGGATGCGGCTGCGGATTCGCGCGTTTTGAAGGCGGCGCGGTTATCCACAAAAAAGCGCCCGGCTCCATTCGGACGCTCATTTGTGCTGCAACCCTTGTGTTTCTTTCCCTGCGGGTATCGCGTGCCGGCCTTGGGGAAGGCGCCATCGCATTCTCAATCCACCGTGACTCCCGAACTCTGCCAGCCTCGCGAACTCCTACAGATTCAATGCGGCATCAGACAGGGGATTCACGACGGCCAGAGCAAATTCAGGCCCGCCGAGAATGCCTTGAAATCTCCATCCCGGGTGATGAGGGCAATATCGGCGTCAATGCAGCATTGCGCGATCAACGCGTCTCCAAGCCGAGCTTTCCTTTTCCGAGCAAGAACCTTTGCGCGAAGTCTTCCGGCGCGATGCCAGAATCCATCCTTCAAAGCCACCAGAGGAAGTTCCAGAAGAGTTTGCGCCACAGAAGCAGAGAGTTCAGGATCGCTCAGCAATTCTGTCAGTACAGGGGGTGGCATTACGACCTGACGGGATTGAAGCGCCCTGGCCAGCGCGAGAACATCGTCTCCCTGCGCCCCCTCAAAAAATGAAATCCAGGTGCTGGTGTCCGCTGCGATCATCGGTCAGCCTTCAACTCCACAAGTGTTTTTGAGAATCGAACTTTGCCCTGAAGCTGAAGAAGACGCTCGTAGGCTCTGCCTGCCGCAACCAGCTCAAGCCCAGTACGGATGGTTTGAGTGATCCCGGCGCCACTTGCCTTTTGTGCCTTGCTCAGAAGCTCTGCGGGGACTTCCACGGTAATTTTTCGTGCTACCGGCATTCCATACTCCCTTGCCATATCGTATACCAGTATTGAGTATGGGATAAGGTATGGGAAGATGAGATCGGGGCAATCGCATGAACGAAAATGATTGTCTGATCGCGCTTTGAAAGGGCATGACTGAAGTCGAGCCTGTATTCCACGATGTTGCGTGGCGGCCATGCCATCTATCCAGCGCCCACGATTCTCAGAAGATCGCGTGGAAAAGCAGATAGAGCAGGCCCGAGAGCAGCGCCGCGGCCGGCAGGGTGAAGATCCATCCCGCCGCAATGTTGCGCACGGTGGAGAGCCGCAATCCGCTGCCGTTGGCGGACATGGTGCCCGCCACGCCGGAGCTCAGAATGTGGGTGGTCGAAACCGGAAGGCTCCAGGCGTCGGCCGCAAAGATCGTCACCATGGTGACCAGTCCCGCCGCGGCGCCCTGGGCGTAGGTCATCTCTTCCTTGCCGATCCGTTCTCCCACGGTCACAACGATTCTCTTCCAGCCCACCATGGTGCCCAGTCCCAAAGCCAGGGCTACTGCCACCTTCACCCAATCGGGAATGTACTTCGTCGTCTTGTCCAGCCTGTTCTCGTAGCTCTTCAGGCCCGCGCGCTCTTCCGCGGTGAAGGCCGGATCGTGGGCCCGGTCCATCAATTGCAGCGCCCGTCCCGTCAGGTACATGTCGTTACGGATGCTGGTCTGCTCCTGGGCTGGAATCGACTTGAGCGTCTTGTACCCGGAGATCTCGCGGGTCAGCTCGCCCACCAGTTGACTCATGGCCAGAAGAGTTCCCGGCTGCAGTTGTTTGTTTTGGATGTAATTGGTGACTTCGGCCCGTGGGTTGGGATCGGGTGTGCCGGGCGGCACGTGCCGCTCCAGAATCCGCTCTGTTTGTACCGACGCAGCGATGAAGCTCTGCACCTCGGCCACGGTCGCATTGTGATTGATGGCGTAGGCCGTGGGCACCGTGCCGATCAGGATCAGCATGATGAGCCCCATGCCTTTTTGCCCGTCGTTCGACCCGTGAAAGTAGCTGACTCCAGTGCAGGTTCCGATCATCAGCAGGCGAATCGGCCATGGCGGCGGCTCGCTGCCCTTTGGAGCCTCGTAGAGCTTCGGGAAACGCAGGAGCCACTTGGACAGAAGAAGCAGGATGGCGGCCATGAAGAATCCCAGCAGCGGGGAAAACAGCAGAGCCTCAAGAACCTTGAGCACCTGGCCCCAATTGAGGCCCGAGGCGCCTGCGTGCGGGCTCATCAATTGGCTGGCCAGTCCCACGCCGATGATGGAGCCCACCATGGTGTGCGAGCTGGATGCCGGCAATCCGAACCACCAGGTGCCCAGATTCCAAAGGATCGCCGCAATCAGCAGGGCGAAGACCATGGCGAAGCCGGTGCCGGAACTCACCTTGAGAATCAGATTCACGGGCAGGAGCGCGATGATGGCAAAAGCCACGGCGCCCGACGACAACAATACTCCCGCCAGGTTGCACAGCCCCGACCACACCACCGCCATTTGGGGTGACATCGAATTGGTGTAGATGACCGTGGCCACCGCGTTGGCGGTGTCGTGGAAACCGTTGACGAACTCAAATCCCAGCGCAATGGTGAGCGCCACGCCCAGCAGCAGATACGGCCAGACGCCGTTTATGGTCACATTGCCAAGGTCGTGTGCGAGGTGAACGGCGATGTATCCGAGGCCGGCGATGAGAGCCAGCAGAAAGATCCACACACCGACACGGCTGGGGCGCCTGGTAAACCTCCGATCGAGCATGGAGGAATGCCCGGGAACAACATGAACTGCCGTCGCGAGATCGGCCATCAGAAATCACCAAGGCGGCCGGAGGAATTCCGGTTCCGCTTGGGCCTCCTCGATGGAAACTCAACAGCGGTCTGAACTTTCAAATGAAATAGGGATGGATTTTGTGCGGTGAAAGACGTGCCGGAGAAAATGGCGTCCATAAAACCTCAACAGCCGAAGTCATTCACGGCTGTTTACCCGGTTACGAGGGAATGAAAACCGGGTTACAGACAAGTTTAAACCCGGCTTCCGGCGGGATGTGGAATACGGCCTCCATTTCCGTGGTGGTCAGGAGCTTGGCAGTGGGCGGGAAGGCTCATCAATCATATTGATTTTAATATACTTACTATAACTCAGGAGGCGTCTGGCTCGTCTTTGATACGGATGTTCGCAAAGGACTTGACACGAATTTTGAAAGTCCGGGCGCTTCCCAGTGCAATCGCATGAACGGAATGAATCAGCTTCGGCAACGGTTTTGAAAGGGCACGACTGAAGTCGTGCCCTTTCAAAGCGCGATCAGGCAATCATTTTCGTTCATGCGATTGCTCTGGGGCGCTTCCCTGGAGAAAGCGCCCTATCGTGATCTTTTTGAAGCCGTTTACTCCGGAAGTTTTAGCGTGCCATGGATCTTGAAGCTTCCTGCAACGGTGGGCGCTCCAGTGTCGGGCTGTCCACCGCCGACCGCGACCGTGTAAGCGCCTTCGGCAACGATTGGCTCGCCTGCTTCGGTCACCATGCTCAAATCACGCGGACTCAATGCAAACCGCACGTTTTGCGATGCGCCTGGCTCCAGGTGCACACGCTCGAATCCACGCAGCGCGCGCAGCGGCGCACCGGGAACTGCCGGAAAATTCAGATAGAGCTGCGCCACCTCGTCGCCAGCGCGTGTGCCGGTGTTGGTCACGGTCGCTTCCACCACGACAGGCTGGCCCGCCTCGACCGCGTTCGACGGCGCCGTCAACTTGCTATAGGAGAACTTCGTGTAGCTGAGACCATAGCCGAAGGGATAGAGCGGCTTTCCGGTGAAGTACCGGTAGGTGCGGCCCTTCATCGAGTAGTCCTCGAAGTGCGGCAACTGATCCACGCTCTTGTAGAACGTGACCGGCAGGCGTCCGGCAGGGTTGTTCTTGCCGGAGAGTGTCTGCGCCACCGCGGTTCCACCCTCCTCGCCAGGGTACCAGGCATCGAGGATGGCATTGGCATGTGCGCTGGCCCAGTTCACGGCGAGCGCGCTGCCGTTGGTCAGCACCACCACCAGCGGCTTGCCTGTGGCGGCGACGGCCTCGATCAGTCTCTCCTCCGGCTCCGGCAGATCGAGGCTCGTTCGATCGCCGCCTTTGAAGCCCGGCTCCTCTTCGCCACGCATCTCCTCGCCTTCCAGATGACTCGTAATACCGACTACGGCAATCACCACGTCAGCCTGCCGGGCCGCCTCCACAGCCTTCGGATCGGGCGTCAGATCGGCCTGCGTCCATCCGTTGGGCCGCGGCGCGGGCTTCGGGGCCGCCAGGAAGTCCGTACCCGGAACATACGTAATGCTGCCGGCGGCAAACTCCTTGCGCAGCCCCTCCAGAATAGAAACGGTGTGGGTGGGAATGCCGTTGTAGTTGCCCAGCAGCACGCGTGTCTGATCGGCGAGCGGACCCACCACGGCAATCTTCAAGCCGCTGGTCTTGAGCGGGAGCGTGCCGTCGTTCTTCAGCAGCACCATCGACTCGCTGGCCAGTTGGAGCGCCAGGGCGCGATGCGCCGCACTGTTCAACTCGCTCGCGGGAATGTTTGTATACGGGACCATCTGCGGCGGGTCGAAAAGCCCCAGCTTCATGCGCGCCGTAAACAGCCGTACCAGCGCGCGATCGATGTCGCTCTCCTTGAGATAGCCTTGCTGCACCGCGTCGAGGTAGGGCCGGTAGTCGTGGTCGTCCGTCACCTTGGCGCGGAAATCGATGCACTCGTTGTCCATGCCGCGCTGAAGGCTGATGGCTGAAGCCTGCGCCTGCGTGGGCTTGTAGTGGTGCCCGCTGTAGATGTCGCGCACGGCGCCGCAATCGGAAACCACATAACCCTTGAAGCCCCACTTGCCGCGCAACTGGTCCTCCAGCAGGAATTGGTTGGCGCAGGCCGGCTGACCGCGGATGGCGTTGTAGGCGCACATCACGCTATCGGCCTTGGCCTCGGTGACGGCGGCGCGAAACGCAGGCAGATACGTGTCCATCTCGTCGTGCCGGCTCACATCCACATCGGCGAAGTGGCGTGTCGGCTCCGGCCCGGAGTGCACAGCGAAGTGCTTTGGCGTCGAAATCACCCGGTAGTAATGCGGATCGTCGCCCTGCATTCCGGTGACAAAGGCAACCGCCATGCGCCCGGTCAGGAAGGGATCTTCGCCATACGTCTCCTGACCCCGCCCCCAGCGCGGATCGCGGAAGATGTTGACATTCGGAGCCCAGAAATCGAGTCCATGAAAGATATTGCTGCCGCCCGCGTTTTGGGCCGCTGTCTGCGCATGAACCACGCGCGCCTCGGTGCTGATGCCGACCGCCATCTCATGAATACTCTTTGTGTCGAAGGTCGCCGCCAGGCCGATCGGCTCGGGAAACTCCGTGGTTCCATCGACGGCCACGCCGTGCAATGCCTCGCTCCACCAGTCGTAGGCCGGCACGCCCAGCCGCGGAATCGCCCGCGCCTGGTTCACCAGTTGACTCGCCTTCTCCGTGAGCGTCATGCGCTGCACCAGGTCGGCAGCGCGCTGCTCGGCCGGCAGATTAGGGTTCAGATACGCAGGCTTTCCGGCATCCAGGGTCCCCATCGACGGGTTTTTGTCGATGGGGTGGACATCCTGCGCCAACAGCACGCTCGCCGCGCCCAGCCCAATCAAGACTCCTGCCGCCATTCGCATTGCAAACATCGTCGCTCTCTCCCGCGCCGCCGCGATTTCTTCGCGGGGCGAATCCTGTCACCGCAGTGGCCCTCACTCTAATTGGCTCCCGATCGCCCTGTCAACCAGGATTTGCCGTGGAAAATCGGTTTATGTTGACATTTCCCCGGAGTTCGTGTCCGGGTGGTAATATTCTGAGACATCCGCGGAAGCAGAGACACAATTCGGTTGCAATCGCAAGGAGGCGGCCATGATGCGAACAGGCTTGTTCAGTTTCTTGCTTGCTCTTGCGCTTCCGCTCTCGCCGCAGAGCAAACAGTTCGACATGACTCCGGGAAGCGGATGGCTGGACACCGGCATCAATGTGAACGCTGGTGATTCCCTGCACATTACAGCGACCGGGCAACTGCAGTACTCCAATGCGCGCCAGGCAAACGGTCCTGCGGGATTGCCGCGCGCCTTCACCGACGTTTTACGCGCGCTTGCCGTGAACAATGCCGGCCGGGGCGCGCTGGTGGGTAGAATTGGCTCCAGCGATGCGGCAAGGCCCTTTCTCGTTGGCGAGCTTCTGAATTACACGGCGCCAATTGCCGGGCGGCTCTTTCTCTCAATTAACGAGTCGTCATTCGACCAGGCGACAGGCTCCTTTCATGTGGTTGTTCAACTGACGGCTGCGAAGGTGGCGCGGGCGCAGGCGCCGGTAAACGTGCCTACGTTCCCACAGAGCCTGCTGGACTCGATCCCGCGCCGTGTCGTCGACGCGCAGGGCAATCCTGGCGATCGGGTGAACTTCGTCCTGATCGGATCGCAGGATCAGGTGCAGGCGGCGTTCAAGGCTGCCGGCTGGGTTGTGGTTGACAAGACCGACAAGGATGCGATCCTGACCGGCTTGCTCGACAGCTTGTCGAAAGAAGCTTATGTTGCGATGCCGATGAGCGTGCTGTACCTGTACGGGCGTCCTCAGGACTTTGGGTACGCGCAGGCCGATCCGCTGCGCGTGGTGGCGTCGAGGCATCATCTCCGGCTCTGGAAGGTTCCTGAGACTCTCGATGGCCGGACGGTTTGGGCGGGCGCCGGGATGCACGACATCGGGTTTGCCCGCGACGATCGTAACAACGGCATCACGCACAAAATCGATCCGGACAGCGACCACGAACGCGACTACATTCGCGAGAGCCTGCTGCAGACCGGAATGGTCGTGAGGACGGATTACATGACACCTGCCAATCCGGTGCTCACAGCCAAGACAGCAACGGGTTCCGGGTACACATCCGATGGCCGCACATTACTGGTCTATCTGGCGGCTGGCGCGGGAGACGTTTCACAGGCGTTTGGCGATACTTTCTGCTCGGTGCTGAAGCAGGAGAATCCCGACACGGGAAGCTGGGGCCCCTGTTCGCAGTACATCGATGCTCCCGGAAAAGATGACTTGAAGTTGGGGCCTCTATCCACCAAGTATCGGGTGCTCATTGTGCCCGGATTCATGAGTTCCTGCCTGCCCGATACGACAGCTTTCCAGGAAGGAGTGACGGCGCTGAAGAAAAAGGGACTGGACGTTGCGGTCATGACCATCCCCAATGACTCCTGCGAGTCGAATGCCAAGGTGATTGCCCAGTACCTGCGCGATCACAAGGCGAACGATGGCAGGAAATTTATTCTGGTGGGCTATAGCAAGGGAGGGCCCGACGCACAGGTAGCGCTGGCCGAAGATCCCGGCGTCAAAGACCAGGTAGCGGCGTTCATCACGGTGGCTGGCGCTTCCGGCGGATCGCCGGTGGCCGATCTGCTGCCCTCGGTCGCCGACAAGTACATGAAGACGGCGCCCATCAAGAGCTGTCAGGGCGATCTGTCATCCGGGTACAAGAGTTTGCAGCGTGCAACCCGCAAAGCGTTTCTCGATGCGTACCCCAATCCCGTGGCGCCGACCTATTCGCTGATTGCGAGCTCTGATCAGGCAAATACTTCAAAGGCGCTCCTTGAGACATGGCGCATTCTGCAGAGTTACGGATCGGTCGAAGACGGCCAGATCCTGCGCGGCGATGCCATTGTGCCGGGCGCGAAATTTCTCGGCGCGGCGCACGCCGATCACTTTGCCGTTGCGCTGCCGTTCGACAAATCGAAGGATGCAACGATTCGCGCGGAAATCGATAAGACAACCTATCCGCGCGCCGCACTGCTTGAATCTCTCGTTCGCTTTGTTACCGCGGATCTGGAGCAGAAATCGCAGTAACACCGATCGGAGCCCCTCAAGCATCGTGCGCCGTAACGGACCGGAGTTGAGAAGCTGCGATGCAATGAATACAAGCGGGTACGGCCGGAGCCTGGAGGCGAGTTGAGCCGGCCCCGCCCAATCGTTCCAGCAGCGGGTTGAAATCATCGAGCTTCGAAGCCGGAAACTCGGACAGAAAGGAGAACGAAAATTGTCAGGAGCAGGCGAAGTGCGTTATGCTGCTCGACAACGCTGTCATGAGGCCGCACCTTGCACTCCGCTTTCTATCGTCCAGCAACGATTTCTGACGATCTATCTGCAATGGAAAATGCCCCGTTCCCCAAGATTCACTTGACCGATTTTTCGAATTCTGTAACGAGGTAATTCTTGGTTCTGACCACGCGCCGTTCCGTACTTAAGACATTCCTGACTGCAGCGGCGGCTGCCGTTTTGCCAGCTAACCTTGCCACCTACGCCAAGGCGCTTACCGGCGGGCGGCCTGCTCCCGCCGATCGCAAGTTCCGCAGCCGCGCAATTGAAAGTGAGATCTTGTCCATCCGGCAGCGTATCGCCGATCCGCAATTGGCAGCAATGTTCGAACGCTGCTTCCCCAACACGCTCGACACCACGGTGACTCCCGGCACGTTTGCCGGCCATCCCGATACCTTTGTCGTCACGGGCGATATCGATGCCATGTGGCTGCGCGATTCGTCGGCGCAGGTCTGGCCTTATCTGCGCTTTGCCCGTCAGGATGCGCAGCTCTCGATGCTGCTTGAAGGCGTCGTACGGCGTCAGGCGCGGATGGTGCTGATCGATCCCTACGCCAACGCATTTACGCGCAACCCAACCGACCCGCCGCTGAGCTGGGCTGTTCACGACAAGACCGAGATGCTGCCCGGTGTAGCCGAGCGCAAGTGGGAGGTGGATTCGCTCTGCTATATGCTGCGGCTGGCCTATGGCTACTGGCGCAGCACCGGAAATACGGCGCCCTTCGATCGCGAGTGGCAGGCGGCAGCGTGGAAGATCGTTGCCACCTTCCGCCAGCAGCAGCGCCTGCACGGTCATGGGCCGTACTCCTTTGCACGCATGTCCGAGATCTCCAGCGAGAACCCGCCTCTCGATGGTTACGGCAATCCCGCGCGGCCGGTGGGATTGATCTTCTCCATGTTCCGGCCCTCCGACGACGCCTGCATCTATCCGTTTTTGATTCCGGCAAACCTGTTTGCCGTGCGGTCGCTGAGCCAGCTCGCGGAGATTGCCACGCATGTGCTGAACGATGCAAAGCTGGCCGCCGAATCCTCTCAATTGAGCGCAACCGTGCGTCAGGCTCTGGCGCAGTACGGAACCTGCCGGCATCCCGCCCTCGGAACTATCTGGGCGTATGAAGCCGACGGCTACGGGAACGTGCTGATGATGGACGACGCCAACGCTCCCAACCTGCTCAGCCTGCCGTATCTAGGGCTTTGCGACGCGCGCGATCCGCTCTATCAGCACACGCGGCAATTTGCACTCAGCAGTTCCAACCCATACTACTTTGCAGGTACAGCGGCACAAGGGGTGGGCAGCCCGCATACCGGCATGAACCAGATATGGCCGCTCGCCATCATTCTGCGAGCGCTTACTTCAAACGACGACAGGGAAATCACGGACTGTCTGCGCTGGCTGCGCGATACGACTGCCGGCACGGACTTCATGCATGAGTCGTTCGACGACAACAATCCCCGCACATTCACTCGACCATGGTTTGCCTGGGCCAATACGCTCTTTGGAGAATTGATTCTGCAGACCGCGGAGTCCCGGCCCGCGCTGCTTCGACAGCCCTTCTGACAGACTGCGGGGGCGGACCAGTTCGCCAGCCGACGGCATCGCCGATCGTTGGGTCTGCACAGGCAACTCAGGCCGCTGCCATCGTTGCGGTAAAGTGTTCACAGAGGGCGCGATGAATTTTCGCAGGTATCTTCTTCTTGGAACGTTGCTCGCCTTTCCGATCGCGGGAAGGGCACAGAACAGTTCCTACGATGGACTCAATAACAACCTCGCCAATCTCTATCGCCTGTCGAATGCGCGGAGCTATTCGATCAGCCCTGAAAATCCGACAGGAGAAAAAGGCAAAGGCGGCATGGCCACCGAAGGCACGGGGGCACAGGCAGCGCGCGAACTGGGCCAGGGCTGGAAGGTAAGTCCATCCATCAGGATCCAACCTGGGCAGACATTTACCCTTGCCGCGATCGATGGCCCCGGTGAGATTGAGCATATCTGGATGACGCCGACCGGTAACTGGCGCCTCACAATCCTGCGCATGTTCTGGGACGGCGAGACCGACCCATCCGTCGAGGTTCCCGTGGGCGATTTCTTCGCCATGGGGTGGGGCAAATACGCGCCCATCTCTTCACTGGCGGTCTGCGTCAACCCCGGCAGCGCCTTTAACTCCTATTGGCCGATGCCGTTCCGCAAAAACGCGAAACTAACCCTGGAGAATCTGGACAGCAAGCCAATTGTTATTTACTACCAGATTGATTACACCAAGACGCCTGTGCCAGCGGATGCGGCATATTTTCACGCGCAGTTCCGGAGAGTCAATCCGCTGCCGTACAAGAGCGTCTACACCATCCTGGACGGCGTTCGCGGTAAAGGACAATACGTGGGAACCTATCTTGCCTGGGGCGTTCACAACAATGGCTGGTGGGGCGAGGGAGAAATTAAGTTCTATCTCGACGGCGACAGGCAATTCCCCACCATTAACGGCACGGGGACAGAAGATTACTTTAACGGCTCCTACGATTTCGAGAACCCCGTGACGCATCGGTACGAGGTCTTTACTTCACCCTACTCGGGATTGGCGCAGGTGATTCAGCCCGATGGTCTTTATCAGTCGCAGGAAAGATTTGGGCTTTATCGCTGGCACATCACAGACCCGATCCGCTTTGATCGCGATCTGCGCGTCACGATTCAGGATCTTGGATGGCAGAGTGGAGGCCGGTACCTGCCGCTGATGGACGACATCTCCTCGGTTGCCTACTGGTACCAGGCCGAGCCGCATGTACCGTTCCCCAATTTGCCCGACAAGGACCATCTTGAAGTGAACTAATCGCTCAGGGTGACCGCGCCACTGCTCTTCGATCTGCAACTGTGGCGCGGAATCATGCGCATGGAGCGATTCCTCTTCCAACTGTTTATCGCGCTTTGATGTGGTTAACGCCCGGCGCGAGAGGCCATGTTCTGCCGTTGAAGGCGAAGGTTCCGGTCAACTTACCCGGCAGTGTCACCCTGGCGTCAAGTCCGGCGTTTGTGCGCAGATACTCGACGGCGATGATTCCATCCGGATGCGGATAAGTGGCCTTGAGTCCGGGCAGTGCGCCGAGATGCGGCGCGATTCGCACGGTGGCAAAGCCGGGACTCGCGGGTTCAATTCCCGCCACCAGGGTCAGCAAGTCGTAGACGGGGTGCGCGCTCCATGCATGAGAATCGGAGCGCGTATCTCCGGGAACCTCGGGCCATGTGCTGAAGTGAAGCGCCAGCAATTGGCGCCACGGCTCGATCGAACTCAGATAATCGTCTGCCATTCCGGCGTGGTCAAGCGCCCGCGCCAGATAGAAGCGAAAGTAATACGACGCGCTCAGGATTCCGCCAGGGGTCGTTCCCGGCTCGATTGGGATCATGCGGCGCAACACCTCGCGCTGCCGGTCTTTGGGAATCACGTCATACAGCACGCCGAGGATGTTTGCCTGCTGGCTGAAGCCGGTGCGGGACGGCGTGTCTGCCAACAGTCCCTTTGCAGGGCTCCAGCATTGGCGGTAGAGCCCTGACCGCACGTGCGCCGCGCGCGTCAAATCGCGCTGCTCCAGCATCGGATCGCCTAAGGCTCTTTCCAGATCGGCCGCATCATCGAGCGCGCCCAGGTATTGCAAGGTTGTGACGCACGATTCTCCATTCGCATCGTATGTCGGAATCTGACCAGAAGGCACCCAGTCGATGAAACTCCACCAGGGAAGCTCTTTCAGCAATCCATCCGGCTGTTGGTAGTTGGCGAACCAACCCAGCACCGCGCGGGTTCCCACCAGCGACTTGCGCGCCAGCGCGGGATTGGGGCGGTACATCCAATAGTCGTGCACCATGCCGATCCAGAGCAGTGAGAAGGTGGGAATCTTCTGCGCCAGAGAGCTGGGATACCGGCTCAAAGTAATCCCCTCAGGCAAACGCGAGTGATCGAAGGCCTCGATTGCCTGCCGCGCCAGCCGGTCGTCGCCTGTCACCGCATAGGAGATCAGGGCCTGAATGCGCGTGTCGCCCACATACTGAAGCTGCTCGTAGTAGGGTGTATCCATGTAAGTCTCGTGCGCGTCCAGGCGCGCTGTCCGCCAACTGATCTCCCATATCTTGGCCAGATCGGGATCGTTGGACTCGAAGGTTGCCCTATCGAGGAAGGGATAGGCGGTGAAAGCGGCCGTAAGCGAATCGAGCGTGAGCGGCTGGGCGCCGGTTTCGATCTCGAGATCGAGATACCTCCATGTCCGCCACCACAACGGCTCGAAGACGCGATGCGCGCCGCCGTCAGGGAGAAAGAGATCGCGCAGCCCCAGCGCCTTCCGGTCGCCAACTGCGTTGCGATCTCCCTTGTGCAGGTCTTTGTCGTAGAGCGCCTCGGAGTAAGTGAGCCAGATCCGCGCCCCCTTGCCCGACGAGACGGTCAGGATGGGATAGGCCGTCGTGAGCGCCCCGCGGTCGAGCAGGATGTGAATGTGGGTGTTGGCGGGCACGGTGGCCGGCGCATCGGGAAAGCCGCGAAGGCCTGGCTGCTCGGCGGCGCTCGCGTCCAGCCGCGCAATGGCGCCGGCGCTTTCGGGCGCGTACTCCATGTGCGGCAAAGTATCTGGAACCAGTCCCCAGTTGTTGTCGCCGGATTCATCCGCCGAGCGCGCGCGGGTGACGCCGCTGTAAATACTGTCGCGCATCGGGGAGGCTACCGGAACCCAGCTTCCGCGCGTGTCTTTGGGCGAGTTCCAATCCCAGTCGTACTTCGCCGCGTCGATCTCCTCGCCGGGGCCTGCGGCCATATAAGCGCGGAAGGTGACGGTGCTGCGATCAAGCGGGAAATGGCCAGGCTCGACCTCCACTTCCCAACCCCTGGGCGTGCTGATGGAAGCCGATCCCACCGCCTCGCTTTCCAGCAGAAAGGCTGTGCGGTCGCTCATCTGGGCAATGGGGGCAAAGATTCCCCAATTCCATACTGTCGCCGTGATCAGGTTTCGGCCTGCGCGCAGGTAGGGCGACAGATCGTACCACTCATAACGCCAGTGCTCCAGATCGCCACGCGCCGGCCCGTCGCCAACGCGCTGACCGTTGACAAACAGGATGAAGCGGTTATCGGCGCTCACGCGCACCGGATAGGCGGCTGGAACGGCGTCGAGTTCCAGCGAACGCCTGAAATGCAGAACCAGCGGCTCGCGCAGCGGCGCGGCCGGGTGCGTCACCCAGGCTGCGCGCCATTCTCTGTGCGGCGGGTCGATGGGCGCTGCCGCGGTCTGGAGCGAGTTCTGAGCTTGCGCGGCGAGGGCGGTAAAAACCGCAGCGGTTATGAACAGCTTCCGATACGTCATCTGAATCCTTTGGTCTCCTAGTCTCTCAGATTGTTTTCAAAATCTCCAGGCGGGTGGCCTCGGTCCCGATACTCTCCCACATCAAACTGAGGGTGCCACCGGTCCCTTGCACTTGGGGACCGGTGAGGAAGCGATTTCACTCCTTTGCAGAGAATTTCTCCCAATCCGCTACCATGCTTCCAGGTGGAATCACAAGTGCCGGGTGCATGCGCCTCGGCCTTCGCGCTTCCGGCGTGGGTCGCGGTCCGCGTAACTCCTTTGCCATCAAGATTCTGGACGCAGGTCATTGAAATCAAGGAACTTGTCTTGGTTTGCTCCTGCCAGGTGATTGAAAAGAAAGAAGTTCTTTACAGAGACCGTAGAGGGGGGCCCGGGACGATCCCTTTGCGGGTTCGGAATCCATCTTCATGCGATTGCCCTGTTGAAGTCATCCTCTTCGCCGCGCCGCTGATTCCGCTTCGCGTACAATAAACCGTATCTCCCTGCCGGAGGCTCATACCCTGATCGCCGCATTCCTCACTTTTGCGCCGCAGAGCGGCCTGATGCACTATCTGAAGGAGCAGTACGCCGACCAGACCTTCAAAGGGCTCTATCACTGGAACTGGTTCGACGTCTCGATGCTGGCGCCGTACTTTGCGGTGATGATTCTGCTTTCGTTCTATGGCGTTCATCGCTACACCCTGTGCTACCAGTACTACAAATTCAAGAAGAACTACGACCCAAATCCGCCGCGCCACTTCGATGAACTGCCGCGCGTCACCGTGCAGTTGCCCATCTTTAACGAGCAGTTTGTCATCGACCGGCTCATCGAGGCCGTTTGCGCCATGGAGTACCCGCGGGAGAAGCTGGAAATCCAGGTGCTTGACGACTCCACCGACGAAACCCAGCAGGTGGCCGCGTCGATTGTCGAACGCTATGCCGCGCTGGGCTACCCCATCGCCTACATTCATCGCACGAACCGGCACGGCTTCAAGGCTGGGGCCCTCGACGCCGGACTCAAAGTTGCCAAGGGCGAGTTCGTGGCCATTTTCGATGCCGACTTTGTGCCGCCGCACGACTGGTTGATGAAGGTGATCCACCACTTCGCTGAGCCCGAAGTAGGGATGGTGCAGACCCGCTGGGCACACCTGAACCGCGACTACAGCATGTTGACCCAGATCGAGGCCATCCTGCTCGACGGGCATTTCGTGATCGAGCACGGCGCGCGCGTTCGCACCGGCAAGTTCTTCAACTTCAACGGCACAGCCGGCATGTGGCGCAGGCAGGCTATTACCGATGGCGGCGGCTGGCAGCACGATACGCTCACCGAAGACACCGACCTGAGCTACCGCTCACAGATGGCCGGCTGGCGCTTCAAATATCTGCCCGAAATCGAGTGCCCTTCGGAGCTGCCCATCGAGATGACCGCCTTCAAGACCCAGCAGGCGCGCTGGGCCAAGGGACTCATCCAGACCAGCATCAAGATCCTGCCTCAAGTCTTCCGTTCCAACGAGCCCTGGCGCATCAAGCTCGAGAGCGTCTATCACCTCACAGCCAACCTCAGCTATCCGCTGATGATCATCATGACGGCTTTCATTATGCCCGCCATGATCTGCCGCTTCTACCAGGGCTGGTTCCAGATGCTCCTCATCGACGTGCCGCTGTTCACAGCTTCCACCTTCTCGATCGCGGTCTTTTACGTAATGAGCGAGCGCGAGCTGTTCCCTAACAACTGGAAGAAGAGCATTTACTACCTGCCGCTGATCATGGCGGTTGGCATTGGCCTCACCGTAACCAACACCAAAGCCGTGATGGAAGCATTGTTCGGCATCAAGAGCGCCTTTGTGCGCACGCCCAAGTACCGCGTGGCGCAGAAGGGCGAAAAATCCCAGGCCGCCAAGTACCGCAAGCGTTTGAAGCTGGCGCCGTGGATCGAGCTGCTGCTCGGTTTCTACTTCTTCCTGGCGATCCTTTACACCTTCTCGAACCAGAACTACTTCACCGCGCCGTTCCTGATCTTGTTTGTGATCGGCTACTGGTACACGGGGCTGATGAGCTTGCTGCAGGGCCGATTCGAGCGCTGGCGCACCGGCGCCAATCCCGAGGAGTCCAGCCCCAAGCCGTTTCCCGTGGGGGTATAGGCAGTCGAAGCGGCGCCATGCGCGCAGCCCCCGCCTCGACTGTGCTAGAGTGTCGCCATGTTGACCAAGCATCGGTTCTTTGCCGTTGCGCTCTTTTTGGGGCTCATTGCGGTCTTGTGCGCGGCGCAGGCGAACATGCCCGCGCCCGAAAGGCAGACGAAATCCGCCGCAACCGTACCCACCGGGTCTTTACCCTTGAATAACGCAGCTTCGCCTGCCTCCGGCGCGTCTTCCAACTCGAATTGCGCCAGCGGCCCATGCGATTTCCAGCAGCCTCACATCACCATTGCCACGCCCGCGCCGGCGCCGGCGCCATGGTCGCTGCAGGACCGCATCAAGTGGCTGACAGTTGTGCTCCTCGTCCTGATTGCGTACGTCGGTGTTTGGCTCGCCATCGCCACTCTGCGCAAGATCGAGCGCCAGACCCTCTACGCCGAGGTCACGGCTCAGGCCGCCGCCGACGCCGCCAAAGCGGCGCTCACCCTGGCCGAAAATCAGGCTCGCGCCGAGCGCCCCTGGATTCTCGTGACAGCCGAGGCGACGCCCGGCGTTGTCAACAGCTTTTCGGTTGTGGCCACCAACCGCGGCCGCACACCGGCGCGCATTGTTGCTCTGGCAGATGGCCTCGCCGTCGTGCATGATGAAGCCGATCTGCCGGCTACGCCAATCTTCAAGGGGGACAACCGCGCTCTTGTCGAGCCTATTCTTCTGCTGCCGGGTGAGTCCGCGAGCCTGAAATCGTTCAGCCGCGACGAAGTGAAGTCGGTATGCGCGAACCCCGAGCAGGTGCAACGCGTTGAAGACTGGGAGGAGAAGGTCTTCCTCTACGGAAATGTCGCCTACAAAGATCTCTCCGCTCCGAGCGGCGAGGCGCGCGAAACGGGCTGGTGCTGCTGGTACATCCACGGCCGCCAGAAAAGCGGCATGATCATGGCCGGTCCAACGGAGTACAACCGGCATACGTAAGGTGGGGCGCTCGCGCTCATCACGCCGCGCGCCTTTTTTATTCCGCCGTCATTCTTCAACTTGCGGACAGGGCGCAGGAGCGGCCCGCGAAATCGAGGAATGTGCGGTTGTTTTTCGCATCCCGTTCTACCGTCCCGTTCCGCCCACCGTCATCCGGTCAAGTTTGATCGTAGGCATCCCCACGCCCACGGGCACGCTCTGGCCGTCCTTGCCGCAGGTGCCGATGCCTTCGTCGAGCTGCAGGTCGTTACCCACCATCGACACGTACTTGAGCGCCTCGGGGCCGTTGCCGATCAGAGTTGCGTCGCGCACCGGCGCCGTCACTTTGCCGTCCTCGATCAGGTAGGCCTCGCTCGCCGAAAAGACGAACTTGCCGTTGGTAATGTCCACCTGCCCGCCGCCGAAGTTGACTGCGTAGAGGCCGCGCCTGACGCTGCGCAGAATGTCTTCGGGCGCATCGTCCCCGGCCAGCATGTAAGTGTTCGTCATGCGCGGCATGGGGATCGACTGGTAGCTCTCGCGGCGTCCCGATCCCGTGTTCGGCAGGCCCATCAGACGGGACGAGAGCTTGTCGGACAGATAGCCCTTCAGCACGCCGCCTTCGATCAGCACCGTCTCCTGCGTGGCCGATCCCTCATCGTCGACGTTGAGCGATCCGCGCCGTCCGGCGATGGTTCCGTTATCGACAACCGTCACCTTCGGGCTTGCCACCCGCCGGCCGATCAGCCCTGTGAAGGCCGATGTGCCTTTGCGATTGAAGTCGGCTTCGAGACCGTGCCCGACGGCTTCATGCAGCAAAATTCCCGGCCAGCCCGGGCCCAGCACGACTTCCATTTCGCCGGCCGGCGCCGCCACCGCGCCAAGCTGCAGAATGGCGCCGCGCACAGCCTCGTGAGCCAGGTGCTCGGGACTTTTGCGCCCAGTGAATTGATCGAGACCCGCGCGGCCACCGCCGCCCGCCGAGCCTTTCGTTGTGACCGCGCCATCCTTTGCAATGACAAAGACATTCAGGCGGCAAAGCGGCTGCGTATCGCTGGCAAAGGCCCCGTCCGATGCGGCGATCAGTATCCGCCGCAGCTCCTCGCTGTAGCTCGCGCGCACCTGCGCCACGCGGTTGTCGCAGGCTCGCGCGGCGCGGTCGGCGCGCAGGATCAGATCGAGACGCGCCGCAAGATCGAGATCGTATCCGCCGGGTGGAACCGGGTAGAGATTTGCCGTTCGCGTCTCTACGAATCCCGCGACCGGCTGCTTCGCCGGCCCTGAGGCGATCAGCGCGGCGGTGCGCGCAGCGTGCAGCAGCCGCTCCGGGCTCAGGTTGTCGGTGTAGGCGTAGCCCGTGCGTTCGCCGCTCAGCACGCGGATGCCGCAACCGGCGCTCGTGCCCTGGCTCGCCGACTTGACAATCTGCTCGTCGACGCCCAGGACCGTGGCCGCAACCGATTCGAAATAAAGATCCGCGTAGTCGCCGCCCGCGCTCAATGCCTCGCCCAGGCATCGCTCCAGCAACCTTTCCGTGATTCCAAATTTCTGAAAGAAGTAGCGCCGATGGCTGGGAACAGGGGGAGTTTCGGGTTGCATCATCGTAGTCCCAGTGTACGCCGGATGATGCGGGATCGGCGTTCGCTGGCCTGGCCAGTGCCCGCAACACCGCGTTCTGCACGCGGCGTCAAAATCACCCTGCCAGCGCGTTGTCCATCTGGATACGTTCCGCCCCGATTCGCTTCTGCCCGGAAAGCTCCGCGTGCTAGCATTCCTTCCATGAGGAAACTGCTTGCAATGGCGCTGCTTTCGATGGTGTTTGCAACGCCCGCCTTTGCATCGTGGTTTCATCATCATCACCATTACCACTATCAGCACCACCCGGGACAGCAACACCATCCCAAAGTGCATCACCCGAAACAGCACCACCCCAAAATGCACAAACACCATCATCACCACGTGTAAGCGCGGCGTTTGGTGCGGATTGCCGCATTCAGCTCCGGCTTCGGCCGCGGCGTTTTCCTTCCCGATCGCGTTTGGCTCAAGCATCCAATCATGCTAAGGTTCTTGCCATGACGGATCAGGACAATCTTCGCTATCCCGTGGGGCGTTTTCAGCCTCCCGCCGCAACCTCGCCAGAGATTCGCGCCACGCAGATCGAAACCCTGCGCATGTTTTCCGAGCGCCTTCGCGCTGCGGTCAATGGACTCAGCGAGGCGCAGCTCGACACACCCTACCGCGACGGCGGCTGGACCGTGCGCCAGGTAGTGCATCACCTGGCCGACAGCCACGCCAACGCTTTCCTCCGCTTCAAGCTCGCGCTCACCGAGGATTGGCCCGCCATCAAGACATACGACGAGGCTGCCTGGGCGCGTCTGCCCGACTCGCGTCTGCCCATCGACGGTTCGCTGGTCTTCATCGATGCGCTTCATGCGCGCTGGGTGGCGCTGCTGCGCTCCATGTCAGAGGAGGATTTTCGGCGCGGCTTCAACCATCCGGCGATGGGACGGCAAGAACTCGCCGCGGTGCTCGCGCTCTACGAGTGGCATGCACGCCACCACACTGCGCACATCACCGGCCTGCGCCAGCGCATGGGGTGGTAAAGAAACGCCATGCACGCCGGCGCCTCCAGAGATCGGCAGGAATCCACCGCGCCAGCCGCCCCGCCCGCGCAGCTCGCGGAGGCGATTGAGTCGTACCTTGCGGCACATCCCGCCGCGGCAGTGCTTGAAGACGGCCGCGTGCTCTTTGACATGCGCACCGCGCGCTGCTCTGTCGAAGAGTCGCACGGCCGTTGCCTGCTCCAGATCTGGAGCGGCGAGCGCAACCTCATCCGCACCGTCGTCGATGTGAAGCAGCGCGCGCAATCGCTGCGTCTGGCCACGCGCAAGATGGGCGCTGCCCGGCCGCAGTTTCTCGAGATCACCCCCACAAGCGACCGCCGCACACCCACCACGCGGGATACGGCCCGGCGCAACTACCAGCGGCTCCTCGATCGCGTGCTCACCCGGCATTTCATCGGATCGAAGGTCGACGGCCTGCGCGCGGCCATGGATCTGGAGCACAGCTTTGGTCCCGCTTACGTCCGCGGCCGCCTGCTCAAAGGAACCTCGGCCGAGGCCGTCATCGGCGTGGGATCGGCCGAATCCGCCGCCATGATCGACGGCGTTCTCACCCTCGGCATTCTCTGGCTCGACTACTGCCGCCAGCACGCAGACGCGCGGCGTCATTTTGGCGGCCTCAAGGTGGTTGTACCGGCGGGCGCCGGTATCCCCGGCGACAGGTCTTCGTCGCTGGGGTGGAAGGGCGCGTGGCGCGTCACGGCCGAGCGCATGGCCTGGCTCAACCACGCGGCCGCGAACTTCGAGCTATACACGCTCGACGAGCGGAGTGAAGAGCTCACCGCGGTCGACTTTCGCGACACCGGCAACTACGATGCCTATCTGGTCCACGCCTTTTCGCCTGCCGCCGCTCTCGATCGCTGCAAATCCGGTATCGACCGGATGCTCGCACTGGTTCCTGCTGCCACGCGCGAACGCGTTGAAATCCGCGCCTACTCGGCAACCGAAGCCGGCCTGCTGCTGCATGGCCTGCAATTCGCACGCGTGCGCCACGGAGCTTCGGCCCACTCCTTCGCGCGCGAGGACGAGGTCAACTTCGGCGCCGGGCCGGGCGAGACCCCGCTCACCGCGGAAAACGAAGCCTCCTGCCGCGAGCTTCTGCGCAGCCTGTTTGCCAGCCGCCATCCGGATGGCGCGCACACGGATCCGCTGTTCCGCATGGCGCCCGAGCGATGGCTCGAATCCCGCCTGCGTACGGCAATGCCTGAGCTGCTCCCCAGCCTGCGCAGCGATTTCATCTACAGTCAGGTGCCCGCGCTATCGACGGGCGACCGGGGCATGTTGGATCTGCTCGCGCTCGACCACAACGCGCGTCTGGTGGTTCTCGAGCTGAAGGCGAATGAGGATCTGCATCTGCCGTTGCAGGCTCTCGACTACTGGATGCGCGTGCGCGCCCTGAACGCCGACCGCCCGCCGGCGGCAGGCGCTGCCGCTACGGTGTCCGCCTTCACGCGCAGCGCCTACTTCCCCGGTCAGGAGATCTCCGCGCTTCCGCCGCGTCTTATCCTCGCCGCGCCCGCCTTGCGCATTCACCCGGCCAACGAAACGGTCCTGCGCTATCTTTCGCCCGAGATCGATTGGGAGCTGCTGGCTCTTGCCGAGCACTGGCGCCGCGAACTCAAGATCGTGTTTCGCAAGCGCAGTGCGAACAGGAACTGAAGCGGCCTTCAGCGCATGGACGGAGTGGCATAACTGCCGTCCCGCTCGATAAGGTTCTTTGTCCAGAACTTTGCTCGCAGGCGGGCTTTCGCGCACAGATTACCCGGCGCAGCCTCCAACACCCGCCCTTCGCGGGAGCTTCACCCTCGGGGAAGACAGCACATCGGAATTTGTCTTCATCACAGCGGTTCAGCCGCTGGCGGTTTCGAGGCGGCAATGGGATCTCCGGTCGAGTTCCGCCGATGAATTGTCGTAAAATGGTTTGGCTTAAATTGCCAAAAGAAGGTGTCGTTATGACAATTTCCAGTATTTCTTCCGCTATCAAGCTGCATACGCCCAAGGGCGTTTTTTCGAACGATCCGTTTGTCGACTTCAACGATCCTGAAAATGTGCGCGCCATGCGTCATGCCCTCGATCACGTGGCGGCGCACCTAGGCAGCGAGTACTCGCTCATCGTTGGCGGCAAGCGCCTCAAGACCCCCGAGCGGATTCGCTCCATCAATCCGGCGCGTCCGGCGCAAGTAGTGGGCATCCATCAGAAGGCCGGCGCGGCGCAGGTGGAAACCGCGATGTCAGCCGCGCTTCAAGCCTTCGAGTCGTGGAGAAAGACCACGGTCGAGGAGCGCGCCTCGCTGCTTCTGGGCGCTGCGGAGATTCTTCGCAGGCGCAGGTTCGAGTTCATGGCATGGCTCACCTATGAGGTGGGCAAGAACTGGGCGGAGGCCGACGCCGATGTTGGCGAAACCATCGACTTTCTCGAGTTTTACGCGCGCGAAGCGCTGCGCCTGGCCGCGGCTGTCCCGCCGATTCAGTATCCCGGCGAGCGCGACGAACTCCTGTACATTCCGCTCGGCGTGGGCGCGGTGATTCCACCCTGGAACTTTCCTCTGGCTATCATGGCCGGCATGACGTCTGCCTCCATCGTCGCTGGCAACACGGTGGTTCTCAAACCGTCGAGCGACGCGCCCACCATCGCCGCGCGCTTCGTTGAAGTCCTCGAGGAAGCCGGCATGCCTGACGGCGTGGTCAATTTCTGCCCTGGCTCCGGTGCAACCTTCGGCAACGCCATCGTGGAGCATCCCAAGACGCGCTTCATCGCCTTCACCGGCTCGCGTCCCGTGGGTCTCGAAATCCATCTGCGCGCCGCGCAGGCTCAGCCTGGGCAGATATGGATCAAGCGCACCATCCTGGAGATGGGCGGCAAGGACTCGATCCTCGTCGCGGAGGACGCCGATCTCGACGCCGCCGTCGAGGGCGTGGTCGCATCGGCCTTCGGCTTCAGCGGCCAGAAGTGCTCGGCCTGCTCCCGCGTCATCCTTGAAGAGCCCATCTACGACGTCTTCGTCGAGCGCCTCCGTGAGCGTGTGGCCAAGCTGACCGTGGGCGACCCGGCAGCCAATTCCAATGTCGGCCCGGTCATCAACCAAGCTGCGCTCGATTCCATGCTGGGCTACATCGAGACCGGCAAGAAAGAAGGCAGGCTCGTCGCCGGCGGCAACGCCCCCGCCAACGAGGCGGGAGGATTTTATCTGGAGCCGACGATCTTCGCCGATGTTGCGCCGAACGCCGTCATCGCGCAGGAAGAGATCTTCGGTCCCGTGCTGGCGCTCATCAAGGTGGCGAACTTCGAGGAGGGACTGCGCGTGGCCAACAACACGGAGTACGGCCTCACCGGCGCGCTTTACTCGACGAATCGCGATCACCTCGACCGCGCGCGCCGCGACTTCCACGTGGGCAACCTTTACTTCAACCGCAAATGCACGGGAGCGATGGTGGGCGCGCATCCCTTCGGCGGCTTCAACATGAGCGGCACCGACTCGAAGGCGGGTGGACCGGACTATCTGTATCTGTTTACGCAGGCCAAGAGCGTAGCGGAAAAGCTGTAGGCTCCGTCCCGCAGTCCTGCGAGACAATCTATAATCAAGTATTGAAAAGGCGCGGTAGAAGTCGCGCCTTTTCACGCCGGACTCAAATCGAGCCTGTCTGCTTCCCGGCATGGCTCCAACGTGATCAAATGACACTCCTGCGGAATTTTTTGATGATCTATTCCGTAATCCCCATACTTTTGCAACCTATGAACTCGCCGAATCGATCGCCTTAATTTCTCATCCCATTTCTTAGGATTTCGATTGACTTCATGACAGCTCTGACATTCACAGTTGTGGTACTGACGATCTCTCTGCTGGCCGGTCTGCTCGGCGCGCTTACCGGGCTTGGCGGCGGGGTGGTTGTGGTGCCTGCGCTGACACTGGCGCTGGGCGTGGATATGAAATACGCCATCGGCGCATCGCTGGTCTCGGTTATCGCCACCTCCTCCGGCGCGGCCGCCGCATACGTGCGCGAGGGATACTCGAACATCCGCATTGGCATGTTTCTGGAGATCGCCACGACGATGGGAGCTATTCTGGGTGCGTACCTGACCAGCCGCGTCAGCACGCATGCGCTGGCCATCGTCTTTGGGCTGGTTCTGCTGCAGGCCGCTTACCTGTCGTTCAAAGGCGCGCCGAAGGACGAGGAGCGCGTTGAATCGGACGCGTTGGCCCGGCGGTTACGCATGGGGGGCAGCTACCCCGTCGCGGGCACGCCCCAGACCTACGGCGTGCGCAACGTACCCGGCGGCTTTAGCCTGATGTTTGGCGCGGGCGCGCTCTCGGGGCTGCTTGGCATCGGCTCTGGCGCGGTGAAGGTGATCGCCATGGACCGCATCATGCGCATTCCCTTCAAGGTCTCCACCACCACGAGCAATTTCATGATCGGCGTGACCGCCGCAGCTAGCGCGGGCCTCTATTTTCACAACGGATACATCAACCCGCATGTGGCCATGCCGGTGATGCTCGGTGTTGCCACCGGCGCGCTGGTCGGCGCCAAACTGCTTGTGCACATGCACGTAAAGACGCTCCGCACCATCTTTGGCTTTGTCATTCTGGCCCTGGCGATTGAAATGATCATTAGCGGTATCGGCGGGAGGGTGTAACCGATGAACGATCGCCGTCTTGAAGACATCATCGGTCAACTCTTGCGAGCCGGGGTTCTGCTGTCTGCCGTCACGGTTCTTGCCGGGGGCATTCTATATCTTGCCGGGAATCACGCCGCCCAAATCCACGATCACGTATTTGCCCCGGGCGGCCCGGATACCCGCACGCTGGCGGGCATTGTGCGGTCGGCGGCGCACGGGGAGAGCGCGGGGATCATTCAACTGGGATTGCTGCTTCTGGTTTTAACGCCGGTGGCGCGCGTGGCCGTTGCGATTGTGGGATTTCTGCTGGAACGCGATCGTTTCTACGCAGTGGTGAGCCTGATTGTTCTGACGATCCTCGCGTTCAGCCTGATGCACGTAACCTGACACACTCCATGCGCGGTATGGTCATGATGCTGGTGGATCACGCCGCAATCAGCGCCGTCAGGCTGTCATGCCCGAAGCATTGCGCGCCTCGGCTTCCATCTTGTGGCCGGCCTCGGCCGCGGCCCGCGCCAACACCCGGTGATGAATGGTGAACAAGGCCAGTTCCAGCCGGTCGCCCACGCCGGTCTTATCGTAAATCGAACGCAGATAATTCTTGATCACCTGCTCGGTTGTTTTCAGCCGCAGAGCGATCTCGCGATTCTTGCAGCCCTGCACAATGAGAGCCACAATGCGCATCTCTTTGGGCGTAAGGCGATCGCGGACGCGCGTACCCACCATATCTTCTTCGGGCGACTCCGGCTGCGCCGTCTGCGTTGGCAGCCAGGTATCGCCGGCCGCGACGCGGCGCACGCACTCGACCAGCGCCGTTCCGGTTACGTTGCGAAACACCACGCCGCGAAATCCCTGGCGCAGGAAGCTGGTTGGGTTTTCGTTGTTTTCAATCACCACGACACCGCGGCTGCCGGTCGTCTCAAGCAGCATCGCGAGGCGCGCAAAGTCCGGCTGTAGCGAGGATGCAAACACCACGATCGCCCCGGGAAACGTGGTGATGGCGTGGAACATACGTTCCAGGTCGGTGCATTGCGCAATAATGCGCATGTCCTCGTCCATAGCCAGAACCTTCGCAGTTCCGGCGCGGAAGATTGCTTGCGAATCCGCGAGGATGATCTTGTTCATCGTCTCTGCCCTTGGCGCCCTAACCCTTTCGGGAGAAATTCAACCATGCAAACCTTGCCCCTCAAAAAAATCGGCATCCAGTGAACTTTTACGCGAGCTGTCTTCACCCCATCGTCCTTATCGGCTGAATGGTCATGGCTCTTGGCAGTGTTCATTCCCGGCACACTGCTTACCGCCAGATCTGCTTCTTTGACATGCCTCGGTATCGTCATGAATTTCGGGCTCCCCAGGGTATGTCTATGACAGAGCTTACCGCTTGTTGGCCTCCCACGTCACGCGATCCTTTGCGCAGGGCCACGAAAGCCATTAACTAAAAAGGGACGGGCTGGATCAACACTTACCCGATGGCAAGGCCGATCCAGCCGGTGGTTGATGCGCGACGAACAGCACACTCGGGCTGCGAGCAGTCCCATCCTTTCGCCCCAGAAGCCATCGAAAGGATGGAGCGCGGGGAGTCTTTGAAGGTGGTCTAGCGAATCAAACAACTGGCTCCCCTGCGAACGTGCCTCCTCGGCCTCCAGCTTGCCGTAGGTACGCGCCAATCCGGGATCCCACGTGGCCGCCAGCGCAATGGGCGCTGGCATGGCTGTCGCCGGCTTCTGCGGTCCTGCCCCGCCCGGTCCAACGCCCGCCGGACCGTTCGTCATGTGCAGCGCCGATCGGGTAGGAGGCGGGATC
>JBMFHB010000047.1:0-27324 GCA_049977045.1 Occallatibacter sp.
GCGCTCTCGGGCCAGCGAAAGGGGTACATCGGGGTAGCTTCCGAAGGTCATCAACTTTTCGTGACCTTCAAAGCGATACTTCCAGCGCCAGAGCTTGCCGCCTGCGGGAGTGATCCAAATGTAAAGCCCTCCGCCATCGCTCATGCGATAGGCGGAAGTCTTGGCCTTTGCTTTGCGGATTTCGGTGTCAGTGAGCGCCACTGGAAGCCCTCCAATCGTCCGATTGGGGAAATACCCCCAGGGGAAAAGTCAACATACCCCCAAATGTACCCCCACCGGAATGTGGCTTTCATAGTACCCCGTTGGAAGGTGTAGTGCAAGAAATCTTTTGTTTTCAATTGATTGTGGGATTGAATTGGACTATATAGGATGCTATAAAACAACTTAATGGCGGAGAGGGAGGGATTCGAACCCCCGATACCCTTTCGAGTATGCCGGTTTTCAAGACCGGAGCCATCAACCACTCGGCCACCTCTCCGCAATGATCCGCTCCTCTTCGATTGTACGTCGAATCACGCTTAAGCATCGACTCGACCGCGGGCTCGCGTCTTTGGCGGCGGGCACATCGATTCGGAGGTTCATCCGCGCTGATCCGGTTGCCTCGCGATGTAAAAACCGAACCGGCATGCGCTGCTTCCATTCATGGCTGCGGCAACACCAGAACCTCGACGCCAGAGGCCGCATCCTTCTGATGGAAGATCTGTTCCGTAGCTTTTTGAAAGTCCCCGGGCCTGGCGTAGGGAATATCGGTGAAGGTTTGCGGGTTGCGGTCGGTGAGCGGGAACCAGGAGCTCTCGACCTGTACCATGATGCGATGTCCGCGGCGAAAGGTGTGGTAAAGATCGGGCATGGTGAAGTTGATGGCGGTTATCCTGCCGGGCGTAAGCGGCTCAGGTTTCTCCCAGCTTGAGCGGAACTTGGCGCGGAATGGCTCGCCGCGCAGTAACTGCTCGTAGCCACCCATGTGCACGGGCGGCTCGCTCTGGATGTGCTTGTTACCATCGCGAGAAGGATCGGGATCGGGGTAATCGTCGGGATAGACATCGATGAGCTTCACGTCGAAATCGGAGTCCGTGGCTGAGCTGGCCACTTTGAGGTGCGCTGCGATGGGGCCGGCGATGGTCATGTCTTCGGCGAGCGGATCGGTTTCGTAGGTGACAACGTCGGGTCGCGTACTGGCGAATCGCTGATCGTCGACCATGTAACGCTGCGGCACTGTGTCGGTGATGTAACCGACAAACGGCACGGGATGATTGGGGTCGCTCAGGTACTCATCCACGCTCTTCGCTTCTATGGGTGGATCGAAGCTGAGCTTGCCGCCGGCGTGAAAGTAGAGCGTCTTCGCTGTTGCGGCTTTTGGGGGCCACTCATTGTAATGGCGCCAGACGTCGGTTCCGGTTTCAAAGACAATGGCCGTGGGCAACGTCGTGCCTTTGCCCTTCAGATAGTGCTCAAAAAAAGGAAACTGAATCTGCGTGCGGAAGTACTCGGCTGTATTTGCGTTGAATCGAACATCGCCGAGGTGGTCACCGGTGCCGTGTGCCCATCCGCCGTGCACCCAGGGGCCTTCGACCAACGTGATCGGCGTACGGGGATTGAATTTGCGCATGGCGTAAAAGGTGCGGTATGGGCCTTCGAGGTCTTCGGCGTCGAACCAGCCACCAACTACGAGCACCGCACACTTAACGTTCTTCATGTGCGGCGAGAGATCGCGTATCTGCCAGTAGTGGTCGTAGGTGTCGTGCCGGTACTGGTCGTCCCACAATGCTGTCGGACTCTTCATGAGCTTGTCGAGGTTCGCAATGTTGCCGTCGTCGAGGTAGAACCGGTAGCTGTCGGTCGTGCCAAAACGGAAGGAATCGCTGGCGGGCGTGGAGGTCGGGTTCTTCTGCAAGTGGAAGAACGGTGCATAGAAGCCGTAGCCGGCCGAGAGCATAAAAGCTCCACCGTGGTAGGAGTCATCGCCGAGAAAAAGGTTTGTCATCGGCGCCTGCGGGCTGGCCGCGGCGATCGCTGGATGCGAGTTGATGATCGAGGCAGAAGTGTAGAAGCCCGGATAAGAGATGCCCCAGATGCCAACCTTCCCGTTGTTGTTGGGCACATGTTTGAGCAGGTACTGAATGGTGTCGTAAGTATCGGAAGATTCGTCCACATCTTTTGGAGATTTCTTCTGCTCGATTGCCGGATGCATCTCGACAAACGCTCCTTCGCTCATCCAGCGTCCGCGCACATCCTGATAGACGAAGATGTAGCCAGATCTCTCGAATTCCTGGGAGGGCCCCAGATGCGCGGGGTAGCGATCTTCGCCGTAAGGAGCGACGCTGTAGGGCGTGCGATTCATCAGAAAGGGATACGGGCCTGGATCGGCGGGAAATGCCGAAGGCTTGGGCACGTAAACCGCAGTGAACAGCCGCACGCCATCGTGCATCGGGATGCGGAATTCGTACTTTGTGTAGTGCGCCCGGACGAAGTCCTCGCCGGCAGACTGTGATGCGGATTGCTGGGCGCAGGCGAAGGGCGCGACGAAAAGCGCGGCGGCAAGCATGGCCAAAGCAAAGCGTTGCGAAGGAAACATCTGGCTGCAAATCTCCTGCGTCACCAGATTAACGCAGTCCTCTCCGCCGGGAAGCAAGACTGGAGAGGCGGGCCGGATGCCCGCCCGCACTTTCTATTTGCTTGCATTCTTCTCCTCCGTCGGCGCCTTCTCCGGAGTGGTCAGCGGCCGGGTAATGTCGTTGAGATAATCCGGCGTGCCCTCCACGCGTTCGAGCACCGGGAATCGCTCGCCATCGTGGTAGTCGATTTCGGCCATAGAGACGAAAGAATCGGCCTGCACGATGAGGTGAATCGGATCGGTACTGCCCTTGGCCGCGCGAATCGCCGCCTGGAGCCGATCCGCCGAGTAGATTTGTCCATCGATGGCGATGATTTTTTCGCCGGGAGCCAGACGCGCCTTGTCGGCCGGTCCATTCCAGCGCACATCGGAGATGGCACCGTCGTGGCCCAAACGCAAGCCGATCGAGTACCAGCAGTTCGGGCCTGCAGAATACCGGCCAGGAATCGCAGCCAGTGTACGCTCCGTTGCGCTCGGCTTGTCCCGGTAAACCAGTTTGTAGCCGCCCTGCTCGATGCCGGCCAGGTCGGCGTGAGGATTGATCCTGTCGATGCGGTCATGAAGGAACGTTGCCCAATCGTAGGGAACCACGGCGTTCAGATCCTGCACCAGTTCGTTGAAGTCATAGGTCACGATAAGCGGGCCCGTGTTGCCGCCTTTACCCAGAAAGATCTTCTCGAAGTCGTCGAGCGATTTCTTGTTCTGCGTCAGCTTGCGGATGAGCGTATCGGCGTCGAGCCACAGCAGTTCGCCTTCCTCGTAGTAATCCTGCCCGCGTCTCCAGTTGAACCATGGGGAATAGCCGCGCAGAACACTGGCGGCGACTGCCGTGTCTTCGGTGGAGCGCCAATCGCGGCCGGGTGTGTAGTCGAGGTTTGCAGCCGTTTCGGCCAGCCTGTCGCGATACTGCGCCGCGGTTTCAAAGCCCGCGCGCGCGGCCAGCACATCGCCGAGGTATTCTGTCATACCTTCATAAACCCAAAGCAGCGCACCTTGCTGCGGAGTGGCGAAGTCCGGCTGATACAGTCCCACGGGACGGCGATACTTCCCGTTCCACGAGTGCGTGAACTCATGCGATAGCAGCGCGGCCTCGCGCAGTTCGTGTGCGTTGTCGGCAAAGCCTTTCTCGCCCACACCGTTGTCCGAGGACTGGCCGTGCTCCAGCCCCTCGCCGCCGGCAACGTCGGAAAGCGTGAGCAGGAAATGGTAGACGCGATAGTGATGCGAGCCATAGAGCGCGCTGGCCTCGCGCACTAGGTTGCTCATGGATGCCAGCACCGAAGGGCGCAGGTTCGCATCCTCGGGCTGATCGGAAACCACATCGATGTAGTGCCTGGGCGAAATCTCCGGCGCCAGTGGAAACTCGTGGAAGTGCTCGCCGGTAATGACAGGCGAATCCTGAAGCTGCTCCACGTTGGTGACGGCAAACGTGGTCACGGCCCCCGCCGCGGGAACCGGCCAGGAGCCAGAACTGACCGGCGTAAGCGCCGTACCCACGCCCCAGCCGGCGGGAACTTTCAACGAAGGCTGAATGGGGATGTCACGCACTGGAGTGTTCGCCGGATAGAGCAGCAGCTTCTCCCACTCCAAAACCGCGAGCTTTTGCGAAACGCGCGCCGTGACAATCGTGTCCAGATGCGCATGCAGAGTGGTCACGTCTTTGGGAATCGCGAGATGGAACTCGTAAAGATTCACATCGTCGCGCCGCCACGCCAGCGTCTGTCCGTTGGCCGTGAACCTGACTCCAACGATCTCCGCCACGGGGCCGCCAGGCATGTGCTCGCCGGGAATCCACTGGGGCGTGATGAGCGTGACAGGTCCGGGCACGACGGGCAGGTCGACGTCGGCGTGAAACAGCCTGCGCGGCGCATCGGTAAGGTCGGCGACGATCTGGATGGGCTTTTGCGCGTGAACTGCGGGCAGTGCGAAGGCGGACAGGCAAAGAGCCAGGCCCGTCTGAACGAGGCATGAAAAATAACGCATGAATCAGTGCTCCTGAAAAACAGATTCGTGATCGGCGGCGACAGTCGTTGCGGACTGCGTGCCTGCCGCCCATTCTTCTAAAACGCGCAGTCCTATTTTGCGGCCGGCTGCTGGTCTGCTCCCATCGCCTTCAACCTTCTCTGCGCCAGTTGCCACGTTGAAGTGGGAAGAGAGAGAACTTCTTTCGGCTTCTTGAGCCTGCTGTAATCGGCGATGGCGATGTCGCGCTCGCCGTATTGCTCGGCAATGCGGCCCAGCACGTACCACACCTCGTCGTTTGGCTGGTCGAGATTCCAGACGTCCATGGCGCGCAGCAGCACGTCGCGCGCGTCCTTGGTGTCTCCAACTTCGGCGTAGAGGCAGGCGAGCGTGTGCAGAATCGACGGCGTGTCCTTTTGCATCTCCGTGGCGCGAATGGCCAGGGCGATGTCGTCCTGGGTGACCTTGCCGGAGAAGAGCGCGTACCACGCCTCGTTGTTCAGCATCATGGCGTCTTCCTTGCCCATGCCGGAGAGCTTCTGCGACAAGGCTTGCGCAGTGGCAAAGTCCCCGCGATTGGCTTCGACCTGGATCTTCATCTGAAGCGCATCGGTGTCGTTTTCAAGCAGCTTGAGCCGCGCATCGGTGAGCGCAAGAGCCGCATCGTAGCGGCCCAGGCCCATCAGCGCAAGCACGTTGTCGATGAAGGCTGTCCGCGATTCCGGTTCATCCTTGAGGAGCGCCGAGGAAACGTCGAGCAGTCCTGCAAAATTGTCCTGGATCAGGTAACCGGCTGTGAGCGCAAGCCGGATGTTGGTGCGCTCGCGATCGCTTGACGCGCTCTTCAACCCGTTTTCGAGGATGGAAACACCCTCGGCCACAGTGGGCTTCGACCCCACAAGGATGGCCGCGGCCGCCAGTGTCATCCTGTGAGCATCCGGAGCCTCGCCCCTGGTCCAGAAGCGCGGAAAGACGGGCCCGCCGAGGGGATCGTCGCCACCCGCCATGTGCACATCTTCGCGCAGCCAGTCGAGCAGCACCTTGGCGCCCTGCAAATTCCCGGCCTTGATGCGGTCCAGAATCTCCAGACCGATAGCGTCCGGCCTTTCCTCGGAGTCGAGCAGCCGGTACTGACCGTCCTCCTTCACCACGTAGACCGTCAGCGTGTTGCCGTTCAGGGTTTGCACTCTCTCGCGATAGCCGTTCTTGTCGTCGCCGTCGCCCCTGGGATCAAGCGTGTGAAGCACGATGTCTTCCGTGACATCGAGTGAGCTGCCTTCGCGGGCGAGCTGACTGTTCATCTTCTTGCCGCTGTCGAGCAGATCCTTCAGATCGTCCGCATCCATGGCGTCCAGTACCTTGACGCCGTTACGGCTGAGCAAGGCGGCGAGCTTTTCCCTGGTGAGGTCGGGATCGAACGGCACCAGCGAGAAACGTTTGACGACGTCGGCCGGAGTGTTTGCGAATTGCACGTCCTCATGATGTTGCGCGCCACGCAGCATGTTGGCCAGAGCAAGTGTGCGTGCTGCATTGTCGCCGCCGGCGCCAGCCTCCAAAAAATCCGCCGCCTGCGCATATTGCCTCATGTTCATCAGCATCTGCCCAGCAATGCGGGCGGTTTGCTTGAAGCTGTTGTTATCCGTGGCGCTCTTGTTGGCTTCGGCGAGCCCAGCCTTGCTGCCTTGCATCATGGCCATCGCGGCCGCCATCAACGCCTTGGGCTGGGGATTCAGCGTCTGTGCGGCCTTGTACGCCTCCGCGTACTCGCCGCCATAGAAGAGCGCAAAGGCCAGATTGTTCGTGAGTCCGAGATCGGCAAGCTTGTCCTGGCCCAGCTTTTCGTATTCGGCGATCGCCTCCTTCATGTGCGCATGACTGCTGTAGCGGCGACCCACGGAATCGTATTCGAGAAGAATTGCCAGATCGGCCTGGGCCGTGTGATCGTCGGGATCGAGCTTGATCGCGGCGCGATATGCGTCCGCCGCTCCGGCCATGTCGCTGCCGGCGCGCAGGTCGCGGCCTACGAGATCGTGCTTGAGAATATCCGCCAAAACGCGTTCGGCAAGCGCGGAGCTGGGATCGAGATTGACGGCAAGCCGCGCCTCGCTGCGCGCCGCCTCGCCCATGCTCGCCTGCAGCAGTACATCGGCTACCTGCAGATGATGGACCGCTGCCTTCGGGTTGGCGGCGATCAGCGCGCGATAGCTGGCCAGCGCCTCCTTGACCTTGCCCTCGCGCAGCAGCGCCGCGGCCTCTGGCTCAAAGTCGATCAGGATCGCGGGGCCGGCGATGAGGTCGGCCACATGGTTGCGCAGCGCGGTTGCTTCAGCCGCGGTGTAGCGGCGCTGCACGGTATCGAAGACCAGGTGAGCCCGCACTACGCCGTCTTTTTCCGTGGAGAAATTCTCCGTCAACAGCGCGGGACCGAGAGAGATGGTCGCATCCTTCGGCAACTCTTTGGGGATGAATCCCGCGGGCGGAACAAAGCGATAGTTCCACTCATTGCTGAATGCGGCCGGTAGCCACCAGTCGTCGGTGCGCGGCTTCTTCTGCTTTCCGTCGCCGGAGTTCTTCTTTTGGCCGGAGTTGTCTTTTTGCTGGAGTTCCGCGGGCAGGAATTCGAAGAGCCGGTCGACGCGGATGGCGGCCTGCGCGCTTTCCAGCTCCGTGTAGCCGCGCTTGGCTTTATCGCAGACGATGGTCAGTTGGAACGGCTTCGATAGATCCGTGGGGTCGGTGCGGTCGATGCTGGTGAGATCGTCGCAGAGGTACTCCGACTTCATGTAGCCGCGCAGTTCGTCGCGCGTGTCGTTGTCAGGCTTGTCTGCGTAAAAGGCGCGGAAGCTCGACTCGAAGATGCCTTTGGGCTCGGTAATCTCAACGACCTTTGCGGGACCGTTGTCGGCGAGCGTGAACTCGCGGGTCTCCACCACGCCGTTCGCGCTCGAGGGCGCCACGGGAATTGTGACGAGCGCGGTCGTTGCGTCGCTGGCGATGAGCGCCTGACGTCCCTGGTCGCCCATCGGCAATTGACCGAGCTGCGCGTAGCGATCGGTGGCGTCGATCCACAGGCCCGGGGCCCCTGCGGACGAGTCTTTGTCCGCGGGGTGGGAGCGGGGAGCCTTGCCCGGTACGTAAACAATCACGTGATCGAACATTCCCATGCCCGGAAGATCGGCGGGCACGTCCGGGCGGCTCTCAACGTTGAGCAGCGCAACATAGGCGGGAATCCCCGCATCGCGCAGCATGGCTACCAGCAGCGTCGCCTTATCTTTGCAGTCGCCGTATCGCTTTGCGAGGGTCTCCGCCGGATCGTGAGGCACGATGGCGGCTTCGCCGAATTCGATGCCTGTGTAGCGGACATTGCGATCGAGGAAGTCTACGATGGCGGCTTCCTTTTCCGCGGCGGTCTTCTTGTGGGCAACGAGCGGGGCCACAACAGCTTTCACCGCCGCTGAGCTCGTGCGGCTGTCCACGATCTTGCTGTACGCCGACGCAACGGCTTGCCAGGATGCGCTCGTGGAGAACTCAATCATCGGGAAGCGCACCGCTTCGGGCGGAGGGTACGGCTCATGCGCATCGATCGCATCGAACGGGCCCGCGTCGTAGGTGAGCGTGACGCGCCCGCCGCTTTCGGTGCGTACAGGCTTGACCCCGGGCAGCAGCAAGAGATTGGTGCGCAGTGGCAGCGATGCCGGAAAGTCGAAAACCACGCGGCTATGCGCCACGGGAATATCCCGCTGGCCGAGAACGATACGGCCCACGCGGCCTGCCGCAAAGAGCGGCTCTGTGTCCGTTACGGTGTACTCTTCTTCCACCACGACGCCGGGCGCGATGGCCGGCAGCGGCGCGCGCAGCAGTTTGTCGTCGCTGTAGATCTTGTAGTCGCCGCCGCGGGCCGGAGCTTCCGTGATGGTGTTGGGATCGAGCGTATGAACCGTGAAATCGGACGCAATCACGCGGGCGCGGATCGTGGGCCGGGCTTCGAGCCAGGGCTGCCAGCCGACCGAGAGCGAATCCCATTCCTCGGCGCCCTTCTGCGTAAGCACCTTGTAGATGGAGTGGCCGACGTGCACCAATCGTCCATTGGCGTCAAAGCTGAAGTGCTCGTCCTGCGAGAGTTCCGTGATATCAGTGCCGTCGGGAGCAGGCGCGGCGGATGCGGCCTGATAGAGAGCCTTGGGATCGGCTGTGAGGGGCGGCGCGTTCCACAAATCGTTGGACGGCGCGGCGACGGGAGCCTCTGGAAGCGATTGCGCGCGCGCGGCAGCGGAAGGTAGAGACGCAATCGATACAGCGAGCAGGCAGGACAAAAGAGAACGCAGGCAAAAAGAGGACACACGTCACCCGGCGATTTGGCTTGTGAACTCAACGGTAAACTGGGCGGGGACGATGCGCAAGTTGAGTGGCAGGTCTGATGGCGAAGCCTGCCAGGCCTCGAAAATCTCCGTGCACTTCGGGTGGAACCCGCGGAGCCAGTCCGCGGGCCCCCGAAATGCGGCTTGAGCGGGCTACAAGCCCGGTTGATTGGGATAGGCGGGCAGATCCGCCGGTTTTGCCGGCAGGCTCTTGGGATGAGCCTCGATCTGCTTCATGACTTCCTGAATGGCGCGATCGAGTTGCGCATCCTTGCCGCGCACTACGTCGTCGGGCCGGTCGTCGACCACAATGTCCGGCTCCACGCCATGGTTCTCGACGATCCATTGGCTGTTGAGTCCGTAGATCGAGAACTCGGGACGCGAGACCGAGCCGCCGTCGATCAGCGGCATCATGCCGCGGATGCCGCGCACGCCGCCCCAGGTGCGTTCGCCAATGAGCGGACCCAGCTTATAGACCTTGAAGAATTCGCTGAAGATGTCGCCATCCGAAGCGGCGTACTGGTTCGTGATGGCGGCGATGTAGCCGTGGAAGATCTGCGGTGGGATGGTGTTGCCCGCACTGTTGTCCCAGTTGCGGGCCAGTTCCATGCCGGCAAGAATGCGCCGCAGCCGCTCGAAGATCATCTGGTCGACAAAGCCGCCGCCGTTGTAGCGAACGTCGATAATCAGGCCCTCCTTGCGAATCTGCGGATAATACTGCTTGACAAAAAGATTGAGCCCCGCGTCTTCCATATCGGGAAGATAGATATAGCCGACGCGGCCGTTGGTGGCCGCATCCACCTTCCTGCGGTTGATCTCGATCATGTCGTTCATGCGCAACTGGAACTCGTCGGCGAGGGGCTTGACGTCAATCGTGCGGGCCCCGTCGAGCGACGGCTTCGAGTTGATCGCGATCGCGGTGGTTTCGTTGGCCGTGTTGACCAGCAGCCTGTCGGGCGAATCGGGCGCCTTCAGCGGGCGGCCGTTAACGGCCAGCAGATAGTCGCCTTCCTTGACGTTCAAGCCCGGCTCGGTCAGTGGCGAGCGGGTCTGCGGATCCCAGTTTTCGCCAGGGTAGATCTTCTTGAAGCGGTAGTAGCCGGTCGCGGCGTCGAGTTCGTAGTCGGCGCCCAGCAATCCCTCGGTGACGCGGTTCGGGTCAGGGTTCTCGGGACCATTCACGTAGGTGTGCGAGTTGGAAAGCTCGCCAACCATCTCGCCCAGAATGTAGGTGAGGTCGTAGCGGCTGGCGACGTAAGGAAGCAGCGCCGCGTACTTGTCATGCACCGCCTTCCAGTTCACGCCGTTCATGCTGGCTTCAAAGAAGTAGTCGCGCTCCTGCCGCCAGACCTCGTCGTAGATCTGCCCCCACTCGGCCGGCGGATCGACATCCTTTTTGAGTCCGGCAAGACTCAGCGCGCCTTCGCCAATCTTCTGTACTGCAGCGGGCTTGGCGTCGATGATTCCATATGTGCCGGGGCCGGGGCCCTTCTTCGCTTCATAAAGGATCTTCGTGCCGTCGTGCGAGAGCCACCAGCGGCCGATGTCCTCGATGACGGTTGTTTCCTTGCGCTTGCTCATGTCGTAGGCATGCAGAGCAGGCGCTTCGCCAGGCAACGGCCCCGAGAGTCCCTGCACAGGCTGTGTCGAGTAATAGACAAAGTCCTTGGCGGCTGCGAGTCCGGAGATGATGGCGGGCGGAATGGGCAGCGCCACGACGCGATTCTCAATCCCGTCAAGGTCGACGCGGAAGTCCTTGAGGACATCCTTCGCCGCCGCTGGGCCTGCCTCGTTCTTCTTGCCAGCCTCGGATGCGGCCTCGTTGCCGGCCCCCTTGGCCTTTTCCTGATCGGTCGCCGCGGGCGCGGGCGTTTCTGGCTTGATTTGGGTCTCATCGCTCAGGGCTGGGAACGGCGACGCAAGATCGTTGCGCAGCGTGAGCAGATAAACCCGCGTGGTCTTGGGATTGGTGAACTCGAAGTCGAAGTTGCCAATGACCTCGTTGTAATCGCGGTCGGAGAGGAAGTAGAGGTATTTGCCCTCGGGATCCCAGACCGGATCGTCGCTGTTGAACATCTGGCCCGTGACCGCGGTCGGTTGCTTCTTCTCGAGCGAATAGAGATAGACCGAGCTGAAGTTACTCGTGTTCTGCTTGTCGTAGGCAATCCACTTGCTGTCGGGCGACCAGGAGTAATTGACGATCTCTCCATAGCGCGCGCGATCGACCTGGACCGGCTTCTTGTCGGCGAGATCGACGTACCAGAGGCGGAGATTCTGGTCGGCCCAGGCCAGCTTCTTGCTGTCCGGCGACCAGACGGGCTGGAACATGAACCCCTTGAATCCGGAGGTGACCTGCTGCGTCTTCTCCTTGTCGCGGGCGCTGAGCGAAAGCGCCTTGCCGAGTTCGATGTTACCCATGCCATCCTGCGGCGTAATGTAAATCTCGTCTTCGCCGGAGCGATCGGAGACGTAAGCGATCCAGCGGCCGTCAGGCGACCAGGCCACCTCCTTTTCGCGGCTGCCCTCCTTGCGGGTCAACATGCGGGTTGCGCCATCCTTGGCGGGCACGGTAAAGACTTTGCCGCGGGCCACCATGACTGCGCGCTTGCCGTCGGGAGCAATGTCGAGGTCCGTAATCAGGTTGGCCGCGCTGGTCCAGTGCTTCATCGCCAACTCACGCACGCCGGGCGCCTGGATCGTCAGCTTTGTGGCCTGACGGGTCGCCAGGTCCAGAACATAGAGATAGCCGCCGTTCTCGAAGACAATTGAGTCCTCGCCCAGGCTCGGCCACATCACGTCAAAGTCGGTGAAGTGGGTGATCTGCTCGATCTGCTTGCTCGTGAGGTCGTAAGAGTAGATATTCAGCCGATGCTCCGGGCCACGGTCGGAGGTGAAGTAGATCGTGTTGCCGTGCCACATCGGGAAGGTATCCGTATAAGCGGTGTGCGGAATCGTCTGTTCGAGGACATTGTTCTTCAGGTCGTAGATGTAAATGTCCTGCGCCATGCCGCCGGTGTAGCGCTTCCAGGTGCGGAAGTTGCGGAAGATGCGGTTATACGCGATCTTTGTGCCGTCTGCATTGAAGGAAGTGAGCCCCGCCTGGTCGAGCGCAAGCGGTACGGGCTGGCCGCCATCGAGCGTCACGCTATAGAGGCGCTTGGTCCACACGTTCGGAGAGTCGCGGCGCGAGAGAAACAAGATGCGTTTGCTGTCCGGGGTCCACGTCACTACCTCGTTGTGAACGCCCATGCGGTCGCTGAGCGGTTGAGCCCCGCCCTGGTAGAAGGTGAGCTGCCGCGGTTGTCCTCCTTCGGCCGGCATCACGTAGACATTGGAGTTGCCGTCATACTGGCCGGTAAAGGCAATCCACTTGCCGTCCGGAGAGAACTTGGGAAAAAGCTCCAGCCCGGGATCGGAGGTGATGCGGCGGGCCGTTCCGCCCTTGGCTGAAACCAGCCAGATGTCGCCGCCGTAGACGAAAGCGACGTTACCGCCATGGATGTCAGGGAAGCGCAGTAAACGCGCCTGCGCCGCCTCCTGAGCCGTCAAACTCGCACACGCCAACAGCGTGGCGCAAAAGAATATCTGCTTTAACCATCTCATTTGTCTTGTCTCCTGATTGCCTCTGCCGGGATCTTCGCATGAGCTTGAAAGGTTGCGCGAGCTGGCAGAGCGTTGACCATTGCCACGATGATTTCTTCGTTTCGGCGCGGGTTGTGGAAAGGCTGCAACGAGCGTTGTGTGGCCTGTATCCACGCCAGGGAGAACCAGCGTTGCTGGCTCTCCCTTGATAGCCGTATTTCCAAATCAGTGCCAAAATCCGTTCAAAAGTCTAGCATGTCTTCCCATGGAGTTGCGCTCCGCCCGGAATTACGATCGGAATTCACACCTATGAAGCATCCTTCTCTCAGTGGCGCTTCGGTCTTCAATCTGTAAATCGCCTCGACTGGCGCATCTCCGCCGAACAGATGCCTTCCGCTGTTGATGCAGAAGCTGCGCGTCTGCGCTGGTTACTGTTCGCATTGTCGTCTTTACTGCTGGTGAGCGTGAATGGATTACTTCGCGCCTCCCGCCGCGGTGGTAGCGAGCGGCGTCAATCGGCTTGCGGCGGATGGATCATCGGGAGATTTGCGCACCAGCAGGGCAAAGCGCGGGAACGCAAAGCTGCCGGCGACATCGTCGATTACGTTCAACTGGCAGATGTAGGCGCCTGGCTTGAGTCCGCTGAGCGGGACGTCGAGTTCGAAGCCGGCGGCGCCGCGGTCTTGCTCGTTGATGGATTTGGCCTCGACGCTCGGAGTTTCGTAGACCTTGGTCGATCCCTGAATCAGTTCGAGGCTGCTGAGCAGATCGATGCCGGGCTTTGATCTCCCTGGCTCAATGGCGCTTGCCTTTTCTCTCGATGGATCGTAGACCTCGTAGAGCAGGTAAAGGTGCTGATCCTGCCGGAAGACGTGGCTGATATTCGGCACGTACTCCTGACCGTTGCGCACCAGCGGACTCTGTTTCTTGCTTGGCTCGCGTTGAGAGGCCAGCAGGATGGAGCTTAACTTGAGCGGAGCTTTCCTGAGGTCGGGCAGGGTGACGTCGGCGATAAACGAACCCATGCGGCCGGTTTGGTTTTCGCGCACCACGAATTTGATCTCGTACTTGCCGGGCGGCAGGTTGAAGCTGGTTGTGTACTGGATATTCTTCTGCCGCGCATTGAGCGATGCGTTGAGGTTGAGCTTGACGGTGTCGCGCACACGGCCTACGGGGTGCTTCGCGCTGTCGATGACGGCGCCGATGATGTCGAGCGTTGCCTTGTCCTTGTCGCCGCCCTTCACAAATGGAATCTGCGAGCCGGGTACAACGAGCGACACCGGCATGTAATAGCGGCTGGCGTTAAGCCGGAAGTACATGGCGTCCATGTAAACCGCGATGTCGGTAGCGGGCAGATCGCTGGCGAGCTGATCCTGCAATTCCTGCGCGCGGTCTTCTTTGCCGGAATGCCGGAAGTCGGCGGGTGCGTAATAGCCGGGGCGGTACTCGAGCTTAATGCCCGGTCTGTCGATTTTGACCGTGAGCTTACGATATTTGCCGTCCCGCGCGGGGTTCGAGGAGTGGAAGCCAATGGCGTAGTAAGACGAAGTGTCGTTCTGCACCTGGGCGAAGGCGGGCGCAAAGTCGTTCGAGTCGAAGAATGCCTTGCCACCCGTGTCGGATGAGAGCGTAGCCATCACCTCCTGGGTGGCGAAGTTCTGGTTCATGTTGTTCATCAGCGAGCCGCCGTTGAAGGCGCCCTGGCCGCGAAGGCTGCCGGTAGAGGCGTCACCGAGCGGCCCCACGGCTTGCAGGCCCCGTGTGTCGACACTGTAAATGGCAAGATCGGCGCGCACGGCGGCGTTGATGGTGGCGCGCAGCGAGGCCTCGTTCTCGATGCCGTCGCGCGAGATGCCGCCGGAGAAATAGAGCAGCGATTTCTTTTCGTTGATCCTGGCCAGCGACTGCGCGACGGTGCGCAGGGCGAAGAGTTCGCGATCGGTGTTGAGGTCGTTGTACTCGCTCTCGTCGGGCGTATAAGCGGTGGTGTCTTCCACCTGATTGGTATTGGCGTTGGCGCCCTCGACGAAGCCCTGGCCTTCGGTGCCGTTGTACGCGCCCACTTCGCGAATGAGCGCGTCCTTGTCGGCGGTGAAGTCCTGGTCTACGCTCAGCGTGTCACCGAACGAGACCAGCGCAACCAGATCGGCGGGCTGCATTTTGGTTTTGAGAAAGGTCTGCGCCGCATCGACACTGCGATCGAGATCCTCCGGCTGCATCGAAGTGAGATCGAAGAACATGACGATGAGCCGGTGGTTGCGCAACTCCTCGGGTTTGGCGACGACGACCGCCTTGCTGCCCGAAGGGCCGGCGGCGAGGCCGCTGATGGTGGCCTCGTTGAGCGGCGTGGCCATGTCGACGCTCTCAAAGTCGAATGTCGCGATCCGCTGCTGTTTCCCGTTTTCGTAAATCTTGAAGTCGCTCGGTTTGAGACCTTTGACCAGCTCACCCGTCTTTGCGTCGCGCGCCACGACGTTGGTGAGAACGAGATCGGCGTTGGCCTTGATCACGAATCCGCCCTGCGGCGTGGAGGTGACCTGACCAGCCGACTGCGCGGAGACCGGCGACAGATCAAGAGTCAGGAACGCAGCAAGCGTGGCAACGGCAGCGAATTGTCGAATTGGACTTGTCATCTTTTATCAGGGGCTATGGCCCCCCCCTCAGTCTGCTGACTCTATCGGACTGACTAAAGTCGTGTTCGTGTTACAAAGCCTCCTGCGATGAAACCTTTCTGCGGTATTTGCAGTTATGTTCGCGCAAATCTGGATGCGCTTCCCGCTGCCCGATTCCGCCGGTATTACCGGCCCCGCTTGCACCGCTGCCTCTCAGAACCTGAATCTGGCCAGGAATAGAAACTGCCGCATCTGGCCTACCGAAGTGATGTCGCCGAAGGTTGGTGCGCCGTAGGTGGTATTGACGCCCGAGTACTGCACGGTATTGAAGACGTTATCGATGGTGGCGCGAATCTCCATGCTGCGTGTTTCGCCAAACTGCATGGTTTTGGAAAGCGCCATATTATTGCTCACGGTTCCCGGCCCTTCGATGGAGTTGCGCGCAGCGTTGCCAAAGTAGTTGCAGTATCCCGCGGTATTGCTTGGCCCCGAGTAAGCCGCGGTGTTGAACCACTGTCGCAGGCGGCCGCCTCCGGCGGTGATGGACTGGCCGGGTATGAGATTGGGGCGCAGACCCGTAGTATTGCCGCACTCCACACTCTCCGCCGTGGGCTCGAATCCCGGCGAGATCCATCCGCCAGTGGCGAACTTGAAGTTACCTGAGACGGAAAAACCTTCGAGAATATGCGCGCCCGCGCCGGATGTGATCCAGTACTTGTCGGGGCCGAAGGGCATCTCGAAGAGATAGTTGCCGCTGACCTGATGGCGAAAATCGAGGACCGAGTGGCCTTCCTGCGCGGCAAGATCCTGCCAATCCTGCACCACCGCGCCGGAGCTGCCGTTGACGGAGCTGGCATCGTCGATGGCGTGGCCGTACTGGTAGTTCGCGCCGAGAAAAACGCCGTGTTCGAGCCGCTTGTTCACGCGCACCGTAGCCTGGTTGTTCTTGTAATAGGCCTCGGCTTCGTCGTAGTTGAAGATCAGGCTTGTTGGATCCGTCAGGATGCTGGATGGCAGCGCGCGGGGGGCGAGCTCAACGTCGAGATGATTCGATCGCGCGCCGTTGTAGCCAAGATTCATCACGATCCCCATCGGCAGAGTCCTTTGAAGGTCCAGATTCCACGCCATGACGTAGGGGAGGCCATAATGCGGATTCAAGGCATAGTTGCCGACTGCGGCGGGCGCGGGGAATCCATTTGCCAGCGTGAAGCATGTGCCGGTCTGTGCGCAGGCCGCGGATGGCGTATTGCCTGCTGCCTCCTGGTTCGTCTGCTCGTTGGTGAAGGGCGGCTAATGCGCCATGGTCGTGGCGAAGGTGGCATACTCGCCTACCGTGTAGTTCATCCCGAAGCCGGCGCGGAGCACGGTGTTCTTGACTTTCGGCACGCGCCAGGCCAGCCCCACTCGAGGCGCAAAGGCCTTGTGCCACGGGAAGACGAGCGATGCGGGAAGGCCGTTCTGGCCTGGGGTCTGCTCGGTCTCGGTGGCGAAGCCGTCGCCGGGATCGCTGGCAACGTCGGCCAGGCGGCCATACTTCTCGGTGTAAGGCGCAAAAAACTCCCAGCGCATGCCGTAGTTGAGCGTGAGCGAGGGAGTGGCGCGCCAGTCGTCCATGACAAAAGCGTCATAGACGTTGTCGCGCAAGTAACTCTTTGCCAGCGAAGAGTTGAGAGTGGTGGATTGCGGCAGGCCGAGAAGAAAGTCCGCGATCGAAGAGCCTGTGCCCGCTACACGCTGCGGGCCATTTGCAGTATCGACAACCTCTTCGGTGAACAGCCCGGTAAGGGTGAAGTCTCCGGTGGCGTTGGAACCGGCAAGAAAATCGCGATGTACACGCCGATAGTCGCCGCCGAAGCGCATGAAGTGCTTGCCGTGAATCCAGCTCATCATCTCGGAGAAGGAGATGGTTTGTGCGATTGAGAAAGAAGGCTGGGTTTCGCTCAGGCCTTGAATGCCGTTGCTGAGCGAGATGCCGGGCAGACCGTAATTGAGCGCGACGTTGTTTGGGACAGCGATGCCAGCGGCCCCCGCCGGATTATTGGCGGTGTTGGTAAAGAAGTTGAGGGTGTTGCTGTCGCTGCGGTTCCAGTTGACGTTGGAGATGCTGGTGAAGCGATGGTAGCCGACGGTGTACCCGGCCGTGAGCGAGTAAGAGTTCGAGGCGTCTTTACCGCCGAGTTCAGGGAAAAGGTTGACGAGGTCGGAGGCCGAGTGCGCCTGGTTGTAGTTCAGGTTGATGCTCTGCCGCAGGCCCTGGTTCTGCATGCCGCCGCGGCGCCCTCTGCCAAACCCGCCGCGGCCGCCGGGCTGCGCCGCGTTCGCGCCGAGACTGCGCATGTAGCGCACGCCTCCGTTGGTGGTGTTCGATTGCGCGGTCGTGAGCAGGTGGTAGTTGTAACCGTTGACGGTTTCACCATTTGGCAGCGGCTGAGGAAAGTAGGCAAGCAGCGCCGCCGCCTGCGGAGAGATTGACTGGTAAGGAACGTAAGTGGTCAGGCTGGGAATCTTGTTGGACGGGAACTGCGCTCCTGTCACCGGATTGTAAATCGGCTGCAAACCGGAGCCGGAGAAGTCGCCGTTCCGCTCTGCAATGGTGGGCACCGTGGCGTAAAAATCCTCGGGGATCGACGACCGCTTGCCGGAGAGCGTAAGGAAGATCGTGTCTTTGCCGCTGGGCTTGAGGAGGTGCGGAATGTAAGGCGCGCTCATGAACGCAAGCGTGAAGCGGTTCGAGCCGTTGGAGGGCTGCTGCTGCGGCTGGCCGATCAAAGCGAAGGGCAGCGCGTTAATGATGGAGTTGGTGCCATTCCACGCGATGGCGCCGTGAGGCTCAGCGGGATTGAAACCGCGGAAGTTGCCGCGCCTGCCGCCACCGCCAGCCCCACGGAACCCGCCGCCCCCGCCGCCAAAGCCGCCCCCGCCGCCGAAGGCTCCGCCGAATCCTCCTCCACCGCCAAAACCGCCAATGAGACCGCCCCGGCCTGTGCTCTCGCCGCCTGGTCCGCCTGCCGGTCCCCTGTTCGCGGTCAGACGATTCTCAGGCCCCATGCCGGCGAAGTCGCTTACCTGGCCAGCCTGGCCGCTCACGGCCACCGACTCATCGCTGAAGTCGGAGTTGCCGGCAATCGAGGGCAGTGCTGCGCCGCTTTCGCCTTCAGTGCCTGCGCCGGTGTCGATATCGGCGCTCAAGGCGCTGAGCAGCGTGATATTTTCCGGGGCGTTTCCGGTTATTCGCCGCACGCTCTCGCCCTCTGTGCCCGCGTGCCGGCTATCGCGTGTTTCCTGCCGTGCCTGTTGCCGCTCCAGTGTGGCCTGGCGCGAGGCGAGAATCAGCTCGAAGTTCACGAGCTGATCGCGGCTCGTTGCGCTCAGAACCGCTTGCTGCGGCTCTCCGGCAAATGCCGCAAACTGAGTGCGAATGATGTAGCGGCCGTCTTGAGGAATATTCAACTGCCACACGCCGCCAATGTCGGTGGTGGTGGCGTAGCGCTTGCCGGTGAGCGTATTTTGCGCGGTCACGGTAACGCCGGGCAAAGGGATGTTACCGCTCTTGACGGTGCCATGCAGCTTGCCGCCGGCGACGGGTGCGCCGATATCTTGCGTCGCCGCCGGCTCGGAAAGAGATGAGCGGCTTTGTGCCGGGCCCTGTCCCCATGCCTGAAAACAAACAGCGAAAACTACTCCCAGCACTTTCACGCGCATGGTGTCTACCTGGTTTTGCGGAATCCGGCCACTTGTGCCCTTATTCAGTCTGACGAAAATTGGGCCGCCAAGGTTTAGCCCTTTGCGATAAAACGCCTCCTCCGCGTGCGCGCCGTCGTCGCTTTGCATGACGCACACGAAATTGGGCCATCGCTTCAAAGCGCAATTCCAGGAAGTTCGTTACCGGCGCATTTCAGGATGTGTTACTTCTTTGATGGCATCGCCAAACCCTGTCGGGCCGGATCAATCATAGACAATGGATTCACGATTGCCGCCGATTGTCCCATGCAACTCGATGCCGCCTTGCTATCTTCAACAAAGGTTCTACCCAATTCGCCGAGGGATCTTTGCTGCATATTCTGAGATGGCCGATCTTACTGGCGATTGCCCTGATCGCTTCCACGCTGGCAGCCGTAACGGGCTTCGGGGGCGCCGCTGTGCTGCTTCCAGCGTTGATCGCGATCTTTGGTGTGCGCGCTGCTGTTCCGATCCTTACCGTCGCGCAACTGCTGGGAAATGGCAGTCGAGTCTGGTTCAATCGGCGCGAATTGAACTGGCGCGTTGTCGGATGGTTTGCCGTGGGAGGCATTCCGATGGCGCTGCTGGGTGGGTACCTGTTTGCCACGGCGCCCCTGACAAAACTGACGCGCCTGCTCGGGGCCTTCCTGTTGCTGATTGTCCTCTGGCGACGCGTGAGGCCTCGTCTGGTTCATTCCTTCCCCACGCCGGCCTTCGCTGCAATCGGCGCCGGCGCAAGCTTTCTTTCGGCGCTATTAGGCAGCGTCGGACCGATCATGGCGCCATTTTTCTTGGCCTACGGCCTGGTGAAGGGCGCCTACATCGGCACTGAAGCACTTGCAACCGTGGTGATGCACTTGACCAAGCTTGTTGCCTATCGCCAGGCATCGGTGCTTACCTTGTCCGATAGCCTCGCGGGCCTTGCTCTCGGTCCGGTCATGATTCTGGGCTCACTCCTTGGCAAGAAAATCGTAGATCGTCTTCCCGAGAAGGTCTTTGTTGCAATGATTGAAGTGGTTCTTCTGGTAGCTGGCTTCATGTTTCTCGTCCGCGGATGAGAACAACCCTGGCCCAGAGACAGTTGTTTCCGGGGTGTCAACGAGTGGACGGTTATCTGGCCCGCTGCACCTGCGCCGCGATCTTCCGCAGTTCGGGCAGCACCTTGCCCAGCGCGGCTGGCGCGGCATTGCGCTTGCCCAGCGCAAAGTAGACGTCGCGATAGAGCGGGTAAAGCTGCTCGTAGACGGCGGCGGCCTTCGCGTCCGGCGCGACGGTGCGGAAAGGCAGGCAAACCGCGGCCTGCGCCTCTTCGATAGTTTTGTACGCTCCCGCGGCGAGCAGCGCGAAGATGCCCGATCCAAGGCTCGTGGGAATGCCCGCGGGCACCAGCACCGGCTTGTTGAGCACGTTCGCGTAGACGCGATTGAGGATCTCGTTTTTCTGAGGAATTCCGCCCGCGTTGATCACGCGATCGATGCGCACGCCGCGTTCGGCCATGCGTTCGAGAATAATCCGCGTGTGGAATGCCGTGCCTTCAATCGCGGCAAAGAGCTCGTCCTGCGCGGTGTGCACCAGGTTCCAGCCCAGCGTCACGCCACCCAGCTCGGGGTTCACAAGAACCGTGCGGTCGCCGTTGTCCCAGCTCAGGCGAAGCAGTCCGGTCTGTCCGGCCTTCCATGCGCCGAGACCTTCGGAGAGCGCAGCCACCGTTGAGTTGGCGCGTTTCGCAATGGCGTCGAAGATGTCGCCCACCGCCGAGAGCCCCGCTTCGATGCCTGTGTATTGCGGATGTACGCTGCCCGGCACGACGCCGCAGACGCCGGGAATCAGTTCCGCCTTTTGCGCAATGGCGATGATGCACGTCGACGTTCCGACCACATTCACCACGTCGCCCTCGCGAATGTTCGAGCCAATCGCATCCCAATGCGCGTCGAAGGCTCCGACGGGAATGGGAATTCCCGCGCGCAGGCCGAGTTCCGCGGCCCACTTTGCCGAGAGATGTCCGGCGATGTGGTCGCTGGTCAGGTACTCGCCGCCTAGTTTGGCACGCACACCGGCCAGCAGCGGGTCGACAGCGGCAAGAAACTCCTCCGGCGGCAGGCCGCCCCACTTGGGATTCCACATCCACTTGTGGCCCATGGCGCAGACGCTGCGTTTGAGCGCGCTCACCTCGGTGACACCCGAGAGCGTCGCCGCAACCATGTCGCAGTGTTCGAGCGCAGTCACAAAACGATCGCGTTTCTCAGGGTTGTGACGCAGCCAATGCAACAGCTTCGCGAAACCCCACTCGTGGGAGTAGACGCCGCCGCACCACTCGATGCCTTCAAAGCCGAGCTGGTGCGCCTTCTGCGTGATCTCCTCGGCTTCGGCAAAGGCGCGATGGTCGCACCAGAGATAGTACTCGTCGAGCGGCTCCAGACCCGCGCCGGCCGGCACTACGCTCGAACCGGTGGTGTCGAGCGCGATAGCGGCAACATCGGCGCCGTCGATCCCCGTGGATTTGAGCGCATCCTTTGTCGCCGCGGCGAGAGCGGCCATCTGATCCGCATGCGATTGCGTGGCGTAGTTGGGATCTTCGCGGCGGCGGTGCAGAGGGTAGGCGGCCGATGCCGTGCCGATGGGGCCTTTCCTGCTATCGACAAGAGTGACGCGAACACTGAGTGTGCCGAAATCGACGCCGGCTACGACCGTCATGGAAACCGCCCTCCGGTAAACGTTTGCTAATCCGCAAACCAGACTACACCATCGCGCTGTGGCGCGTCTCGCTGCCGCAGGATCGATCGCGCAGCGCGTTCCCGGCGCACAACGTCAACGCAGGCCAAAATCCAGGGCGAACGCGTTTCCATTCGCTGGACGCTATACAAACCAAGCGCTTTGCACTGTCATTCTGAGGAGCGCAGCGACGAAGAATCCGCGGTTGCTTTTCGGGCCTGCTTCTCACGCACACCTTCGGTTGAGTAGGCCGATTTCATCCGACGATGTCGCAAGGGGCGAAAGACAACCACAGTCGCGCATGGCCCTGTTGAACCCGAAGAACATGAGAATTCGGCCAGGAACAACCGCAGATCCCTCGTCACTGCGCTCCTCGGGATGACAGAGTCAGGCGGGCGGCGAATTTTCAGGGCAAATCCCTCACTCCGTTCGGGGTGACACTGCTCGATGAGTGGAATCGGGATCGACGGAAAACAGGAATCCAAATGCGTTAATTCTGGGCCAAAATCACTTCTTCGATCCGGGCAACAGTCTACTGAGCTTACTCAGAGAGCTCTCTTTGCCCGGCTGCGCCGCCGATGGCTTGGCCGGAGCGGCCGGAGGCGCGGGCGCAGCGGCCTTCGCGGAAGGAGCAGAAGCCACCGGCGAGGAACCGCCATCGACAACGTGCGCGTGGGCCAGAGGCGGCAGCGGCGCATTGTCGTTGTTCTTCACGAGAATCGTAACGCGCCGGTTCGACGGGTCGTACGGATTGTTCTTCACCCGCAGCATCTGGTCGGCGTACCCGCGCACCTGCGTCACCTGATCGCCGCGCACGCCATCCTGCTGCATCAGGCGGCGCGCCGCGTTGGCGCGATCGGCGGAGAGCTCCCAGTTGCTGTAATTGGCATCTTTAGAGTAGGGTGCCGCGTCGGTGTGGCCCTCGATCAGGAGCTTGTTGGGCAGGGTCTTCAGTTCCGACGCCAGCAGCGCCAGCAGCTCCTGCCCGTTGGGGCTGAGCTGCGCGCTGCCGCTCTGGTAGAAGGTGCCATTCTTGTCTTCGAGCAGCTCGATGCGCAATCCCTCCGGCGTGATGGTGATCTCAATTTGCTTACTCAACTTTTCAAGATCCTTGCGCGCCTTGATCTCTTCCTCCAGCTTCTTCTTGAGATCCTGCAACGCCTTCTGATTCCGGTCGACGACAGGGATTGTGCCGTTGCCCGTGCCCGACATCGTGGTTCCAAGCAGTGTCGAAAGCCCCTTCGGGTCGTTGAAGTAGCCCGCCACGGCCTTCTTGACCTGCTCGCTCTGGCTCATCAGCCAGAGCACGATGAACAACGCCATCATCGCGGTCACAAAATCGGCGTAGGCAACCTTCCACGCGCCTCCGTGATGGCCGCCATGGTCGCCTGTCTTCTTGATTACGATGATGGGCTGCGTCTTCGCCATGAATGATCCTTTTTCCGTTCCCTGTTCCCCGACGCTTGTTTTACGCCGCCGCGGCTTCCGCCGGTTGTTCGCCCTTGTTCTTGCAGCTCTTTTCCATCTCGTCGAAGCTGGGGCGGGCATGCACCGGAATGGCGCGGCGTCCCAGCTCGATGGCAATCATCGGCGCCGAGCCTTTCAGAAACGCCAGCATCAGCACGCGCAGCACATGCAGATACTCGTCGTGCTCGTCGGCCAGCTTGCGCATGTTGGCGGCCAGCGGCCCCACTACGCCGTAGCACAGCAGGATGCCAAGAAAGGTGCCCACCAGCGCCGCGGCCACGTGCTTGCCAATCTCTTCCGGAGGTCCGCCCAGCGAGCCCATCGTAATCACCACGCCCAGCACCGCCGCCACAATGCCCAGCCCCGGCAGCGAGTCGGCAACCGTGGTCAGCGAGTCGCACGGCTGCGCAGCCTCATGATGGTGGACCTCCATGTCCAGCTCCATCATCTGATCCATGTCGAACGGCTCCACGCCACCCGTAATGGCCGTGCGCAGCGTGTCGCAGACAAAATCGAGCGCGTGATGGTCGTGGAGAAAATCCGGATAGCCCTTGAAGATGGCGCTCTCGGCCGGCTTCTCCACATCCATCTCCACGGCCAGCAATCCCTCTTTGCGAACCTTATTGAGAAACTGGTACATCATCTTGAGCGTGCTCAGGTAGCGCGCCCTGGTGTAAGGAGAGCCTTTGAGAGTGCCCGTCAAACCCGCGGCGATGGCCTTGAGAATGCGCATCGGGTTCGCGACCAGAAGCGTTCCCGCCGCCGCGCCGGCAATGATGATCAACTCGGCCGGCTGAAGAAGAACGGCCATGTGGCCCTTCTCCATCAGGAATCCACCGATAATGGCGGCAAACACAAGGAAGATCCCTACAATGGCAAACACAGCGAATCCTCCTGCGCGTGATCTGGATTTCCGCCGCGCGCAGCGATTGTGGCGCGGTTGCCGCCCTCCCGGATACTGTTCTCCATGGCCTCGCGGGCGCGGCGAAGCAACTGAACCAGCGGTTCCACAGGATCGCTTGCGGCCTGTGCCGCGCCGACGCTTGCCGTCAGCGATATGCGATCGCCCCACCAGCGGAAATCCGCCGTGCGTGCCAGACCAACCAGCCGTTGCGCATGCGCGGACAGCATCTCTTCGCTGCGTTCATGCGCGATGACGAGAAATCCATCGTTGGCCCAGTAGCCGATCTTCTCGCCCGGCCGCAGACCATGCGCGAGTGCGTAATAGACCTTTTCAAGCATCGCGCGGCAGGCTGGCGCGCCATGCGTTTTACACAGCTCGCGCGCCTGGTCAACACGAACGCTGAGAATGCCAATCGGCGCTCCGCCGCGCGCAAAGTCGTCGCACTCGATCTGCAACTGCTCCAGCAAATCGGTTCGCAGATCCTCGGCAAATGCGGCATCGCCCAACTCACTCCGCGGCAGAGCGTCCAGGCTCTCCAAAGGATGAAAGAGCAGAGCCGTTCCCAGGCGCTCGCCGAGTTCGTTGCTCAAAACCTGAACGCGGGCGAGGATGGAAACCATGTGCCCCATCTTGTGCCGCGCCCTGGTCATCGACCGATGATTCTCCTCCAGAACGCCTAGCGGTTGCGACCGCTCCATGGCGCTCCTCGCGGCCAGCAACGGCGCCAGATCCTCGGGAATCGCATGCCCAAGCAACTCGAAGTTCGTGTAGCCCGTGATACCCTGCGCGGCCTGGTTCCAAAACATCACCATTCCTTCACCGTCGAAGATCCCCATGCCTTCAGGCAGACCGTCGAGGGCAGCTTCGAGCAATTCCATCAGATCGGCCAAGCAAGCCCCCTCTCTGCCGCGCATGCTCTTGTGCCGCCGCTCGCCTCGACATCGCGGCGTGCAAAACTGCGGCCGGCAAGCGTATCGCTGTGTACGCGGCCCACAATCATCCATCGGCCCCGCGCGACGGAACTTGACCGGTCTGTGCCGAATGAGAGAAGTCCAATGCGGGAAAGAAAGGCGATAGCCCGGATCGATCTGGCGTGATGAGCGCGTCTTCCACGGCGCGGTTTCAAAAACAGCTTGAACCCGAGGCGTTATGCCCTCTGCCGAAGCCTTCTGCTCGACGCGAATTCGGAGCGGTGGCGGCTGTAGAAGAAATAAACAAGAAGCCCCAGAGCCAGCCAGACAAAGAAAGCCATCCATGTCATGACTTCAAGACCCATCATGAGGATCACGCAGAAGAAAATGCTGAGCGCCGGAAAGACCGGGCCGAGAGGAGCGCGGAAGCCGCGGTGACGCTCGGGCTCGCGATAGCGCAGGATGATCACCGCCGTGGAGACGAGGACAAAAGCAAAGAGCGTGCCGATGTTCGAGAGGTTCGCCACCGTGCCGATGTCGAGCAGTCCGGCCGGGATGCCGACCACGAAGCCCGCCACCCACGTTGCAAACGCCGGTGTGCGGAACTGGGCGTGAATGCGGCTGAAGATCGGCGGCAGAAGCCCGTCGCGGGACATGGCAAACCAGACGCGCGCCTGCCCGAGTTGGAAGACGAGAATCGAGGAGATCATCCCCATCAGGGCGCCGATCAGCACGAAGAGACGGACCCAGTGCAGCATGATACTTCCGTGCTCCAGTGTGAGGCGCTTCAGCGAGTTCACCACGGGGGCCGCATCGCCCATCACGGATTGCCAGGGCACGATGCCGCTCAGCACGATGGCCACGCCGCCATAAAGCAGCGTGCAGGCGACGAGCGTGGCCAGAATGCCGATAGGCAGATCGCGCTGGGGATTGCGGCACTCCTCGGCGGCCGTCGATACCGAGTCGAAACCGATGTAGGTAAAAAAGATGATCGACCCGCCGGCCAGCACGCCCGACCAGCCGTTGGGCATGAAGGGATGCCAGTAGCGAGGCTTGATGAAGCTGGCAGCGGCAAAGATGAAGATCAGAATCGCCGCCATCTTGACCAGCACGAGAATATTGTTGGTGCGCGCCGACTCGCGAATCCCGCGGACCAGAATTGCCGTGAGAATCATCACGATGAGGAAGGCGGGAATATTGAAGCCGAAGTGCCAGCCCGGATTGTAGAGGTTATGTCCGGCCAGATCCTGCAAGCCAGTGGGCAGATAAGCCGGCGAGATCCACTTCAGCGGTGGATGAATCCCGAACCAGTCCATCAGGTCGACAACGTGGGCGGCAAAGCCGACGCTGACGCTCATGTTGCTGAAAGCATATTCGAGGATCAGGTCCCAGCCGATGATCCAGGCCACCAACTCGCCGAGCGTGGCGTAGGTATAGGTGTAGGCCGAGCCTGCGATGGGAATCATCGAGGCCATCTCGGCATAACAGAGGCCGGTAAAGGCGCAGACGACCGCGACGAGCGCCAGCGAAAGCGCCAGCGCCGGACCTGCGCCAGGCCGTCCCGCCATCGCGCTGTGCAGGATCAGATAGTGCAGGAGCGGCGTGTTCTCGATCGACGGAAGATCGAAGTGCTGCCCGGCCATCGCCGTGCCGATGACAGTGAAGATCCCTGAGCCGATGACGGCGCCGATGCCGAGCGCGGTCAGGGACCATACCCCAAGACTCTTCTTCAGCGCGTGCTCGGGTACTTCCGACTCGCTGATGAGCTTGTCAATCGACTTACAGGCGAGCAGTTGGCTGGGCATAGGCCAGTGGCCAGTGGTCAGTGAACAGTGAAGAGTGGTTGGCGCCGATGCTGGGGCCTGCTGTCCGCTCTTCACTGTCCACTGATCGCTTGCGTTTTACCGTTTCGACTGGCCGCGGGCCATCTTCTTCACTTTTTTCTTCTGCGCGCCGCGCGGAGTGGTGCGCTTGGCTTTGGGCGCCGCCTTCTTGCGCGCCGCGCGCTTCACTTTCTTACGTTCCGCCTTGTCGGCGATCTTCTTGGTGTCTGCCACCGTTTCAACCTCTTTCTCTTGAGTCTCTTCCCGCCTGCCCGGAACACGGGCAAACGCAGAATTTATCGTAACAGGCCTGGCAAGAAGGGCAAAGAGGCGCCGCGCAGGCCGTCGCTCCGATCGTCCCGGTTACCGCATCATCCCGCCGAAGGCGAGAGTCGGCACGGCCATCTTCTTGCGAAGAAGCGGTCCCGGCTCCCGCGCAGCGTTCAGGACCGGCGATTCGATGGCAAAAGGAAGAATAGCCGGCCAACCACCCGCAACCTCAAATAGCGCGCTGTCATGTTGAGCGCAGCGAAACATCTGCGGCTGCTTCTAACGGTGTTTCCCCGCCCAGAAATCTCTTCTGGCCTCGTCAGCAAAATCTGTGGGTAGTCTCCGGTTCAGGTAATCGTCCAAGCGCGTGATATAGCGCTACTTCGATG
>JBMFHB010000048.1:0-26852 GCA_049977045.1 Occallatibacter sp.
TTCCACGCGGCCAGTTCGCCCAGGCAGTCAAGCAACATCGAGCCGAGTTCAACGCCAAGGGGTTCACCTGTTGGGAGGCGGGTGGCCACGATCCCAATACTCTTCCAAATCGAACTGAGGGTGCCACCGGTCTCTCGCACTTGGAGACCGGTGAAGACCACGATTCCCATCCTTTGCAGAGTATTTCTCTCAATCCGCTACCATGCTTCCAGATGGAATCGCGAACGCCGGGTGCGTGCGCCTCGGCCTTCGCGCTTCCGGCGTGGGCTGCGGTTGGCGTAACTCCTTTGCCATCAAGATTCTGGCCGCAGGTCATTGAAACAAAGGAATTTACCCTGCGTTGCATCTGCCAGGCGATTGAAAAGAAAGAAGTTCTTTACAGAGACCGTAGAGGGGGCCCCCCCCCCAGGGCGATCCCTTTGCGGGTTCGGGATTCAACTTCATGCGATCGTCCTGAACCGCGCTCGATGCCGCTGGCGCGGGATGGCCGCCATGTGATTCAATCATATGCAGAAGAGCCGGACCCGGAGGTCCCCAGCAGGTCGGTCCGGTGAGGAGAAAATCCATGGCAAATCTTCTTCTTCCCCCCGAAGAGCGCAGTCTCACTCCCTCTCAGGTTGAGGCGCTGGATAAGCGGCGCGAGCTGGGACACACATTTCTCGTGATCGCCGGCCAATTTACCGTAATGGCCGGAGTCCTGCTGCTGTGGGTGGGCCAGGATCTGAAGTATTCGCCTGGCTGGATGCACCCCATGGCGTACTACTTCTTCATTGCGCTGCTGCTGATTGGCATCTTCGGCATCACCGGGCTGGTGCTGCGCCGGGGCACGCCGCGCATCGACTGAAATTTCACAGGATCATCCCGCGCCATGCAGTCCCGAGCGGAATTCCTCTCCTGTTAAACTAGGCCTTGATGATCCTCCCGTTCGTCCGCGAGATGTTCGCGGAATTGGAGCAGGCTCCTGGTTTTGAGCGCGTTCGCAGGCACCTGAGCCTGAGTACGGGACGCAGGCGTGTGTCTGGATTGACCTGGACGGCGCGCGCCCTATATCTGCCGCTGATCGCGCGCGCCGCGCGGCAGACGACAATCCTGATTGTGGCCGACAACAAGGCCGCCGAGGCGATTGAGCCGCTCGTCAAGGCCGGATGCGAACTCACCGGCGCCATCGATCCGGCGCGCGTGGTGCGTTTTCCGGCGCACGATGTGCTTCCCTTTGAGAACCTCTCGCCCCACCCCGACGTGCAGGAACAGCGCGCCGCCGCCTTGTGGAAGCTCGCGACCGGCGCCGTCGACATCCTCATCGCGCCGGTCGAATCCGCGGCGCTGAAGCTTTTCGATCGCGACTACTACGCAGGCCTCGCTGTCACGCTCAAGCGCAGCGAGGAGGTTGATCTGGAAACGCTCACCGCGCACCTGTCGAGTGTCGGCTACGCGCAGGTGGATCTGGTCGAAATGCCAGGGCAGTTCACGCGCCGTGGCGGCATTCTCGATGTCTACTCGCCGGAGGCCGACCGCCCCGTGCGCATCGAGTTCTTCGGCGACGAGATTGAGACCATTCGCAAATTCGATCCCGAGACGCAGCGCTCGCATTCAGGGCTTGACGAGACGCAACTTCTGCCGCTCACCGAGACTCCCGTTACCGAGCGATTGCTGGCCGCGGTGAACGGCCGCCTCAGCCAGCAGCGCATTGCAGTGGAAGACGAAGAGATGGCCGCCGAGGCTGCGGCGGCTGGCGGCGTCAGCGTCTTTCCGGGCTGGGAGTTCTTCGCGCCCGTCGCCGGCGCCGAGCAATCGCTGCTCAAGCTCGTGCCGCGCGCCGCCCTGATCGTCGATGAGCCAGCCATGGTGCGCAACCAGATTGACCGCTGGTGGAACAAGGTCGAGCAGCGGCACGAGCGCTCAGGCATCGGCTCGCTCGTGCGTCCCGAGGACATCTATCTGCGGCCTGAAATCCTTGAGGCCACGCTCGAAGCGCACACGGGCCTCGACCTCGATCAGTTGGGCGCGGTCGACGTGCTGGAGAACGACACCACGCTCGGCGAGATTGAACTGCCGACACGGCCGACCCTGCGCTTTCACGGCTCGATTCCAGCTCTCACCGAGCAGTTGAAAAATCTGATGGCCGCCGAGACGCGCATCGTCCTAGCCGCGCCGCACCAGGGCGACGTGGAGCGCCTGGCGACGGTGCTGCGCGACTACGAGGTTCCCTATCGGCTGGGTAGCCGCGCACCGCGTCCCGGCGAGACCATCCTCGACGAAGCCAGCTACCACTCGGGCGATCTGCGCGTGCCGGTGATTGTGCGCTCGCCGCTCGCCGCCGGCGTGGTCTTCGGCGAGTCGAACCTGATTGTCTTCGGCGCCAACGATCTCTCCGACGAGGCCGACGTGGCGGCGCGCCCTGAACCGAAACGATCGAAGACCGCTGCGTTCGTCTCCGACTTTCGCGACCTTGGCATCGGCGATTATGTCGTCCACGTCGATCACGGCATCGCGCAGTACCAAGGCCTCAAGGAGATCGTGCAGGACGGTCTTTCGGTCGAGTTCATGATTCTGGAGTTCGCCGAGGGCGCCAGGCTCTACGTCCCGCTCACGCGCCTCGATCTGATCCAGAAGTACCGCTCCACCGACACCGGTCCCGCGCCGGTGCTCAGCAAGCTCGGTTCGCAGCAGTGGACGAAGACCAAGGCGCGCGTGCGCAAGGCGATGCAGGACATGGCTGGGGAACTCCTCAAACTCTACGCCGAGCGCCACACCGCCGAGGGCACCGCTTTCTCCAAAGACAACGAGTTCCAGCACGAGTTCGAGGATGCCTTCGATTACACCGAGACCGACGACCAGATGGCGGCGATCCGCGCCATCAAGTACGACATGGAATCGACGACGCCGATGGACCGGCTGCTCTGCGGCGACGTGGGCTACGGCAAAACCGAAGTGGCCATGCGCGCAGCCTTCAAGGCCGTGCAGGACGGCAAGCAGGTTGCGGTGCTCACGCCGACCACGGTCCTGAGTTTTCAGCATTACGAAACCTTCAAGCAGCGCTTCGCGCAGTTTCCCATCCACATCGAAATGATCTCGCGCTTCCGCACCGCGAAAGAGCAAAAAGAGATTGTGGAGCGCGTCACTACAGGCAAAGTCGACATTCTCATCGGCACGCACCGCCTGCTCTCGAAAGATATCAAGTTTCAGGATCTCGGTCTGCTGATCGTCGATGAGGAGCAGCGTTTTGGCGTGCGTCACAAGGAGCGGCTGAAGCAATTGCGCAAGGAGATCGACGTGCTCGCGATGAGCGCTACGCCGATTCCGCGCACGCTGCACATGTCGCTCGTCGGCCTGCGCGACATGAGTGTGATCGAAACGCCGCCCAAGGACCGCATGGCGATTCAGACCGTCGTCGCCAGGTTCGACGAAAAGCTCATCCGCTCGGCGATTGAAGTCGAGCTCGAGCGCGGCGGCCAGGTTTACTTCGTGCATAACCGCGTGGAGTCGATCTATGAGATCGCCGCGCGGATCCAGGAACTGGTGCCGGCGGCCCGCGTGGTCGTGGCGCACGGACAGATGGGCGAGGGCGAACTTGAAAAAGTCATGCTGGCCTTCATGCACCACGAGTTCGATGTACTGGTGGCGACAACGATCATCGAAAACGGCCTCGACATTCCGCTCGCGAACACGATCCTCATCAATCGCGCCGAGCGGCACGGCCTGAGCGAGCTCTATCAGTTGCGCGGGCGCGTGGGCCGTTCGAATCGCCGCGCCTATGCCTATCTGCTCATCCCGCCCGAGAACGAGCTGACCGAGGTCGCGCGGCGCCGGCTCGCGGCGCTCAAGGAGTTCTCCGACCTCGGCGCGGGCTTCAAGATTGCCGCGCTCGATCTCGAGCTGCGCGGCGCGGGCAACATGCTGGGCGGCGAGCAGAGCGGCCATATCGAGGCCGTCGGCTTCGAGTTGTACACGTCGATGCTGGAGGCCGCGGTCAAGGAACTCAAAGGCGAGGGCCATGAAGAACGGCCGGCAACGCAGCTCAATCTCGGCATTGCGCTGCGCATCGACGAGAGCTACGTGGCAGAGGAAAACCAGCGCCTGCGGCTCTACAAGAAGGTTGCCGGCGCCACCAGCGAAGCCGCGCTCCAGGAGGTTCGCGCCGAGATGGGAGACCGCTACGGTGCGCTGCCCGACGCCACAGTGTATCTGCTGGAGGCAGCCGAGTTGCGTCTCGAATGCGAGCGCATGGGAGTGGCGCAGATCGACCGCAAGCGCGGCGAGCTGCAGATTCGCTTTTCGGAGAACGCCGCGGTCGATCCCGCGCAGCTCATGCAGTTGGTGGCGCGCAACGCCAGGCGCGGCGCGCAGTTCACGCCGCAGGGCGTGCTCAAGCTCCCGCTTAAAGCGTCGCGCCCCGACGAAGTATTGCTGGAGATTCGCGAAGTTCTCGCCAGCCTCGCGGCAGCGCCGGCAAACGCGTAGCAGCGGCGGCGATTACGGATGGAACGTCCCCCCTGCTTACACTCACATGAAGGCGACCTCGTCATTCTGTGCGAGGCCCCGCAGTGACGAGTTGAAAAAACTACAGGCGATTTTCAGCGAGCACCGAACTCACCGCCCGGCCGCTCTCACGCCTTCCACTTGATATTGCACCCGATCGAAGGCTTCTGATCGGCAGGCACAGGCTCGCCTGCAAGCAGCGCATCAATCGCCGCGCGCAGATCCCTGCCCGTCACGGGAATGCCGTTGCCGGGGCGGCTGGCGTCGTACTGCCCGCGATAGACGAGCTTAAAATCCGCGCCGAAAAGATACGGGTCGGGCGTGCAGGCGGCCTTGTAAGCGCGCGCGACAGCCTGCGATTCGTCGTAGAGGTAGGGGAACTTGAATCCGTTTGCCTCGGCCTGCCGCCTGAGCCCGGCTGGACTGTCGGCTGGATGCGTCGTGACGTCGTTCGCGCTGATGGCGACGATCGCAAGCGGCTTGCCCGCGTAGCTTGCGCTGAGCTCGCCGAGAGATTTCTCGATGTGCTTTACATAGGGGCAATGCGCACAGATGAAGAGGACGAGCAGCGCCTTTTGCCCGCGGAAGTCGTCGCGCCGCACGGTCTTTCCGCTGATAACGTCGGTGAGCGCGAAGTCGGGTGCGATGGTCCCGAGTTCAAGCATGCTGGATTCAGTCAGTGCCATGTCTTCATGCTAGCAAAAGTCGAGTGGGCAACATTCGCGAGCAGCTCGCCAGCAAAGTTGAAGCCGGAAACATGGAACGCCGCCGCTTTGCTCTGGCTGAAGCCACGTTCCTCAGTACAGCCTCGAAGGAACCGCCGCAATCCTCTTTCCGCCTCAGCGCCGGTACTGCCCGCGCTTGGCGGGAAGAATCTGGATGTCGTCGAAGATGCTTCCGGCAAAATTCCGCGTTTCCCGGCGCGGTTCCTTGTCTTTTGCAGTCTCTTCCGGTGGCGATGGAGGCAGAAACTCCGGCTCCGCCGTCACCCGCTGCGGCGCGGGTTCAACCACGGCCGTCCGTTCCACGGGTGCTTGCGCGGTTTCAATTTCCGTCGGGGGCGCAACCGCCGGAGTCACCGGTTGGGGCGCACTGGCCTGGTCAAAATCGGACGGAACCGAAGGCGCGGGAAACTCAACCGCCAGCTCACGACGGGTTGAGGCTGCAAATGCCTGCGCCAGATTTACCGGGCGCTCACCGCTTCCGCTCTGATTGCGCCTGGACGCGGTATCGTCTTTCGGCGCCAGGCTTTTGACTCCCGCGGTGAACAGCAAACCTCTCAGTCCGCTCAACCGCGTTGGCGGCGCTTCCGCGGCTGCCGCAACCGGTTCAGGCGCCGGCACCGCAGGTTTCGGTCTGGAATATTCAGAGTCGGACTGCCAGTTTTCCATGCGCTGCACACTGGGCTGAACCGTCGCGATCTCCGCGTGCATCGGCAGGCCCATCATCCACCACGGCTCTTCTTCGGGTTGCGGCTCGGGCAGGTTCGCCGTGGAGGAGCTGGATTCGGCCACCGGCTCCGGCGGAGGCTCGGGCGTGGATGGCGCCGGAGCCGCATCGGCGCGATCGACAGGCGGAGGCACCACCGTCTCTGCCATTTGCGCAGCCGCCGGTATTGGCCGAGGTTTGGGTGGCGCCTCGCGCCCCACGGCAGCCGGCGGCATGGACGCGGCAGCGGCCGGCTCCGGCGCTACATCACGCGACGGCGGAGTTGCGGGCGCGGCGGGCAAGGACGGCGCAGCTTGCGCTGCGGACTGCTCCCGCTGGCGCACGTGCCGCTCCACTTCGCTCACGGAATGACGAAAGCTCTCGTCTGCATTCCTCAGGCTCACGCGGTTGAGGACGAATCCAACCGCCTCGGTATCAAGGCGCTGCAGAATGGCAGCGGCGGCGCGCAGTTCGGCGCGCGTGGTCTTCGCAGATTCGATCACCAGGATGGTGCAATCGGCGCGGCGCGCCATGTACTCGGCCTCGGCCGAGACGGCGAGCGGCGCGGTATCGGTGAGCACCAGGTTTTCCTGGCTGGACGCGCCATCGCGCGCGGATGAGACCGCTTCACCCGGCTGCGGCATCGGCCTGGCGGGCTGCGCGGCGTGCGCGAGTTCGGTTGTGGAATCTGCCAGGGTGTCGCCCAGCGGCTCGGGAGCGAGTCCCGAGGCGTTCACAAGAACAGTCTCCTGCCCCAGCGCGCTCAGCATGGCTTTTACGTGGCTGGCGATCATCGTCACGCCCACGCCCGGACCGGCTCCCGTGAAGACGCAGCTCGTCAGCCCGCCATCTTTTGCGGCGTAGTCGATGGCCGAGGCCAGCCGCAGCAGGTGCTCGGCGGCCACTTTGTCAGAAACCTCGTCGAAGTCCGGCAACTGCGCCATGGGAGCGTAGCCCAGTAGACGCTCTACATCGGAAGCGATGTAGACCCGCGGGTCCAGCTTGTGCCGCACGACGGCGATCGCCAGACCGAGCCCGGCAAAGATCAGCAACAGCAGGATCGCGTTGCGGATGACTCCCGCCTCTGAAGGATGCAAAGGAGGCACGGCTGCTTCGGCCACGTGCGCGGCGCCGGGCGCGCTATCTTCAAGCATCTGGTTTCGCAACTGCTCGTCAACGCTGTTGAAGCGGGTTTGCAGACGGGCGATGTCGTTGGCGAGATCGCTCAGGCGCTGCAGCTTTGGTGTAGCGCCGGCGGCGGCCCGGGTCATCCGCGCCAGTTCCCCATTGAGCCGCGCCTCAAGGCTCGAAGTGCGGTCCAGGTCTGCGCGCAACCGCTCCTCGATGCGGGCCGCGGCCTTGGTGCGCAGTTGTTGCGTCTGCGATGCGAGCGAGGCGTCGATCTTCCGGATCTCTTCCTGATCCTGCTTGTACTGCGGATGGCTCGGCGTCAGGTTGGCCATCTGCGACACCAACTGGGCGCGGCGCGTGAGCAGCGATTGCTTCAGGCTGGCCAGGCCGGGATCGCTCGCGATCAACTGATCGGCCTCGGCGTCGAGGGCTGCCGCGCCAGGGCCATTGCTCGCATCGAGCGAGGTGAGCCGCGCCGCGGCCTCGTCGTGGTCGGTGCGCGCCTTGACCAGAGCGTCGTGCATGCGGGCGATGTCGTCGTCGTAGTGCTCAGGAGCTATGGGGCCGATGGCCGCGACTCCGATCTGCGCGTTGAGCGCCGCCTGCTCGGTGCGATCGGCATCGAGTTCTTTCTTCACGCGGTCACGTTCTTCCTTGAGCATCGCCAACCGGTCGGCGTCACCGGCCTTCATCTCGTGCGATGTGTTTTCGATATAGCTGGCCGCAACGGCATTGGCCAGCACGGCCGCTGCGGCCGGTGTGGACGCATGAGCAGTAATGCCGACCTGATAGCTGGTTCCCACGCGCGCCACTTCCACCATGCCCTTCAGCCTCTCAGCCGCGTGGACTCCGCTTTCGCCGCTGCGCCGCCACGGGCCGGGGCCGAGCTTCGCGATTGCTCCGGCCAGAACGCCGGGGCGCGTCATGCTGAGCATCTGCTGCTGGATGTAGGAGTCGTAGGTGGCGGGATCGTAGTTGTAGGGCCAGTGCACGGGCGCCGCGCCCTCCAGCACCGGCGAGGGTGTGGGCTGAATATAGACCAGACTTTCGGCGGTATAGACCCTCCAGTTCATCGCCACGTAAAGCGCGGCCAGAAACGCGCCCGCCAGAGCAAAGCCGAGAACAAGACTGCGATGCATCGCGAAGCTGCGCCCAAGATCGAGGCGGAAGATGGCCTGCTCGGGCGCGCCGCCGTGAAAGCTCGCCTGCGCGGCGGGTGCAGGAGAAGCGCCGCCGGTCAGGCGGGGCGAAGACGCGATGGAATCGAATCGCCGGATCATAGGACCGCTCCGAGATAGGCAAGGTTGCTGAGTTGGAACAGCGGATTCAGCCGCTGAAAAACGTAAGTGGCGCGCGCGAATCCAGTCTTGGGAATAAAGACGATCTCGCCCGGCTTGAGAACGGCTTCGCGCGATTTTGCCGGGTCGAGCACGTCCTTGAACGTGAAAACGCGCGATTTTCCAGTCTCGGGGTCGATGATCTGCACGTGCGCGTTCTTGCCTGCCTGGTCTGTGAGTCCGCCTGCGCCGGCAAGCACACTGGCCAGCGTGGATTCGTCAGTGATGGGAATTGCGCCCGGATGGTTGACTTCGCCGAGGACCGAGACGAACTGCTCCGTGAGACTGGGGACATAAATCACATCGTCGCGGCGCAGGCGCATGTTGGCCAGAGTGCTGCCCGACTCGACAAGCTTGCGGAGCTGAACCCACATGACTTGCTGGTTGCCGCGATAGATGGCGCAGCGCTCGGGGATGGCGCCCACTTTGTTGGGCCCGGTGGCAAGACCGCTGCGGGTCAGCGCTTCGAGCAGGGTGGGCGTGCCTTCAAAGGTGACTTCGCCCGGTGTAGCCACCGCGCCCAGCACCAGCACGCGATTCGAGGTGTAACGGGTGACCGCTACCTGAACGGTGAGATTGTCGTAGTACTTCGACAAAGCCTCCTGAATTGCCTGGCCCGCCTCGGATCGCGTCATGCCATCGACTTTCAGGTCGCCGGCGAGAGGCAGCGTGATGCGGCCGTCGGGCCCCACGGCGAGCCTGGTATCGAGATCGGGCCGCCCGGCAAACGTCACTTGAATCTCGTCGCCCTTGCCCAGCGTGTAGGGCGCGTCGATGGGAGGCTCAAAGTCTCGCAGGGCGTCGAGCGGATTGGGCTTGAGCACAGGCTCGGCAGCCCGCGCAACACTGTCCGCGCGGGAAGGCACGGAAGCCTCCGGCGGCGCATTCGCAGGCGTCTGCGCCATGGCGGCAATTCCGGCAAATACCCATGGAAGAAGACTTGCAATGCGGATCGGATGGTTCATGCGGTTGCCTCCCTGCCGCGGAGCATTCGCAGGCCCTTGCGGTACCAATCAGCCTGCTTTTGTTTCTCTGCGTCCGTCAGCACCCAGAGATTCAACAAGGCCGCCGTGCCCGCCAGATAGAGAATGCCGCCGGCCAGCAGCACTCCCGCTCCCTGCCAGCGGCCAACCATCGCCGCCAGATGCGTCACTGGCCAGGCCAGCGCGCCGGCGACGGCATACGATGCAAACCCCGGAACAATGGCATGGCGCAAAAAGCGCAGGAGCGGAAGGCGCAGTACAAAGAGCACGCGGCCCATCAGTACGCAGGACGATGCCACGGTCGCCGTAGCAGCGGCGACTCCGATGCCGAAGGGCGTCCAGCGGCCTTCGATACGGTACGCCAGCGGCACGGTCATCGCCAGCAGAATCAGATTGGGAATCGAGTAGGTAAATTCTTCGTAGACCTTGCCGATGCCGCGAAACATCGAAGTTCCCGGTCCTGTCAGCATATGAAACTGCAAGGAGATATTGAAGACCACGAAGAGTGCGATCAGCCGCTGATGGGCAGGAAACTGAGAGCCGAGCCAGACGTGAAGAACGGGCGCGGAAAAGAACGAAAAGAGGGCGACAAAAGCCGCGGTGCATAGGTTTGAGTAACGCGAACTGTTCAGGTAAAGCGTGTGCAGGTTGCGCAGGCGATCGGTTTCGCTCGACGCTGCATCGACGTGCGAAGCGGCCGGCAGCAGCGCCGCGAAAAAGGCCATCGGCACCGTGGAAAACGAGGTGGGCCACTTCTTGGCCACGTCGAGCAGGCCGGCGGCCGCCGCGCCGATCAGACTCAGTCCGGCTACGCGCTCGACGGAGTTGAGAAAGATGGTCAACATGCTCTGGAACTGCACCACGCCACCAAAGTGCAAAACGTAGCGGATGGACTCGCGCCGGATGAGCCGCGGCGAGATGCGCAGCCACTTGAGCTTCTTCCGCGCCCACCAGATGGTCAAACTATCGACCACGACGGTACGGATCAGGTAGGCTTCGGCCAATCCGCGGATGCCGCGGCCGATGCCCACCAGCCAGAGAATAGCGGCGAATTCCGCAAGAATTCCCACGATCAAAAACCATTGCGTGGCCGCGATCTGCTGAGTTCCGGAGAGGATGTCGCCAAAGCCGCTGAACGCGATCGAAGACAGGAAGACACCGAGCACGATCAGCACAGCTTCCTTGCCATCGGCCAGGTGCGCAGGCGGCAGATGCAGCCACGGCGCGTACCACTTCCATCCCAGCCAGAAGCCTAGGAAGATGGCGCTGCAGAGGGGAATGGTCATGGCCAGGCCGGTCGACAACAGCGAACTGGCCCTCTCGTACTCGTGGCGCGCGTGAAACTCCGCGGCGTACTTGATATAGACGTTGGAGATACCCATCGTCGTGACGCCGACGTAGGAGACCAGGATGAAGATCGTGGTCCAGATGCCGTAAGCCTCCAGACCCAGGTGATAAAGCAGGAAAGGCACCAGCACCACACCGCGCAGCATGTTCACGGCGCGCGCAAGAACGATGGCAAGCACATTGCGGCTGAACTGGCGGTTGACTTCGCGAAGCATTCCGGGCGGAGTGCCGGCGGCGATCAACTCGCGGCCCGCTTCGGGGTCGAGCGACCAGTCGACTTCCTTGTCGGCCGAGTCGGGAATCATCTGGATTTCACGGACTTCGCTCATGGCGCCTGCACCTCCCGCTCGGTGCGCGCCCACCTGGCGCCCGCGCGCGAATGGCGCAGGACCAGGGGGATAATTGTCATCTTCCAGAAAAAGTGCAGGGGCGCGCTGGCAAGCGCGGCGAAATCGCGCCACGGTTCGCCGCCCAGCGCGACGGCCTGCAGTACATGGATGAGAATCAGGCCAGCCGTGACGAGAGCAAAAACGTGCAGCCAGTGGACCGGCAGGCACGCGGCCAAAACCAGGGCCAGAAGGGCGAGAGAGATTGGCAGGCTCCAGACCTCGGCAAGCATCTCGAAGGCGCGCCAGTTGCCGTGGAAAATCGCCTTGAGCAGCCGTCCTGTTGCGCGCGCGGCAACGTGAAAGCGGCCGCCCTCCCAGCGCGCTTCCTGCGCGGCCTGCGCGGAGCGCGTCGGCGCCAGCGGACCGAGAACCTGCGCTTCGCCGACCCACGCGACGCGCAGCCCGGCAGCCACCAGGCGCGTGTGGTACTCCAGATCCTCACAGATGGTGTCCACAGCGTAGGGCACGGTTTCGAGGGTTCCGGCGGCGACAGCGAAGCCGTTGCCGAAGGCTCCGGCGGAGAATCCCAGTCTGGAGCGTCCACGCGCCCGCAAGACGTTGATGGCGCGAAAAGCCAGCACGCGCAGGCGTTCGCGCGCGCTGGCGGGACGCGAGTTCGGCAGCTCCAGTTCGTAGCGGCACTGCGTAGCCGCGGCGCCGCGCTCCAAAGTTGCAGCCGTGGCGGCGATGAGATTCTGGCTCGCATGCGAATCGGCGTCCACCACAAGAAAGGCATTGGCGCCCGCGGCCTGGGCCGCATCGAAGCCTGCACGCAGCGCCGCGCCTTTGCCGCGCAGGCCGGTCCCCTTGAGTTCGACGACTCGCGCGCCAGCCTGGTTCGCAATTGCGGCCGTGCCGTCGGTACAGTTGTGCGCCACAACAATGACGGGAACTTGCCACGGCTGCAATTGGGAGCCCGACGCCGGGATCGCGGTCAGCCGGGTACAAACGGCAGCGCGCAGCGATGCGAGGGCGCGCGCGATCACGGCTTCTTCGTTGTGCGCCGGAACCACGACCGCGAGACGAACCTCCCACACCTTCGCTGCCGAAGTTGCCTGCCGGCGGCGCAGGCCGCCCGCAATGCACACGGCCAGATCGGCCGCAAGTGGCGCGGTCAGCATCGCGATCGCAGCCGCCAGCCCGTCGGCAAGAAATGTGCTCTGCAGGATCAAAAAGCCTGTCGTCTCCGTTCGTTCGGCCGGCCAGCTTCGCCGGTCTGTTCTGTTCATTGCAACTGCGTCCGGCGTATTGCGCCAGACACGAACCAGGCGCGCCCTAAACCAGCACGCGCCGGAAGCCCACCTGCGGCGCCAGAGAATTTGCCGCCTGAACACGCGTGACCGCCGGGCCCATCGCCTGCACCCAGCCGATAAAAAGAAAGAACAGCATCACCACCTGCTCGCCCATGAATACGGTGGTCAAAGTTGTTGTCAATCCGATCAGCACGGCGAGGTGCGCGAAGGCCAGCATCCGTTCGCCGTTGGCGATGGGCTGCGCAATCATGCGCACCAGCTTTACCGCGCTCCCCGCCACGATCGCCAGAAAAACGCCCAGTCCCACGAATCCTTCCTGCACCGTCAACAGGAGATACTCATTGTCGATCGAAACCTGGCCGCCGGGCGCGGGAGTGGTGGTAATGCCCCAGCCAAAAGCTTTGCGCTGGACAACAAAGGGCGCGTAGCTGGTGAGCAACTGGCGGCGGTAGATCGCGTTGCGCTGCGCCTCGCTGGAAGCCTGGCGCATCGCCTTATCCGTGTATCGGTTCGCAATGTACAGGGCGCTGGCCGCAAACACGATGCAAAAAGCGGCAAAAACCATCACCGCCCGTCCCACCGGCAGATAGCGCGTAAGCATCGCGAACACCAGGGCCAGACCCACACCGACCCATGGGCCGCGCGACTGCGTCATCAGCAGGCCGGCCACAATTGCGGTCAGCGTAAGACCGCGCACCGTGAAAGGCAGCGCGTCGACAAGCCGCCGCGTGCCCCAGTTGCGGTCGGCGCTGCGCAGCCACAGGCAATAGACCAGGCCTATCAGGAAAACCATGCCGGCAAGGATCGCGTGTCCGTATGGTCCCGCAATACGACCGAATCCCCAGCGCATCTGCGGCGCCCACACCTCATCCTGATAGCGGCCCAGCAGCGGCCTGGCCAGCCTCTGCCACAGACTGCGCCCGGAGAGAAAATCGAAGACGCTCAGGCCCGCGACCAGGGACAGCAACACGGCAACGCGCGCGATCAGCTTTTTGCGCATCTCATGCTGACCCGAGGCTTGCTGCTCGATCAGCAGCTTGCCCGCCATGTAAGGAAGCGTCATGGTCAAAATGCCTGACACCAGCATCAGCCCGCCGTTTGCGATCTGGGTGCCAAGCCGTTCGGAAGCCGCGAACTTCGCCGTAAACAGTTGCGTCCAGTCTCCATTGGCCAGTTCCGTGCTCAATGCCTCGGAGAGCCCGGCGCAGAAGACAAACAGCAGCACCCACAGGTCCATCCACGACCAGCGCCAGCGCCGCAGCGCCTGGAGAACCAGGACAACGCCCAGCGGCAACATCGCCGCATCGGCAAAGGTGATCGGGGGCAGGTGAGGAAGCCGGAGAACATAGTATTGTGGCAGCAGCAGCAACGTCGGCAGATACACGGAAAGCAGCGCCTTCCGTGCCGAACTCATGGCCAGAACCACCCAGCAGGCCAACGCCGGTATCAGAATGATCGCCGCCATGTTCCTTCCACCTTTGCTTGCCCTCAGCGCGGTTTCCGCTGTTCTGTGGGGCTGCCTGTTTCTTTATCCTCCGCAGCCGGTTTCCATTCTCCAGGTTCCTGAATCGGGATCTGGAGCACCCAGTTTCCTGCCGGCGATCAGGGCACGATCCGCGAATGCGCGTTTCCGCCGGAGTCACATTTCATTTGCCCCGCAATCCGATCGGAGCGGGCGATTCGGCCTCGGCAGCCAGTGGTCGGCTGCGTGAAATCGCTGGCTGCCACTCATCGAAAAGCCTCTGCATGTTCCATGCGTAGAGAACGAATCGCGTCTTCAGGCTGAGCCCGGCAAGCGACAGTGAAAGTCCCGCCTCCAGCAACTGACGCCGCGCGCCGAGCAGCACTCCCAAACCCGCCGCTGTCACCTGCTTCACTGCGTGCAAATGCACCACCATCACCAGCCCGTTGACGATGCTGGCCGTGGTGGCCTTTTGTACCTCAGCCGCGATCTCGCCGCCAAGCCGCCCGGAAATGTGCACATGCATCACCTGCGGTGTCTGCGTCGTGGCCGTTCGTGTTGGGCCAGGATACGGTCTCTGGAACCAGGCCGCAAACAGGGCCAGCGGCAGCCGCCGCGTGAAGCCGGCGAAATCGCTCAGATACCGCGGACCTAGACGTATCGGTTCCTGCAGCCAGCGCATCGCCCACTCAAGGCCACATCTCTGAATCCAGCGCGGCGCACGGCGCATGTCGCCCACAAGGATGTCGAAGCTGCCCCCTACGCCCATCGCAAGGGGCACACCCAGTCGCTTGCGGTGCATCCAGATCCACTTTTCCTGTTTTGGGTTGCCGAAGGCCACCAGAAGAATGTCGGGGCTGACAGCATGAATCTGCCTGAGGATCTCCGTGTGGTCCATGCGGATCAGGTTTGCTTTGGCTGGCGCCAGCGTGCCTGCAATCCGAACTCCGGGAAAATCACGCTCCAGCAGCCGCGCTACGCGGTCGGCGACGCCGGGCTGGGCGCCCAGCAGGAAGATCTTGTAGCCCTTGCGAGCGGAAAGTTCGGCCAGCTTCGGCACCAGATCGATTCCAGTGACACGCTCAGCCAGCGGGCAGCCTAACAGTTCCGAGGCCCATACCAGGGGCATGCCGTCCGCGAAGACCATGCTCGAACCGGCAATAATGCGATGCAGATGCGGATCGGCCAGAGCGTTGAGCCAGATATCGAGGTTCACCGTGCAAACCTGGTGGACGCCACCCGAAAGAATCAGACGTTCCAGTGCGTCAACAGCCTCATTTGCCGTCAAACTATTGATCGGCAATCCCAAAACGGCGATGGGATGTTCAACGCACTCTCTCATATCAGCGTCCATGCATTCTCCGCTTATGCGATGGATTGCCATAAGCAGTGGAGGTAATTCCCGGTGCGCTCACGGATGATTGAACCTGTTGCTTGCCCGAATTCTGCCGGCAACTTGAAAAAAACTCCGGAGACGCACGGCGTCCGAGCAGTTCAGGCGCTATGGCCTCCAGAGTTCACCGAAGAAGGAGCCGCCTTTATCGACTCCGCAAACCAGTGCCCGGCATCTTTCATGCTGGCGGCCGGATGCCTAGAAAGTAATCTCTGGAACCAATAAGAACAATTCCGCGAAGGTGGAAGCGGGCATCCGAAGAAGTGCGTCCTTAGGCACTTGCCTGATCCGCAGGCTAGTAATCGCGAACCGATTACTTTCGATGTAGCCCGGCAGGTGAAGAGTAGCCTGCGCCTCAGTCGTGCAATGACTACGATACTGCCAACTCGCCGCCGGGCTCTATTTTCCCCATTCTAATACGGCCATCGAACATGGCGCGAGCGTGAATTCGCCGTTGTTTGCGCGGTCTTTGACGATTTTGACCTGGACTGTCCGCTCGTTTGTGTCAGCCGGCGAGGAACTCTGCAAACGCCAGAGCGTTGCGCGAGCGCCGTGCGCAAGCCCCATAGCCTCGACCGTAACCCGCCGCGTGCGATCAAGTCCGTAGTTGAAGACAACAAGGCAATGCCACGTTCCGTCCCGGAAGGCATAGGCATCGATCTCGTGCATCTTGCGCAGGCGCACGCCGTCATTGCCCGGCGGCACATCGTGAGTTGGATTCGCGCCCTCAATCTCGACCTTGACAAGATCGCCGCGAATGGCGCGATTGGCCAGGCTCACCGCGAGGAACTGCGGTCTCTTGCGGCCGCCCATCTCGACGACGCTTCCCCACAATTTGACGGGCGTGCCGTCAGGACGCATGAATTGGTACTGCGGCAAACTGAAGAGCATCTCGTCGCGGATGCCGCGATCGCGCATCATACGCAGCATGTGGCCGGCGACAGCCACGCCGGCAGCGGCAGACGGAGTGAAGCGGTCAAGAACCGGCTGGGGCGCGCTGCCGCCCGTGGTGTGCAGGTTGACCTCGTAGACGGCGAGTTGACGCCCACTCGCGCTCTGCGCCGTCTGGGCCACAAAACCGTCGCGCGACATCTGCTCCGGCTGCGCGAGTAACGGACCGTAAAGCTCGCTGTTGTTGGCCCACTGCTTCAGGTTGCGCATCAGATAGGGAGCGATGGCGAGCGAGTTGGCAAGCGGCGCAGCGGCCAGCAGCGCCGGGTTGCGTCCCGGGTCGTAGACATGCGTACCCACAACGAGATCGAAGCGGCCGGCTGCCGGTCCCGCTGCTTCGCGGAAAGCGCGAAAGACCGCATTCGCCCGCCGTCCGTAAGCCGCGGGGTCTTCGATCGACTCGCCGCGAAAATCCGGGTTCCAGGTCTCGTTGCCCAACTCGATGTGCATGGTGGAGAAGGCCTGCGTCCACGGCTCACGCCGTCCTGCGACCGCGCGCAGTGCACCGCCGCGCGAGGTGGCCGGCCCGGCCAGATACTCTGCAAGCAGGCGCGTCTCGCTGAGGCTCATCGCCGCGGGCGCAACGATCCACGGCTCCGCGTCTACCTCGCGGCATAGCTCCAGAAACTCCGGAATCCCCACGGCAACATCGTCCGACGGCCTGAACCCTGCGCGATACCCTGAGCGCTGACGGGCCGCCGGCGCAGCAAGCAGATTCTCCACCGTGCTGCCCAGTCCAGCATCGCTTTCCATCAGCCGCAACACACCGGGATGAAGCTCCTTGAGCGCCTCCACAACGTCGTCGCGAAACGCCGTGCGATTTGCCGGATCGCCGTCTGCGCGTTCGAGCGAGACATCGCTGAGGAGCACCGCGCCGCCCGCAACGCTGAATCCGGTTTCGACGGCCGCCGCGGGCAGCGCCGTCTCGTTGGCCGTAAACTCCTCGCTGAATTGCGTCCACGCGCGCGTCAGATGCGCATCCCGATCGAGATAGCGGCGCAGCCCGGGAACGAGCCGCGCCACATGCACGTGCATCAGGCCAGACCCGCCCAGAGCCTTGGCGCGAAACCGAAGCCGATACCGGCCGCGAAGACGCACAAACGTCATCCCGGCCATCGAATCGAAGTACGCATTCAGATCCGCCGACTGGCCGGCGCCCGAGGCATCGATTTTCAGCGCCTGACGCGCCGGCACGCCGGGCGGCAGATCGTTCCGCTCGATCGCGAGCCGCGCTCCGCTGCGCAGCGTGGGCCACCAGCCTGCGCCTGCGTCATCTTTGGCCTTCGTTTCGACCGCAATCCAGTCGCCTGCGTTCACCGTTCCGCTCAGAGTCAGTGCAAATCCGTCCGCTCCCGGCGCGGCAGCCCTCACCGCGCCGCGCTGGCCCGTCGCCGCGCCATCGAGAACCTCATAGCTGGCGCCAGTCCAGAAGTTGATGGGAAACTGAATTCCCGGCCGCATATCCACGCAGAGGCCGGCTCTGCCCACAGCGCAATGAAAGATGCTGCGGTAGGTCATGGCCGCAAACTCAGGATTGCGCGCGAGCAGATTCTTGAGCATCTGCCCGGAGTCGTAGAAGTTTTCCTCGCCCAGATTGATGCCGAGGCGCGTGACGTGAGCCAGGATGATTTCGCTGGTGACGCGCAGACGGGTGATATCCGCCGCGCTGTTCGACGTCTGCGCGCGAAGCGACAGCGACAAAACAGCCGCCACCACAACAAGCCTTAGCGCCATGCGCAACGACAGAGTCTTGCCATTCAGTGCCTGCGGATCGTGGTTGGCGTTGGAGAAACGAAGACGCATGGAGATTTATCCGTTTCCAGCATATTCTTCTCAGCGATTACAGGCAGCTCCCCACTCGCGGTAGCCATCTGCCACGAAAGGACAGCGACGATACAGGATTGCGCGCGCAACTCCGTCTCTTCCGCCCTCTATACTTGAGGCACCGTGAACGATACTTCCGCATTCCGCGCACCGGAGAACGCTTGTGCAACGGAGATATTGCGTGCGAAATTCGAATATACGGTTTCGATCATCGTTGTTTCGTTCAACACGCGCAATCTGTTGCGCGAGTGTCTCACATCGCTGCGTGAGGAGTGCGCCCGCCTGCCCGAGGGCGCGACGGCCGAAATCCTCGTCGTTGACAACGCCTCGCGCGACGGCTCGGCCAGGATGGTCGCCTCGGAGTACTCCGGTCCAGGCGCGCCGGTTCGCCTGATCGCGAGCGATGTGAATCTTGGCTTCGGCGCGGCCAGCAATCGCGCCATTGAGGGTGCGCGCGGGCGCTATCTGGTTCTGCTCAACTCCGACGCCTTCTTTCACGCGGGCGCGCTCGCGTGCGCCATCGCGCACATGGACGCCGATGCCACAGCAGGCGCGGGCGGCGCGCGGCTGCTGAGCCGCGACGGCGCCTGGCAGCCTGCGGCGCGCATGTTTCCTTCGATCCTGCGCGACGCCTTCGTCCTCACGGGGCTGGCCGCGCGATTCCCGCGCTCGCGCTTTTTCGCCGCCGCCGAGCGCACCTGGGCCGATCCGGCCTCGCCTGCCGAAGTGGATTGGGTGACCGGCGCGTTCATGATTCTGCGCCGCGAGGCGCTGGCAAAAACCGGCCTCTTCGATCCCGCATTTTTTCTCTATTGCGAAGAAGTGGACCTGTGCCGGCGCATCAAGGCCGCGGGCTTTCGCGTTCTTTACTGGCCCGGCATCGTGGTCACACACCTGCACGGCGAATCTTCGCGCCAGGTGGGCGCGCACATCTTCTCCGAAAACGAGGGCCAGGTGGTGCTGTGGCGCATGCGCTCCAACTTCCTCTATTACCGTAAACACCACAGCGCGAAGGTTTGGCTGGCGCGCTGGCTTGAGGAATCTCTCTACGCGCTGCGCTTCGCGCGCAACCGTTTCAGCTCCAGGCCGGAGCGCCGCGCGCGGGCACGCGAGGCCGCCGTGCTCGGGCGGCTGCTGCGCCGCGCATGGAAGGAAACGCACGGCGGTCGTGTGAGTCCACCCGCTCCGTGGTAGCCAAACCTTGATTTACAGGAAGAATTCGCGGAGCGGCTCCTCGATCCCTTTGCGTACCAGTTCGCCGCGCTCGCTTACGGGGTTCCATCCCAGCACTGTTTTCGCCGCGGTGCAGTCGAAGCGCGCCTGCTGTGTGCGGCTCTGCCAATCGCGATACGAAGGCAGTTGCCGCTCCGGATGACGCACGGCAACCTTGACCATCCACTTGAAGAGATCCAACAGATAGAAGCGCAGAATCGGCGTGGCGTAGCGCGCAACGCGCATCCCGCCGGCGCGGTCGAGTTCGTCGAGATACTCCTCGGCGCTCAGGCACGCGTCGGCGACCAGGTTGAAGCTGCGGCCCTCGATCTCCGGTGTGTCGATGGCGGCGATGAGTCCGCGCGCTACATCTTCAACCAGAACCAGCGGCAGCTTGTTCCTGCTCGCGCCCCAGACCTGGCAGACGGCGTCGTGCCACCACATGCCCACGCCCCAGTGGAACGGGCTGCCGCCGCGGCCGATCACAATCCCCGGCCGCACGATGACGAGCGGCAATCCGCGCTCGCGATGCATGGCGGTAAGCGCCGTTTCCGAGTGCGCCTTGGCGCGAGCGTAAAGATTTCTGCGTTCGATGCGCGGATCGAGGCCCGTCGCTTCGGTGATGGTGCTGCCGCGCCGGCCTGCATAGTAAGAGTCGGTTGTTCCGGTGTAGACGAACCGCTTCACGCCGGCCGCGAGCGCGCACTCGCCGGCAAGGTGCGTGGCGTCGATTTCGAAGTTCTGGTAGTCCGCCCAGGTTTTGACGCGCGCCCGCGCCAGATGGACAACACAATCGACGCCCTGCATGGCGCCGAGCAGCGCCTCGCGGTCGAGCAGGTTGCCCACGCGGCAGTCCAGCCGGGCGCGCAACTCCTCGGGCAGGCTTGCCTCGCTGCGTACCAGAACGCGTACGCGCCTTCCGGCGGTGGCCAATTGCCGCAGCAGCTCTTTGCCGATAAATCCCGTTCCGCCCAGAACGAGAATCTCTGCTTTCGCGCCGCTGCTTGCCTCAGATGAAGAGCTGCCAGCCTCTGCCCACGGACGAAGGCTCTCGGCGGGCAATTTCGCACACGCTCCAATGCGTTCGCAGATGCGAATCACACGCGCGCCAAACTCGCCGGAGATGCGCTCGTCGAGCTTCGTGCTGCCGCCATTCTTCAAGCCCGCGTAGAACGCGTCGAGCGCGCGCGCGATGCTTTCGCCAAACGGCGTGGCGCGCTTTTCCAGATGCAGCTTCGAGAGTACATATCGCGCCAGCGTTCCCCGCGCTTGCTTCTTCAGTTGTTTGGCGTGCGCGGCGAGCATCGCGTAGTTCTCAAAGTCTGGATCGGCGGCGCGATAACGCTCCACAGTGTAAGTATTGCGCTCGATGTCGGCCGTGGCCGCGGCGAACGTTCCACGCAGGTGAATGTTGAACTCGGCAAAGCCGGGAACAAAGGATGCGCGCAGATGGATCGCCGCCGCGCCCTTCACCGCATCCATCTGCCAGCGGCGATAGAAGCTGCGGCCCGTGGGCAGCGCAATCGGGTTCGATGCGCGCGCGTCCATCGTGTCCGGCTCGCCGATCAGGTCGAGCATGTGGGCCACGAGGTGCGATCCGGTTTCGAGCACGATGTTGCGTGGGTCGCGCAGCATCCAGATGTCGAAGGGGCCAAGCGAGGACTGGGGCAGAAATCGGTTCCACGTGATCGTGATCTGGTCGATGCGTCCCAGGACGCCGCTGCGCACGTCGCGCCTCAGTTGCTCCCAGGGGCGCGAAAACAGAAAATTGTGTCCCACGCCCAGACTCACGTGGCGCTCTGCGGCAAGCTGCACCAGATCCTCGCATCGCTCGGCGCGGTCGCACATGGGCTTTTCGAGGAAGACGCTTACGCCGGCTTCGATCGCGGTTTTTGCCGCGTCAAAATGCAGGTCGGGAGGCACAAGAAGATGCACGGCGTCGAGCGCTTCGGCCGCGAGCATCTCTTCGAGCGACGCGTAAACATGCGGCGCGCCGCAGCTGGCAGCAAGCGTTTCCGCCCTGCCGCGCGACTTGTCGCAGACCGCAACCAGCTCCACGCCGCCGACCGATGCGAGACATTTGGCGTGCCAGCCGGCAATGTAGCCGGCGCCCAGCAGGGCCACACGAAGCTTGCGCGCGCCGCCGTGCATGCCGCTGCTTCTCTCCACGTTCGAGTGCGTTGCCTCGCTCATCGGCTCCTTTTACTTGTACTCGATAATCGTCATTTTTTGTTTGCTTATGCGCCGCCAATTATAGGTAAGCAGTCCCTGCAACGCCGGAAACCGGGAGATCACGGTGAAAAATCCATAGGCCCACGCATCACGGCTCGTCCATCCCCGCTGCAGACAGCCGCGCGCGATGTGCGCGCACTGCAAGCCGTACAGGCCGGTCAGCACGAGCAGCGAGAGCAGGCGCGTAAACGGCGCCGCGGCCAGCGCCGCCGCCGGAAGTGCGAGACCCCAGATCAAGATGCGCCGCCTGTCGCGGATAAAGTATCGCTCGTTCCCCCCGCCATGCAACGCGGCCACCTGCGCATAGGCGTGGCCGGCGCGGCGATTGCGGCGCCACCACTGGCGGAAGCTCGTGATGGCGGCGTCGTGGCTCGCCATCGGCGCATCGAGCCGCTCAATCTTCCAGCCCTGCCGCCGCACGCGAATCGAGAACTCGTCGTCTTCGGCGGCGATCACGTCGGGGCGGAATCCGCCCACTTCCTTAAAGATGCGCGCCCGCACCATGAAACGGCCGCCCGAAGTGAGCGCCTCGCCCGGCGGCTGCCGCCACTCCAGATCGACGAGCCGGTTGTAGACGCTTGATTCGGGATGGATCTCGCGCACGCGTCCGCAGACTACGCCCACATCGTCTCTCGCGGCGAGCGTATCTACCGCCCGCTCGATCCAACCCTCCGCGAGCTCGCAGTCTCCGTCGACAAACTGCACATACTGCGTGTCCGGCATGCGCGCCATGGCGCAGGCAAAGCCCTCGTTGCGCGCCCGCGCCGCGGAAAACGGCCGCGACCGATCGAGTTCGATGACATGGCAACCCACGGAGCGCGCGTAGCTGGCGCTCAAGTCGGTTGAACCGGAATCGACATAGACTACGGTCTTCGCGTCGCGCATTGCGGCGCGCAGACACAGCTTCAGGCGTTCGCCCTCATTGCGCCCGATGGCCACAATAGCCACGCTGCTGCTCGCTCCCCGAGTCATTGCCCCTCATTCTACGGGGCGGCCATCGAACGGGATATGCCGCAAAAGATACACCCGGAGCGATCATCCCCTCCGTGCAGTCCAGAAGCCTCTCACACCTCCGTCATCTCGCGGCCCTTGGCCTCGTGTCCCAGCGCCGTCAGCCCGGCGAGCGCCACAGCGACCACGGCCACCGTTACGGCCAGCACATCGGGATAGCTGCCCCATCGCTCGGCGGCCAGCGCCTGGCCTTTACCGTTCCACGAAGTAAGAAGCGCGCCCAGTTGGTAAGCCAGCCCCGGCGCAGTGGCGCGCACTGGGGCTGGCGACAACTCGGTGAGATAAGCGGGAACCACGCCCCACGCGCCCTGCACCATGAACTGCATCAGCACTGCGCCGATGCCCAGCGTCGTGGCCGTGTGGCCGTAGGCGTAAAGAGGAATCACGGGCAGCGCAAGCAGAGAAGCGGTGATGATCGTTCGCCTGCGGCCCCACGATTCAGAGAGCGCGCCGAAGACGATGCCGCCGCCAATCGAACCAAAACCGTACAAGACGCCAATCAGGCCTATCGTCTCCGGCTTGAGCTTGACCGCGACGGCCAGGAAGGTAGGGTACACGTCCTGCGTTCCGTGTGAGAAGCTCATGAACGCCGTCATCAGGAGCACCAGGAATAAAAACGTGGGCAAAAAATGCGCAAGCTGCCGCAGCCACGTTGGGCGGGAGTGCAAAGCGCTGTGCTTCTTTCGTTGTTGCGCTCCGGCCAGCCACACCGGCGACTCCGGCACGCGCGCTTGCACATAGAATGCCAGCACAGCGGGAGATGCGCCCAGGATAAACAATCCCCGCCAGCCGATCCCGGGCAGGACCAAACCGTGCCAGTGAACGCCGGCAAACAACAGCCCAAAGGCAGCCGAAGCCAGAATCGAGCCCACAGCGTAGCCTTCCTGCAGAATGCCGGAGAACGTGCCGCGCCCCTCTTTGGGCAGGCTCTCAAATGCAAGCGCCGCACCCACGCCCCACTCGCCACCCATAGCGACGCCGAACAAAGCGCGCAACACCAGAAGCGCGTTGAGCGAAGGCGCAAAGGCGCATGCCAGCTCGATGAGAGAGAAGCCCGCAATGTTCGCCATCAGCACCGGCCGGCGTCCGTAACGGTCGGCCAGCACGCCGAAGAGCAGCGCGCCTATGGGCCGGAACGCTTGCGTCAAGAACACCGCGCCCAGAACCGCCGAAGGCTGGGAGTGGAACTCGCCGGCAATCGCCTTGACGCAAAAGACCAGCAGGAAAAAGTCGAGGCTGTCGAGCGTCCAGCCCAGAAATGCGGCGATGAAGGCATTCCTCTGCGCGCGGGTAAGCCTCTGAAACAGATTGAAGACCGGCATAGGCGGGAGGATAGCAGAACGGCGCGGCTCTTGATGCGGCTTGAAAATCAGGGGATAGCTGTTGCAACGACCATCGCCCTCAGTGCATCCTACTCTTAGTGAGGCTTGAGGGATTTTATCCTGCGCGGCCGCACATTCAAAGGCACGGCGTTCATCGCTTCGGAGCGGTTCTCGCGATCTCCGCACATAAAAAAGGAGCTACTACAAGGAATGAAACGACTGGCAATTCTCGGCGGCATCCTCGCCCTGGCAGCGCCGCTGGCGCTGGCGCAAACCTCGACATGGGTCTCCGATCCCAACCACAGTGAAGTCGACTTCAGTATCACGCACATGAGCGTGTCGAAGGTGCATGGACGCTTTGGCGGCGTGAAGGCAACGATTGTTTACAACCAAGCCGATGTCACCAAGTCCACCGTCACGGCCACGATCGGCATCGGCACCGTGGATACGGGAGTCGAATCGCGCGACCAGGATTTGAAGAGCACCGACTTCTTCAATATCGATGCCATACCCACTGCTACATTCAGCAGCACCAGCGTGGCGAAGAACGGCAGCCATCTCACCGTCACGGGGAACCTGACACTGCACGGCGTTACCAGGCCCGTGGTGCTCGATGTTGAGGGCCCCAACGGATCGATGACAGATCCCGTCGGCCACGTGCATACGGGTTTTTCCGCCACCACAACCATCGACCGCACCGCATTCGGCATCGGAACCCGGTTCCCCGCTACCTTGCTTGGGGACATGGTCGCGCTCGATATCGAACTTGAGGCAATCAAGCAATAACAGGGTCAGCAACTTTGGAGAGCACGCCGATGGCCAACCTGAAGTTAGAGATTCAGCAGGAGCCTCCATTCTCCAGCGTGGAAGAAGAGGTATTTCTTAACCTGCTTCGCACCACGGATTGCCTGAACCGCGCCTTCCTGCAGAAGATCCGCGGCTGGGGCCTTACATCGGCCCAGTACAACGTTCTGCGCATTCTGCGCGGCGCCACTCCCAATGGACTCCCCTGCGCGGCGATCGGCGAGCGCATGATCGCTGCCGATCCGGATATCACGCGCCTCCTTGGCCGGCTGAAGCGGCTCAAACTCGTAAGGCAGCATCGCGATCGGCAGGACCGGCGCGTGGTACTTACCTTCATCACAGAGGAGGGCCTGGAGCTGTTGAGCGCCATGGATCCGGCCGTGCGCAACGCCCCAAGAGAGCTGTTTGGTCAAATGCGCCGCGCCGATCTGGCCGAACTGATCCGATTGCTCGAACTGGCGCGACAGCACTGCGCCGGCAAGCCGGGCAGCCAATAGCTGCAAAGACACGGCTGAGATCGGCCCGCCGCGGCGGACAACAGACTCTCATGTGCGGCGAGCCGGAAATCGCGGTGAGGGACTTTGCGGAGCGGGAAACACCCGGAAGAATCCTGGATGGGGCCAATCGGCCTACGTGCCGACGATCTTTCGCGCTATGGAATCTTCTTCGATCTCTCCCTGGATGATCTTGTTGTGCAGGCAGTAGAGAGCCAGCTCCAGCCGGTCGCTGACGCCGAGCTTGTCGTAGATCTTGCGCAGATAGTTCTTGATGACCTGCTCGGTGGTATTTAACTGGAATGCGATTTCCTTGTTGCGCTTGCCCTGCGTGATGCAGGCGATGATCGACATTTCCTTGGGCGAAAGCCGGGGTTGATTGCGCGGGCTTACCAGGGCGGCTGCCTGCGCGCGATAGGCGTCGATCACCCAATTCACCGACTGGTTGTCGATCCAGGTTTCACCGGCGGCAATGCGGCGCACGCAGCGCACCAGGAGGTCCGGCGAGATGGAGCGTGACACGATGCCGCGCACGCCGCGGCGGTAGAGTTCCACGGTGTGGTTTTCGTCGGTGGACACGGCCTGCACAATGAGCCTCACATTCGGAGACAGATGCAACAGCTCCGGAATCGCGTTGACCGTACCGGCCAGCATGCTGCCTTCCAGCAGCACAATGTCCGTGGGATAGCGCTCGATAGCCAGCCGCAGATTCTCCAGCGAGTCGGCCTGCGCCACCACGCGGATGTCGTCTTCGAGAGCAAAAACCTTGCGTATGCCCACGCGGTAAATGGCCTGCGAGTCGGCAAGAATAATGCGAATTGCGCCCGGCTTTACTGGAGCTTCTACGCTCTCGACTTCATTGTGATCGTCAAGATTTTCCATCGTTGGCTGCTGGGGTGCCAACCCGCTCTCACTGCTCCGCAAATTGATATTCATCGATCGTGGCGGCAGCGAGATGCTCGTTGTTGCCTGTGGAGCAGCGTACCACACGTCCCGTGCAGTGGACCAGAACATCTTGCGGCGTGCCCAGGATCGCATGCGGCATGCGCATGGAAAATCGAACGTCTTGCCCCACGAGCAGAGATCTGTCCAGCGAGAAAAGTACACCGCTGGCAGAGATGTTCTTCGTCAAGGCCGGATATTCGCCATCCGCGGTCGAGAGCACCAGAGGCAGCGCGAGCGGAAATCGCACTGCGCAACGGACTTCTTGCTGGCCATTGGCCGTCGCTTGCGCGCCAAATGGAAGCCGCGTTGCTGCTTTGTGAGGAATCATATGCTTCGCCCCATCCAAACGGAGACTGCACTTTCACTGTAGCGAGTTTTTGCGATTTCGCACAGAGCACTAAAGTTATCGGATGGGTAACTGCCAGAAATTGATGGCCTTTGCCCCATTTGCATGGCCGGTGGTCAGCAAACCCGTGGATCGTGGCGCGTGCGTGTAAACGCGCGCTCGGGGCTGGTTCGAGTGTCGTGAGAAGAGTATGCGCCGAAGGCGGGAAACAATCAGCAATGCGGATAGGAGAATTTTGCAGGCGGCCCGGGCTATCTCTTCAGGGCAAACGAGTTCCCATTCGCTGGACGCTTTACGAACCATGCATTTTGCGCTGCCATTCAGAACACAACCACGAAGAATCCGCGGTTGCTTTTCAGGTCGATTTCTCACGCATACCTTCGATTTGGCAGGCTGATTTCATCCGGCGACGCCGCAAGGGGCGAAAGACAACCGCAGTCACGCATGGCCCTGTTGGGCCACCCGAAGAACATGAGAATTCGGCCAGGAACAACCGCAGATCCCTCGTC
>JBMFHB010000049.1:0-26530 GCA_049977045.1 Occallatibacter sp.
GCAGCGCCAGAAGGCGCGTCCTCGCAAAAAGCGAAAGGTTTGGCCATCCTTATCGAGATGCAGATCCTGAAACGGCAATTCTTCAGGTTTGATCTCTTCTCCCATCGCCTTGCTCAGCGCGGTGGCCAGCCGCGTGTGGTCGAAGGCCGGCCTTGAGGTTTGAGTCTGGGCATTCACCTCGACAAACTCGTAACCTCCGGGAATTGTCCTGCGGTAGACGAAGCGGTCTGTTCCCTCGATCCAGTGCACCGGACCAGGCAAATGATCTACGAGATCGCGATCCTTCTGGTTGATGTCGAGGGCGCGCTCATAGTCGGCCGACGTTGGCTGGGCGGCAACTTGGGTAGACAGTGGCGCCAACAAGAGCACAGCAGCCACAAGGTGCAGTTGGGGTAACTTCATCCGCGTAAAACGGGAAGACAAAGCATTGCTTCTCTTGAACTGGAACGGCAGCATCGCGGAGCGTCCTTTCGAAAGTGATATACGCTGAAGCGGATTACGCCTTCAGCGGATTACATCGGCCGCAGCATCGCTCTCGGCGGCCAGGGTTGCAACTCTGGCTGGATAAACAGGCGGCCGAGCGTCCGCAGGGCCCCATCCGTACAAAAACTCTGTCGCGGCGCCACAGATGCGTCCCTGGCACGGGCCCATACCGCAGCGGGCGTGCAGCCTGGCCTCGCGCCAGCCCTCACATCCGGCCAGTTCCTTGTGCGTCACGTCTTCGCAACGGCAAACGATCGTGGAATCGACCGGCATCCTGCGCAGCTCCGGCCTCAACGCAAACGCTCGCTCCATGCGCGCCGTAAATTCCAACTGCCTTCTTCGCCGGCCGGCGAGCGAAAGTGCTCGCGCCTGATTGCCCGCCGCCGCCCATCCGGCAATCTCGCCCTCGAGCAGCGCTTTTTCGAGTCCGCCGATTCCAGTCAGTTCGCCTACGCAGGCCACACCCTCGACGGAACTCTGCTGCAGCGCGTCCACCTTCACGCAACGGGCTTCGATCTCGCACCCCAGCAGCCGCGGCAGCTCCAGGTTCGGCACAAGATGGAATCCGCACGCCAGCCAGTCGCAGGCGATGGCGCGCTCTCTACCGCCAATGCTCACCCACACGCGTTCCACGCGCCCGCGGCCCTCCGCGCGTCTTACCCACGAGTCGAAGCGATAGGGAACGCCCAACGTCAGTAGACGGTAGCGCGCGCCTTCAATCAATTTGCCGGGTTGCGCAGCGAGTGCGGACAAGACAAACGGCGCCATCCGCGCTCGGGTCGCCTGCTCAAAGATGCCTTCGATCGCGGCGCCGGCTTTGGCCAGGCCCGCGGCGACGGCCAGCAGCAGTGGACCACTGCCCGCCACAACAACACGCTTGCCGCTCGCCTCGAGCCCCGATTTCACCATTGCCTGCGCGCCGCCCACTCCCATCACGCCCGGCAGCGTCCATCCGGGAAACGGCAGGAATCGCTCCCGAGCTCCCGTCGCCAGAATCAGCCGCTCAAATTCAATCTCCCTGCTCTCGACATCGGACTCCACGCGCAGCCGCCGCTGCCGCGGGGCGTCCACAACCTGCCAGCCCTGCCATATCTCGCAGCCAGACGCATCGAGCCGCGCCTTCCAGTGCGCGAACTTGCCTCCGTGCGGATAAGAGCGCGCCGTCCCCGCGCCGATGCCGCGCCACACCTGTCCACCCAGGCCAGGATGCGCGTCCAGCAGACAGACGCGCATTCCCGCCGCGGCCGCGATCGCCGCGGCCGCGATTCCACCCGGACCAGCGCCAACCACTGCAACATCGAAATGTGCCCTCACGACGATTGCACCTCCATGCCGTCGGCGCACAGCACCTGGCAGCCGCGCCTCTGCGGCACGCCATCGACCGTCACCCGGCACTCCATGCAGATGCCCATGCCGCAGAGCGGCGCGCGCGCTTCGCCTGTAACCGAAAACCGGCACGGCTCACCAGCCATCATCACCGCAGCCGCGACACTCGTTCCGGCCGCCACTGCGACTGGCTTGCCGTTCACGGTGAGCGAAATCTTCCCGTCCGCCAACATCTCCTCCAGCGCGCTTGCCGCCTGAACGGCGGCGATCGCCAAACGCATAGCAGCGATCATAACCCGACTCGGTCAATGTGTACAATTTTGTATATTGATATCTGCAAATGATTTTTGCTCCTCTCTCTCCGGCGCTTCACCAGATCACGGCCATTTCGCCACCGTGGGACCGTGAAGAAGAGTTTGCAGCATTAAATACTATGTTGTATTCATTATCTTCTTGTTGTATAACTCAATCCATGTCCCTGGCGGGGTCCGATCAATGCTGAGCTAATCTCTATCGTCTTATCCACACGGGAGGAATCGATGGGAATCTTCGCGCGGTTTGTTGGCATCGTTGGCAGTTTTACCGCCGCAATTTGCTTTTTCTGCTGTTTTCCTCTGGCGGCCCAGCCCGCTCCACAAATGCCGCAGATGATTCGGGAGTTCTCGGCAGATCTGTACGCAATCGACAGCACTTACCGGGTTGCGATCTCTCCGGATCGCAGCAAGCGACTGGAGAGATTCTATGCTGCAACTGAAGCCAATCTGGCGGCGATCGACTTCAACGCGCTTTCACACGAAGATCAGATCGATTACCTGTTGCTTCGCAACTACGTACGCACCCAAGAGCACCAACTCGCCCTTGGAAAACAGCGGAGGAACGAGATGGCTCCGTTGCTGCCCTTTGCTCCGGTCATCGAAGGATTGTTAGCGAAGGAGCGTCTGATGCAGCACCCCGATGCGGAGAAGGATGCGAAGGCGCTGAGCGACATGGTGCAGCAAGTCAAGCTTCTCCGCGCGCAACTGGATCACGGTCGCGCAGCCGCGGTGCTGCCTGGGTCGACGGACAAGGCGGAGTTCGATGCCGTAGTCGCCAACCGGGCGGCGGCGGCTACCGAGGAGTTGAGCAGGAATCTGCAGAAGTGGTTCAAGCAGTACGACGGCTATGATCCACAGTTCACCTGGTGGGTCGAAATGCCCTACAACGCCGCTCAGGAGTCATTGAAGAATTACGCGGAATTCCTGCGGGAAAAGCTGGCCGGTATCGCACCTGGCGACACGACGACCATTCTTGGCGATCCTGTCGGCCGCGATGCACTTCTCCAGGAACTTGCCGACAACATGATTCCTTACACACCCGAGGAGCTGATCGCTATCGCCGAAACCGAGTATGACTGGTGCATGAAAGAAATGCTCAAAGCCTCGCACGAGATGGGCTACGGCGACGACTGGCGCACTGCGGTTGAAAAAGTGAAGCAGATGCACGTACCACCCGGTGAGCAGCCGGACCTGATCCGCAAGCTGGTCATCGAGGGCAGCGACTTTGCGAAGGATAACAACCTGGTGACCGTGCCGCCGCTAGCCGACGAGACCTGGCGCATGACCATGATGACGCCCAAACGGCAGCTCGTAAATCCTTTCTTCACCGGCGGCGACGAGATCAGCGTCTCGTACCCCACCAACACCATGACCTACGAGCAACGTGAGATGAGCATGAGGGGCAACAATATTCCTTTCGCGCACGCCACGGCCTTTCACGAAATGATCCCTGGCCACTTCCTGCAGTTCTATATGCAGCAGCGCTACCGGCCATACCGGCAGATCTTTGACACGCCGTTCTGGACCGAAGGCAACGCCTTCTGGTGGGAGATGCTGTTCTGGGACAAGGGCTTCGACAAGACACCCGAGGAACGTGTCGGCGCGCTGGTCTGGCGCATGCACCGCTCGGCGCGCATCGTTTTCACCATGAACTTCCATCTTGGCCGCTGGACGCCGCAACAATGCGTCCAGTATCTGATCGACAAAGTGGATTTCGAGCCCGATAACGCCGCAGCCGAGGTGCGCCGCGCCTTCGACGGATCGGTTGGGCCGCTTTATCAGAGCGCCTATTTGCTCGGCGCGTTACAATTTCGCACGATGCACCACGAATTGGTCGACTCGGGAAAGATGACCGATCGCCAGTTTCACGACGCCATTCTGCACGAGAACAACATGCCCGTCGAACTGCTGCGCGCCGATATGGAGAACCTGAAGTTGGTTAGCGATTACACTAGCCAGTGGAAGTTTTACGGCGATCATACGACCCATCCCTAAGTGGTTATCGGTTGTCAATGCCAATCAACAGCAAAAGGTTCCGGCAGGCTTTTCGGCCGGCCTCACGAGGTAACGTCATGGATTCCAGCTTCAATCGAAGGAAGTTTCTCGGCGGCGCAGTTGCCGCCAGTGCAGCCACATTGCTTGCTCATCCCTCGGTGGCGCTTGACGCTGCCCGCGCGAGCCAGTCGCCGGCAGGACCGGAGGACGTTGCCAACCAGGATCTCGTCCACTCCGAAGTTGCCCGGGTGCAATGGAAGGCCGAACCGTTTCCGATGCCCGATGTGCGTCTGCTGCCCAGCTTCTGGAAAGACATGATGGAGCTCAACCGCAGTTATCTCTACTCGCTGCCCAACGAGCGGCTGGCGCACAACTTCCGCGTCAATGCCGGTATTGCGTCCGACGCCGATCCGCTGGGCGGATGGGAGGCGCCCGACTGCGAACTGCGCGGACACTACGTCGGCCATTACATGTCATCCTGCGCCCTGATGCACGCCAGCACCGGCGACAACTTCATCCGCGCCAAAGCCAACGAACTGGTCGTCATGCTTGGCGAATGCCAGCAGAAGGACGGCTACCTGAGCGCCTTCCCCGTCTCGTACTTTGATCGCCTGCGCAAGCACGAGCGCGTCTGGGCGCCCTTTTACACCTATCACAAGATCATGGCCGGCCTCATCGACATGTACGAGCACACCGGCAACCGGCAGGCGCTTGAGATGGCCACGCGCATGGCCGACTGGGCCGCGGCTTATTCGGCTTCCTTCACCGATGCAGACTGGCAAAGCGTGCTCAATGTCGAGCAGGGCGGCATGATGGAGTCGGCCTTCAATCTCTACGCCATCACCGGCAACACGAAGTACCGCGATCTTGGGTTCCGCTTCGAGCATCACCGCATCCTCGATCCGCTGGCGGACGACAAGGACATACTCGACCACAACCACGCCAATACCAACATTCCCAAGGTGATTGGCGCGGCCCGCGGCTACGAACTCACGGCCGATGAACGCTACCGGAAGATCAGCGAAAACTTCTACAGCATGGTCACCGGGCATCACATCTATTGCACCGGCGGCACCAGCAACGGCGAGATGTGGCACGCCCCCGACGCCATCGCGTCCGAGCTTGGCCCCGCGGCCGAGGAGTGCTGCTGCAGCTACAACATGCTCAAGCTCGCACGCCATCTCTATGGCCAGAATCCCGACCCGAAGTTTTTCGACTACTATGAGCGGCTACTCTACAACGTGCGCTACGGCACGCAGGACCGCAACGGCATGTTGATGTACTACGTGCCGCTGGAGCCAGGCATGTACAAGACCTTCGGCACGCCCTTCGACGCCTTCTGGTGCTGCACCGGCACGGGCTGCGAGGAGTACTCCAAGCTCACCGACTCGATCTACTTTCACGACGAGTCGTCGCTGTTCGTCAACCTCTTTATTCCATCCACGCTCGACTGGAACGAGCGCGGCCTCAAACTGCGCCTCACTACCGATCTTCCGCAGGACGACCGCGTCACGCTCAAGTTCGATGCCGCACCCACTCAACCCACGGCGCTCAGGATTCGCGTTCCCTACTGGGCGGCCAAGGGCGTCAAGGTAAGCGTGAACGGCGCCTTGCAGAACGTCGCAGTCGAACCCTCGACCTATCTCACGCTCGACCGCACCTGGAAGACCGGCGACCTCGTCACCGTCGAAATGCCTCTCATGCCGCACCTCAGCACTACGCCTGACGACAAGAACGTGCAGGCCGCCATGTACGGTCCACTGGTGCTGGCCGCTCTACTCGGAACCGAAGGGCTGACTACCTCGATGATCTATGGCGGCAGTGGTCCCGGCGGATTCGACGACGGCTATCCAATGCCCGTCGTCGACCTGCGTCCACCCATGCACCACGGCCAAAGCAGCCAGGCGCCGCCGGCCGCCGCCGATGACGTCTGGTTCGAGCAGGCCGAAGCATCGCTTCGCTATGGCCTGCGCTTTCATACCAAGGGCCGCGGTCCCCGCCACACGCTGGTTCCGCTCAATCAGATCATGGACGAGCGCTACTCGGTCTATCTGCGCCGCATCGACGCGTAAGCCTGCGCAGCAGTTGCCGTTAATGATTTCCGGAAGCGTTCGAACGTACGACTGGGCTGGCCAACGATCCAAGCCTGATCCAGGAGCATTCAATTCCCGCGGCGAAAGTTACCAGCGGCATGGCAGAATTCCAGATCTACATCAAGAACAACTGCGCGTTCATTCCAGACTTCGGCGAACGATGGCAGCAGGGCGAAAGAATCAGCACGGCGTTCGTTGAGTTGCGGGACTGAACGAGGCACGCGTTAGATGTACAAGAGACGAACTGCGTCATCGTCACGGGTTCCTCATCGTACATCAACCCCGGTCCCGAAAAGCAAGGGACCGGGGAACCGTTCATCGTGGCTGAAGATCGTCATGGGAGCCGGGGCCATCGGTCCTGGATCACCAGACGTGGCATGCGTTGACCGGCATCATGGGCTGGCCCACCTTGCAGCCAAAGGCCTTTCCAAATGCAGGCAGATTCTGCACCACGCCGTTGGCCCGGAACTCATCGGGCGAGTGCGGATCGGTCTGCGTGAGCAACCGGATCAGCTCCGGCCGCATGTTCTGGCACCAGTTCTGCCCGAAAGCAAGGAAGAACTGCTGAACCGGCGTAAAGCCGTCCTGCTTTGCGTTGAGGTCGATGCCCTTGCGCCTGGCATCGGCAAGAAACGCCAGATAGGCCAGCCGAATGCCGCCGTTGTCGGCGGTGTTCTCGCCCAGGGTCAGTTTGCCGTTGACCTTGACATCGCCCACCGCGGTGAAGTTATCGTATTCCTTCACTTCGCAATCCGTCATGGCATCAAACTTTTTGCGATCGACGGCCGACCACCAGCCGGAGAGATTTCCGAAGCCATCGAACTGGCTGCCCTGATCGTCAAAGCCATGCGTCAGCTCGTGCCCGACAATGGCGCCGATGTGGCCGTAGTTCTCGGCGTCGGTGGCGTGGGGATCGTAAAACGGCGGCTGAAGAATTCCGGCCGGGAAGTTGATGTCGTTCATTGAAGGGTTGTAGTAAGCATTGATGGTTGGCGGGCTCATGGACCACTCGGTGCGATCGACGGGCTTGCCGATCTTGGCGAGCTCGCGCTTGTTTTCGAATTCCGCCGCACGGCGGGCATTGCCCAGCGCATCGCCACGCAAAACGTTCAAGGTGGAGTAATCGCGCCAGTGATCGGGGTAGCCGATCTTGTCGGCCACCAGATGCAGCTTGGCCTCGGCGGTGCGCTTGGTGGGATCGCTCATCCAGCTCTGCGCCTGGATCTCCGTGCCCATCGCCGCTTCGATGTCGTGCACCATCTGCACGGTAAAGGCCTTGCTGGCAGCGGGAAAGTTCTGCGCCACGTAAACCTGGCCGAGCGCCTCACCCAGCGCGCCGTCAGTGGCCGCGACGCAGCGCTTCCAGCGCGCCCGCTGCTCGGGCTGGCCGGCCAGCTCGTGGCTGTTGAACTTGAAGTCTTCCTCGCTCAGCGCCTTGGGCAGCGCGTACTCCGGAACCGAGTTGATCAGTTGCCAGCGCAGGTAGGTCTTGATGGTGTCGAGATCGGTCGATTCCAGAACCGTCTGCAAGCCACGGAAAAAATCGGGATCGGTAACATTCAGATCCGCGATTCCCGGCTCGCCGGTGTCAGAAAACAGTTTGGGCCAGTCGATGGCGGGCGTCATCTCACTGAGCCTGGCCACGGGCAACAGGTGGTAGATATTCTCGGGCTGGCGGCGCGAAGTCACGTCCATCGAAACCTTGGCGAGCGCCGTTTCGAGCGCCATGATCTTTTGCGCACCGGCAGCGGCCTTGGCGGCCGGCTCGCCGATCAACTGAAGCATGGCCGCCACGTGCGCCACATATTGCTGGCGGGTCTTCTCGGCGGCCGCGCCCGTGCGGAAATAGTAGTCGCGCTCCGGCAGTCCCAACCCGCCCTGATCGACCACGGCAATCTGCTTTTGCGCGTTCTTGAAGTCCTGCTGCTCGCCATAGCCGAAGAACGCGCCCACGTTGATCATCTGATAGTGCGCCAGCAGATCGGTCAGATCCTTCTTGCTTTTGAGTGCGGCAATGCGGTCAAACTCGGGCTGCAATGGCTTGAGCCCGCTGGCATCGATCGCGGATTCATCCATGCAGCTCGCATAGTAGTCGCCGATCTTTTGTTCGTTCGGGGTGCGTTGCGCATTCGTATTGGCGGCCTGCTCCAGTAAGCCGCGCAAGATGTTCTGTGTGTAGTCGTAAACGCTCGAAAACGAACCGTACGACGACCTGTCCGGCGGAATCGGATAGAGTTTGGCGAAATTACCACAGGCGTACTGATAGAAATTCGTGCAAGCGTCCGCGGTGGTATCCATCAACTGCTTATCGAGACCGGGCAGAAGCTCTACCTTCTTGTCAGCGCCCGCCGCTCCCTGATTCCCAGACTGCGCGTGAACAAGGGCCACACACGACGCCGAAACAACAATGCCCATCAGCCAAGGCATCGTCCTACGACAAACTCGATTCATTCGCTTGCCTCCAATTTTCAATTCTTTGAGTGTAATCGCCGGCGGTCGAAGCCGGTCAAAGATAACCTACGCAAAATAAAGGGAGAAGTTCCCGCGGGGATACAGCAATTCATCGATCCGGCCCAATTGCGTGAGACCGCGGATTCCCACCCTTTCCGCAAAAACGCGGAAAGAGTGGGGCACGGGAGCCATATCGAAACGGGCCGAATCAATAAGAAGGAAACAACGAAGCTGTCAGATTCGGCAGACGGGTGCAAGGACGTTGACGAGCAAAAGCGGCAGGTTGGCGTCCGCCTGGCGGACGTGGCAGGTTGGCGAGTTGGCAATTTCATCCACGGCTGACCTGCCGATTTGCTGTCTTCAGGCAACCAGGGCCGCGGCGCGGATCGTCTCCCTGCGCACGGTGAGCTTTTCGATGAGGTCGGTTCGCGCCTCGTAACCGCGGCCGGGGGTATCGGAGATCGCAATTTCACCCTCTTTGGACACGGTGACAGGGGGCTCGACGATATCTTCGGCCCAATAACGCGCCGAGGCCGAAACGTCGCCGGGGAGGGTGAATCCCTCAAGCGTCGAGAGCGCGATATTGTGCGCGCGGCCGATGCCGGACTCGAGCATTCCCCCGCACCAGACGGGAACGCCGCGCTCCAGCGCCGCGTTGTGCACGGCGATGGCCTCGGAGAAGCCGCCCACGCGGCCCAGCTTGATGTTGATGATCCGGCACGATCCCATTTCGGTGGCGGCCAGCACATCGCGCCGGTTGCGAATCGATTCGTCGAGGCAGATGGGCGTATTGAGACGCTTCTGCAGAACGGAGTGAAAGTAGAAGTCGTCGTGCCAGAGCGGCTGCTCGATCATGAGCAGATCGAAGGCGTCGAAGGATGCCAGATGGTCCTGGTCGCGCAGGCGATAAGCGGAGTTGGCGTCGCAACTGAGCAGGATTCCCGGCCAGCGGTTGCGCACACGCTCAAAGACTTCGACATCCCAACCCGGTTTGCATTTGAGCTTGATGCGTTGATAGCCGGCGGCCAGTTCGCGCTCGACGATCGAAAGCAGTTCGGGAATCGAAGCCTGGATGCCGAGCGACACGCCGCAGGGAATCGTCTCACGCACGCCGCCGATGAGGCGCGAGAGCGGGATGCCCTCGCGTTGCGCTTCGAGATCCCAAATGGCGTTTTCAAGGGTCGCTTTGGCCATGGGATTGCCACGCACGGCGCGAAAGATGCGCGGGCACTCGCCGCCGTGTTCGGGCGATTCGGCGGCCAGCATGGGCACAAGCTCATTCAGGAGCACTTGCCAGACGGTGTCGGTCGACTCGGGCGAAAAGAACGGGTGCTCGCCAGCGGTACACTCGCCCCAGCCGGTCAGGCCCTCCGATTGGACCTCGGCCAGAACGATTCTCCGGTTGCGGGTAACGCCAAAACTGGTCTCGAAGGGGCGGACCAGCGGCATGTGCAGTTCGCGCAGGATGATTGCATCGATTCTCATTTGTTCCTCGCCATGGGGCAGAGTTGAGAGTAGGGCCCCAACTCGTAGACGCCGTTGCCTTCGGCGTCGCGGGAGAAGCCCAGTACGGCCAATCCCAGGGAAAATGCCTTTTGAAACTTCTGTTGATTCTCGATCTGAACCGCCCGAGCCCGTTCGCGGGTCGTTTCGTGGGCCTTCCACTTGTCGATGGAGGCCGGAACCACAATGCGTTCTTCAATCGTGCATGCTGCCGCGGAGCGCCGGGCAAGGATGGTCTCAACGCGCGGTGAATCCAGATCCCACTCAGCTAACAGGCGGTCAGTCGGCAGACCACCCTGCAGTCGAGAAGAGGATACACCATAAAAGTCCGCGCGGTATTCGCGAGCAATGGCTCCCAGCCTGTGGATATTGAGGAAAGCGTTTTTGATCTCGAGCGGATCGAAGGTCCACTCCATGTGCCGGATACCGCGCGCAAGCGCCTCTTTGCGCTGTTCCCATTTAAGCCGCGCGCCGAGGCCGCGATTGCGATGCGAAGGCCGGACGGCCAGCATGTGCGAGTGAATGTATGGCTGGGCGCCTTGCGGCGTCGACTTGATTCCCGGCAACGACATGGCGAAACCTACGAGACTGCCGTCAGACCCGGCCGCATCGTCCGTCACGCCGCTGTCGAAGGCGCCAATCACCTGCCCGCCGATCTTTTGCGCCAGCAGAAAGGTCTTGCGGGGAATCACATCGCTTTCGTCATAACCCCAGGTTTCGATCTGGAGCCGGACGCACGCCTCCATCTCGTCCATATCCGCGCACGAACGAATGCGAATCATGGCTACGCCTGCTTTACACTCTGCTTTTCAGATTGCGAAGTGGCGCCCTCGGCGGCAAGCTTTCGCTTGGCCTGGGCCCAAAGGTCTTCAAGCTCCGCGGGCAAAAGTGCTTCGAGCGGGCGCGGCGAGGCCAGTTCCATTTCGTGGAAGCGCCGGCGAAACCGGCGATTGCAGGCGCGTAACGCCATCTCCGCATCCACACCGAGATGCCGGCCGAGATTGACGACGGTAAACAGCAGGTCGCCCAACTCCGCTTCAACGGCTGGCTTGCGCGCGGGGTCGTCGGAAGCAGCCTCCGCCTCGAGCTCCGCGGTCTCCTCGGCAACCTTGGGCAGGAGTTCGCGCCAGGTCGGCCAGTCGAAGCCGGCTTTTTGTGCCTTGCTGCCCAGTTTTGCGGCTTCAGCCAGCGCCGGCAATCCGCGCACAACGCTATCGAGCCGCGAGGCCACGGGCTTGCCATCTGCGCTCGCATCGTGATTTCCGCCGGCAGGCTCGCGTTTCTCCGCGGCTTTGATCTGGTCCCAGTTGCGCAGAACCGCATCGGCCGAGCCCTCGACGTTTGCGTCGACATCCGCGCGATTACCGGCTGCTCGCGCGGCTTCGTCGCCAAAAACGTGCGGATGCCGCCGCACCAGCTTGCGATTGAGCGCATCGAGAACCTCGGCGATGGTGAAATGGCCTTCATTAGCGGCCAGTTCGGCATAAAACAGCACCTGCAGCAGCAGATCGCCGAGTTCTTCGGACAGGTGCGGAAAGTCGCGCCGCTCGATGGCGTCGAAGACCTCGTAGGCCTCTTCGAGCGTGTATTTGCGGATGGAGTCAAAGGTCTGCTCGCGGTCCCATGGGCAGCCGCCGGGCGCGCGCAGCCGCGCCATGATGGCCACAGACTCTCGAAACAACTCGGCTGCCCGCGCCGGGGCAGTGATGGTCGGCGCCGAAGATTCTTTTGGAGTTGTGTTTGCCCGCGGAAGGTCCATGCTTCTTCAGTTTACCTTCCGGCAGGCGTCAGAACCGAGCACACGCGCCGCATGTATACTCTCACTCGAATGATTGCGGCATGCATCGCGGTGTTTGCAGGGCTTTTAGGGCTGGCCTTCGGCAGCTTTCTGAACGTTTGCGCCAGCCGCTGGCCCGCGGAAGAAAGCGTTGTCCGGGGGCGTTCGCATTGCCGCAGTTGCGGGCGCACGATCGCGTGGTGGGAAAACATCCCGCTGGTAAGCTGGCTGGCGCTCGGCGGGCGCTGCCGCACCTGCAAAGCACCGATTGGCTGGCGCTATCCGCTGGTTGAACTGTCCGTGGGAGCTCTTTGGGCCTTTGCGGCTTGGCGCGTGCTCGCCGGGGCCGTCGATCTGGCGCTGCCCCTCGGCGTTCTCGGCTATCAGATCTCCGTCGCCGCCGGGCTCATGCTGTTTCTCTGGCTGCTGGTCGCACTGGCGGTACTGGACGCAGAGAATCTGTGGCTGCCCGACCGGCTTGTCTGGCCGGGAATTGTCCTGGGCGTTCTCAGCTCGTTCCTTTGGCTGGAGGCAGCGAGCAAACTGAGCGGAAAGTACTTTGAGGACATCCATCTCTCCGCCCTTCCCATGACGATGTCGATGGAATCGGTGATGAAGCTGGGATATTTTCTGGAGACCGTCAAATTCCCGGGAATCGGCGGACCGCTGGCCGGATTTCTGCTCCTCATCGCCGGCCCTGTTGTCGCCGCCGCTTCGATACTGCTCGTTCGCTGGATCTATTGGATCGTGCGCCGCCGCGAGGGGATCGGCCTGGGCGACGCCAAGCTCATGGCCATGCTGGCGGCGTGGCTCGGCCTCGATGGCGCACTGCTTGCCTTTTCCATTGGCTGCATCCTGGGCGCGCTTACTGCGCTGGCGTTGCTTGCGCTACCCGCGTCGCGCAAGCACACGCCCGACTGGGCCCTCAGAAAGCTTCCCTTCGGAACTTTTCTTTGCCTGGGTGCGATCATCAGCGTCTTCTGGGGGCGGCTGCTGATCTCAGCCTACGAACGCTGGGCCGGATTCTGACGCAAAATCACTGCTGTGCCGTGGACGATTGCGCAGTCTGCGCTTTGGCGTTGGCAATCTCCGGGTTCTTCAGCGCTTTCTTCGCCTCTTTGGAGAGATGGCCGCCCGGATCGTACTCCATCACCTTCATGTAGTTCGCACGCGCCTCGGCAAACTGCCCCAGATGCCGCTCAGACTCGGCCATTCCCCAGTAGACATTGGGATTTTCGGGATCGAGCACCATGGCCGACTCGAAGCGCGAGAGCGCGGCCTTCCAGTTCTGATTGTCGAGATAGTACTTGCCAACGCTCTCGTCGTTGGCCGCCGTCTCATGGAACTGGGGCTCATCCTCATCCTTGTCATGGCGCCGTTTGGATTGATTTTCGTCCTTGACCGGTGAAAGCAGGTCGCGCAGTCCGGCTGTGCTCGAGCTCGAACTCTGCTCCCCGCCTTCAGCGGCGGCTGCCGCATCCTCCGGGCTGAGCACCGGATCGGATTCGCTGGCCGGCATCGGGATGCGCCCGGTGTCGCCGCCCTCGCCATAGATCGCACTGGGTGTGTTTTGCGATGGAATCACAGGAATATTGCTGAGATCCTCAGGGAATGGGTTCTGGTTATTTTGCGGGCTGGTGGGCTTGGGCGATTGCGCCGCAGGCGGGTTCTGCGCGTGAGCCGGCTGGCTTTGCCCTGCGCCGGTGCCACTGCCACCACTCTGCGCCTGCGCGCAGAGAAGCGGAGCCAGCACGAAAAAGCCGGCCAGAACCACTGTCATGGCTGCCGCCGTCTTCATCGTCTCCGGAACTGCCGTTCGCGCTTCCACTCTGTTATTTTGACTCGGATGCGCCACGCTTGTCACTTACCGCAGCTCATTGGCTAGCATGGAATCCGAGCAGTCCCGCGTAATTATTCCCGAGTTGGATGGGCACTTCTTGCAATTTCCACAATCCTATCGAGGGCTTGTCTGATCTCTCCCGAAATGAGCGATTCTGGAACGTGAGAAACTAATTTGTAGTAATCTGCTTTCCGGAAGTCCATATATAGCCCCATGCGCTGGTAAAAATCCGGAAACACCAGATCGAGAAATTCGTCAGTCGCTTTTACGGTCGCCCACCACGGGTCATTTGCGTCTCTTAAAGCGGCCGGAATCACGCGATCACGCACGGCTTCACGCATCGCAGCTACTGCCATCTCGATGCTGGACTGCTCGAGCAGCGGCCCACCCGCTGTGTTCGCTCCGATTTCGCGTGCAAACGATTCGAGTGTCTGAGGCTGGCAAATGTAATTTTCTATTTCACGACGTTCCCATTTCATTCCGGGAAGCCCCGGGTCGTCTTGTAGACTTGGCGCGTCGTTGTCCACGATGAGAAACCCAACCAAATCGGGCTTAGCCTCCAGAAGATCATGAAAATGCTCCCGGCCCTTGTTCGGTTGGTTTCCAATAGAGAACAAGAATGGATTTTTCAATGCCTCTCTAGCGCCGTGATTCAGTCGTTCCGCGAAGGCCCTCAAAATGTTCAGGTCAGTGTAGTCTTCTAAATAGAGAACCCATCCGACCTGCTCCGCCAGATAGTATTGGTCGAATCGTACCGTACTCAGGGCGCTTCTCACGCGCCCCTTTGCAGCATTTGTGCGTGGGATGACATGCGGTTTGCCTAGAAATGCCACCACAGCGTCATCCTCCATGCTGGCTGCCTGATTCAGAACCTCCTCCGAGTGGCTTGCAATGATGAGTTGACTGCCGCTCTCGCGTGCCGACTCACGCAGTGTCTGGTATATCTCCCGCTGGCGTAAGATTTCAAGATGCGCGTCCGGTTCGTCGAGAAGAAGAACGGCCCTCGGGTGGAGAGCAAGATAAGCCAAAAGCAGAAGCGTTTGCTGGAGTCCGCGCCCTGAGCAGGAAAGATCCAGTTGGGTGCCGTTTTCGTCGCGATAGGTCATTTGCACCTCGCCACGCTCCGGGATATATTCCGGACTATCGAGGCTAACGTTAAATAGATCCTTCATCCGGGAAACTACTGATTTCCAAGCTCCAGCCTCGGCTTCATCCCCAGTTTTGCTGGAAAGCGCATAACAAAGATTTCGCAATACCTCAGCCGTTCTGCCCTCTCCGAGTCTGACGTTGATCGCACCCGTGTCCAAGCGGGTTTCATTGGAAGCGAGGCCGGACATCGGAGGAAGGAACGCCACCTGCACCTCACACGCCGCATCCGGTATCGGCATTCTCCTTGGCTGCTTGCCTTCATCGGTTCTAAGCGGACGGCAAAAGAAGGATTCATCGTTTGAAAAGTCGAATTCGATGCCGCATTTCCAATCCTGTCCAGCGGTATTCCCCTCCACAATAATATCGATGCGTATGTTCTCTGTGATCTGTTTGCCATTCGATTTCTGGACATTCCTGACGTGCAATCGCCGCCAAAGCTGATTGGCGGCTGGGGCTGGAACCATCAGCAAATCTCGTCTGTTGATTGCAACTCCCGGGCGTTTTTCGGGTGCGCTGCCAGTTCTTTTCTCACGCCACCGGCGCAGTCCCAATTCCCATAGTGCAAGCGCTTGAAGCGCTGTCGTTTTGCCTGAATTGTTCGGTCCAATAAACACGACTGGGCTGCCAAGAGGAATCTCTACGTTTTCAAATCTTTTGAAATTCCGAATTACCAGCCTCGTTAACATTCGCAATCCTCGCCTACATTAAACCAGCCATCATCATTGGATCCATGAAAGAATAGCTTACTATTCCACAGCACAAAGAGTGCGTTCGCTGTCGCGGAACGATAAAATTTCTCCAGGCTGTGGTCATCCCGCAGCCTTTGAGGAGTTCTGTTCTTATGGGCTATCAGGTTCTGGCTCGCAAATACCGCCCGCAGCGCTTCGCCGACGTTGCCGGCCAGGACCACGTGACGCGCACTCTGCTCAATGCGCTCCAGCAGAACCGGATGGCGCATGGCTACATCTTCTCGGGCCATCGGGGGATTGGCAAAACCACCATTGCGCGCATTCTGGCCCAGGCGCTCAACTGCCGCGCGGAGATCGGCTCGGCCGAGCGGCCTACGCCTGAGCCCTGCGGTGTTTGCGAAGCGTGCACGGAGATTCGCCAGGGCAATGCAGTGGACGTGATCGAGATTGACGCAGCCACCAACCGCGGCATTGACGAGATCCGTGAGCTGCGCGATGCGGCGCGTTACTCGCCCGCGCGGGACCGTTACAAGATTTACATTCTCGACGAGGCGCACCAGATCACCGAGGCCGCCTTCAATGCGCTGCTCAAGACGCTCGAAGAGCCGCCTGCGCACGTCATCTTCATGATGGCGACCACCGAACCTGAAAACATTCCCCAGACCATCCGCTCGCGCTGCCAGCACTTCAGCTTTCACGCCGTCAAATTCGACGACATTCTGGCGCAGTTGAAGATGATTGCCGCCGAAGAAGCGGTCACAGCGGAAGACGAGGCGCTGGCGCTGCTGGCCGAGGCTGGCGATGGCTCGATGCGCGATGCGCTCTCCATCATGGACCAGGCGATCGCGTCGGCGCCGCTCGAAGACGGCCGGCCAAAACTCTCGACCGAGCAGATTCGCGAGCTGATGGGATCGGTGCCGAACACGGTTTTTGAGAAGCTGCTCGAAGCCGTGGCAGCCGCGCAAAGCGCACCGCTGATGGAGGAGTTGAATCTGCTGCTCAACTCCGGGCATAGCCCTTTGTCGCTGGCGCGGCAGATGGTGCGCTACCTGCGCAACACGCTGATGGCCAAGCTGGGCGGCGAGCAGACGGAGCTGCTCCAGATCTCGGCCGACGAGCGGACACGCGCGGCGCGCACGGCGATGCTGTTCACCGAGGAGGAGTTGACGCGCAACCTGCAGATCGTGCTGCGCACGTTCGACGATTTGAATTTCCGTCAGGAGCAGCGCCTCCACCTGGAACTCGGCCTTCTCAAGCTGATTCACGCGCAGCGTCTGCTGCCGATTGAAGAACTGCTGAGCGCAGTGGCCGGCGGAGTAGGCGGACGACCAGCCGCAACAAGCAGCTCGCCGCGTCCAAGCGCCAGTGGCCTCCGTGCGGCGAGCACGCCCGCGGCAGCACCGGCGCGCCAGCAAGGCGGCTGGAGCGCGGCGCCAGCGGTAAGATCCGGCGCCAGTCCTGAACCCGGCGGCATCATGGGCGGATCGGCCGCGGCAACAGCATCCGCGAGTGCGGCAGGCACGGCGGCGCGCGATCTTTCGCCCTTCCCTGCCGCCAGCGTGCAGGCAGCCGGATACGCATCCGCGGAGCCACTGACCGAGGGTGCGCTGGCCGTGGCGCCCGAGGCCGAAAGCGCACCCGGGGAATCACCCAACGCCGACACGATTCGCCAGCAGGTGGCCGCGGCGCTGGCCGCCGGCGGACACGGTTCGGCTGCGCAACTGCTGGGCAACGGCTTGTGGCGGCTGGATGCAACCAGCGTCCAGGTCTCCGTGCCCGGAATGGGCAAGAAGATGATCGCCCTTACCTTGAATGCCGCCGCCGAGAAGATCGTGCGCCAGGAGCTGCAACGGCTGGGCGCGCCCACGCGCTTTGTGGTCTCGCCCGGCGATAGCGCAGATTCGAGCGCCGTTGCCGCTGCCGCTCCCCTTGCGCCGGTGGGCAGCGTGCAGGAGGCGGCGCTCCAGCATCCCATGGTGAAACGCGCTCAGGAGATTTTCAAGGCTGAAGTTCGCAGCGTGGTCGATCTGCGGCAGAAATAACGGCACTTCGAGGAGAATGAACCAGGAATGATCAACCCGCTCAAGATTACCGAAATGCTTTCCAAAGCCGGCGAGATGCAGGAAGAGATGCAGCGCAAGCTCAGCGAAACGGTCGTGGAGGCCGCGAGCGGAGGAGGCGCCGTGACCGCAACCATGAACGGCAAGAAGGAACTGCTCAAGATCCACATCGATTCTTCCGCCGTGTTGAGCCTGAGCGGCAGCCAGCCCGATGTGGAAATGCTTGAGGATTTGATTGTGGCCGCGGTAAATGAGGCTGGCCGCAAGGCCGACGAGGCCATCAAGTCAAACGTGCAGGGATTGCTTGGCGGATTGAATATCCCGGGGCTTGGCGCGTGAAGTCAAGGTTTGGAAGAGCACGCGTTTACTCGTGCCTCACAAATGTTCACTGGGACCAGCGCGCGGCTTTAGCCACTGAAAGAACCCTGAGGGTGGAAGAACCATTCATCTCAGGGGCTAAGGCTTGCGGCATTTTTGCGATCGCTGCGGCACGACTGAAGTCGTGCCCTTTCAAAGCGAAAGGTGGCAGACGTGGCACGCTATGCCGAGCCGATGGCCCGGCTCATTGAGGAACTGAAGAAGCTGCCCGGCGTGGGCACGAAGAGTGCGCAACGCTACGCCTTTCATCTTCTGCGCGCGAGCGACGAAGATGCCGTCGCGCTGGCCGACGCCGTGCGCGGATTGAAGGCCAGCCTGCGTCTCTGCTCGGTCTGCAACAATGTCACCGATATCGACCCTTGCGCATATTGCATGAGCCCCCAGAGAAACAAGCGCATGGTCTGCGTCGTCGAAGAGGCCACGAACGTTGCCGCCGTCGAGCGGACGCAAACATACCATGGCGTTTATCACGTTCTGCACGGTACCCTTTCGCCTCTGCATGGCGTAGGCCCCGATCAGTTACGAGCGCAATCGCTGCTCAGCCGCGTGGAGCGTTGCGAGATCGACGAGGTGATTCTGGCCACCAGTCCGACTCTCGAAGGTGAAGCCACGGCCGACTGGCTGGCAACTGCGTTGCGCAGGTTTTCGGTGAAGATCACACGAATAGCCACGGGTGTTCCCGCCGGCAGCGATATAGAATACGCCGACGAGGTGACAATGGCACGTGCGATCGAGGGGCGCAGAGAGGTATAACCTCCTTCGCCTCTGGCGCACCCCAGGAAAACTACTTCGACAACTGATCGAGCGCCAGGTTCAGCTCCAGCACATTCACACGGGGTTCACCGAGGAAGCCGAGTTGACGCCCGGTGGTGTGGTCCGCAACGAGCTGCCGCAGGCGGTTCTGATCGATGCCGCGCGCCCGGGCGATGCGCGGAACCTGATAGTAGGCATTGTCGGGCGTGATGTCGGGGTCGAGGCCTGAGCCGGAGGTTGTGACCATGTCGATGGGCACGGGCTTGCCGGGGTTCAAGGCAGCGAGCTTGTCGATGTCGCCCTGGATGCGCTTGACGAGAGCCGCACTGGACGGGGCGAGGTTCGAGCCGCCGGAGGCGGTGGCGTCGTAACCGTTGCCGGCCGCCGAGGGGCGGGGATGGAAAAACCTGTCCGAAGTGAAGCTTTGCGCGATCAGCGCGGAGCCGATAACCTGGCCATTCGGGAGAATGATGAGGCTGCCGCTGGCCTGATGCGGAAACAGAACTCCGGCAAGGCCCGTCATCAGGAGCGGATACCCGAGTCCCAAAAGGACTGCCGTGATGAGCGTGAAGCGAATCGATGTTTTCCAGACCGAGTGCACGTTGAAACTCCTCAAGAACAGCTTTCAGCGATCAGAGTGTTGAACGTTACGCCAGGTGCAGCGCAACCAGGCACAGATCGATGGCCTTGATGCCGATGAACGGAATCGCGATGCCGCCAAGTCCGTAGATGAGCAAGTTGGTGCGCAACAGAACGCTGGCAGGCTTGGGCTCGTACTTGACTCCCTTGAGCGCCAGCGGGATCAGCGCAACGATGATGATCGCGTTGAAGACGACCGCGGAAAGAATCGCCGACTGCGGCGAGTGCAGATGCATGATGTTGAGCGCGTTGAGCACGGGAAAAACGCCGGCGAACATGGCGGGGATGATGGCGAAGTACTTGGCCACGTCGTTCGAGATGGAAAAGGTAGTGAGGGCGCCGCGCGTCATCAGAAGTTGCTTGCCGATCTCCACAATCTCGATGAGCTTGGTGGGATTGGAGTCGAGATCGACCATGTTACCGGCCTCTTTTGCGGCCTGCGTGCCGGAGTTCATGGCCACGCCGACGTCGGCCTGGGCGAGCGCAGGCGCGTCGTTGGTACCGTCGCCTGTCATCGCGACGAGTTTGCCTTTGCCCTGCTCGCGTTTAATCAGGTCCATCTTGTCCTTGGGCTTGGCCTCGGCAAGGAAATCGTCCACGCCGGCCTCGCGCGCGATCACGGCCGCGGTCAGCGGGTTGTCGCCGGTAATCATGATGGTGCGGATGCCCATGGCGCGCAGGCGGGCGAGGCGATCTTTCAGCCCGCCCTTGACAACGTCCTTCAAATAAACAACACCGAGAGCCGAGGAGTTTTCCGCCACGACGAGCGGCGTTCCGCCCAGGCGGGCAATCTCTTCCACGCTGTCGCGCACCTTCTGCGGCAGCGCACTTCCCTGCTCTTCAAGAAAGCGCGCGATGGCGTCCACCGAACCTTTGCGAATACGCGTGCCGGAAAGGTTCACCCCGCTCATGCGGGTCTGCGCGGTGAAGGGCACGAACTCGGCGTGAATGCCGCCAAGATCGCGGCCGCGCAGGTTGTACTTCGTCTTGGCCAACACCACGATCGAACGTCCTTCGGGAGTCTCGTCGGAGAGCGAGGCAAGCTGCGCCGCGTTGGCGAGCCGCTCATGGCTCACGTCGGGCGCGGGGATGAACTCAGTCGCCTGACGATTGCCGAGGGTGATGGTTCCGGTCTTGTCGAGCAGCAGCGTGTTCACGTCGCCGGCGGCTTCCACGGCGCGGCCGCTCATGGCCAGCACGTTGTACTGCACCAGCCGGTCCATGCCGGCGATGCCGATGGCCGAGAGCAAGCCGCCGATCGTCGTGGGGATGAGGCAGACCAGCAGCGAAACCAGCACGAAGACCGTCTGCGGCGCGTGGGCGTAGATGGCAAAGGGCTGCAATGTGACAACGGCGAGCAGAAAGATGATGGTGAGGCCCGAGAGCAGAATGCTGAGCGCGATTTCGTTTGGGGTCTTCTGTCGCGATGCGCCTTCGACGAGCGCGATCATGCGATCGAGAAAGGTCTCGCCGGGATTGGATGTGATTTTGACTTTGATCCAGTCCGAGAGAACTTTTGTGCCACCGGTAACAGCCGAACGGTCGCCACCGGCCTCGCGGATAACGGGCGCCGACTCGCCGGTGATCGCCGACTCGTCCACCGAAGCCACGCCTTCAATGACTTCGCCGTCGCCGGCGATGTAATGGCCGGCCTCGACGTAGATCATGTCGCCGGCGCGGAGATCGCCGCTCACGACTTCTTCAAAGCTGCCGTCGTCCTTGTATCGCTTGGCGAGAGTTTCTCCCTTGGCCTTGCGCAGAGTGTCGGCCTGCGCCTTGCCACGGCCCTCGGCCATGGCTTCGGCAAAGTTGGCAAACAACACCGTGAACCACAGCCAGAGCGTGATCTGCAGGTTGAAGCCGAATCCGCCGCGATGATGCACGGTGTTGTCGACCAGCAGCGCCGTGGTGAGCACGCAGCCAACCTCCACAACAAACATCACGGGATTTCTGACCATGCCGCGCGGATCGAGTTTGCGAATGCTCTCGACAAGGGCCGGGCCAACGATCTTTGTATCCCAAATGCTGATTTTCTCTGCCATGTTTCTCAGTCTCCAGCTATCAGCCTTCCGCATTCAGCCCGCTTTACGGTGGCGAACCGCGTTCAAGTTGCCGCCGGTTTCCATCTGAAAGATGACGGCCGATAGCTCAGAAGAGTTTCCCCGCGTGCAGCAGCAGGTGTTCCAGAACCGGTCCCAGGCTTAGAGCCGGGAAAAATGTCAGTGCGCCTACAATCACGATGACTCCTACCAGAAGCACGGCAAACAGTGGCGAGTTTACCGGGAATGTTCCGGGCGACGGCGGAATGCTTTTCTTTTGCGCGAGACTTCCGGCCAGCGCAAGGACCGGGATCATCATCAGGAAGCGGCCGATGAGCATGTCCCAACCGAGACAGACGTTGTACCACCAGGTATTGGCGTTCAGGCCCGCAAAGGCCGAGCCGTTGTTACCCGCGCCGGAGGTGAATGCGTAAAGAATCTCGGTGAATCCGTGCGGTCCCTGATTGGCAAGCGACGCGAGGCCCACGTTCGGCAGCAGCACAAAGACAGCGCTGAAGGTGAGGATGGCCAGCGGAAAGATCAGTGCGTAGAGCATGGCCATCTTCACGTCGTAGGCCTCAATCTTCTTGCCTAGATACTCGGGCGTGCGGCCCACCATCAACCCCGCGATGAAGACCGAGAGAACCACGAAGATGAGAATGCCGTACATGCCTGCGCCGACGCCGCCGAAGACCACCTCGCCCAACATGATGTTGGCCAGCGGAACCATGCCTCCCAGCGGAGTGAAACTGTCGTGCATGGAGTTAACCGCGCCGCAACTGGCATCGGTGGTGACGGTGGCGAAGAGCGCGGAGTCGGCAATGCCGAAGCGTGTTTCCTTGCCCTCCATGTTGCCGCCGGGCGCGGCTGCGGTGCGGGTCTGCATGGCGCCGTGGATGAGCGGATGCGGCTGCGACTCGGCCCAGTAGCAAACCGTGAATCCCGCGGCAAAAAGCACAAACATGGCGGCAAGAACCGCCCAGCCGTGGCCGGGCGAGCCGGTCATGCGCCCCAGAGTATAGGTGAGTCCAGCGGGAATGATGAAGATGGAGAGAAGCTGAAAGAAGTTTGTAAGCGGCGTAGGATTTTCAAAGGGATGGGCGCTGTTGGCGTTGAAAAATCCGCCGCCGTTGGTGCCCAGCGTTTTGATCGCCTCCTGCGAAGCCACCGGCCCTTGCGCGATGGTTTGCGTCTGGCCTTCGAGCGTGTGGGCTTGCGTATACTCGTGCAGGTTCTGCGGCACGCCTTGCCACACAAGCAGCAAACCGTAAATGGCGCAGGCCGGCAGCAGGACGTAGAAGAGCGTGCGCGTCATGTCGACCCAGAAGTTGCCGATGGTCCCGCTCGCAGTGCGCCTGACGCCGCGAATCAACGCCACGGCCACGCAGATGCCAAACGCCGCCGACCAGAAGTTGTGCGTCGCCAGGCCCATCATCTGCGTGAGATAGCTCATTGTCGTCTCGGGCGTGTACGACTGCCAGTTGGTGTTGGTGGTGAAACTTGCGGCGGTATTCCACGCCAGATCCGGTCTCACCGCGGCCAGGTGCTGCGGGTTCCAGGGCAGATACTGCTGCATGCGCTCGATCGCGTAGGTCAGCACCAGGCTCACGGCGGAGAAGCCCAGCGCCGCGAAGGCGTACTCGCGCCAGTTCATCTCCTTGTCTGCGCTCACGCCGCAGAGTTTGTAAAGGAGCCGCTCAATGGGGCGAAGCACTGGATCGAGCCAGGTACGCTCGCCTTCAAGTACGCGCGCCATGTAGATGCCCACCGGACGAACCGTCGCGAGCAGCACGAGGCAGAAGATGGCGAATTGCAACCAGCCATTGGCGGACATTTCAGAATCTCTCCGGGAAAAGCAGCGTGAGCGCGAGATAGCCCAGCAAAAGAATTGACAGCACGAGCGCGGCGGCTGAGATCGGATCAAAGTGCATGGTCTACCTCAACTTCTGGCATGCCTTGACGTAGAGAAACGCCAGGACGAAGAAAATTGCAGTAAAAAGCAGCATGACGGCATCTTGCATCAATGGTTTCCCCTTGAAGGTCGAGATCCTGAAGTTCGTGGCATAAAGTCCGTTGTCATCCTGAGCGCAGCAAGTCGCGTTTTGTGCGGCTTGCGGAGTCGAAGGATCTGCGGTTGCCCGTTCCCTCATCGGCCGACAGAAATTGATTTTGATCCCCGGCAGATTTGAGTATCGAAAAGAATTTCTAAATAAGATATAAGGATCGAGGCTGAATGGCGAGAAGTTGCCGGCGATCAACGATCCCGTAGAGGACTACAAAATGAATGGAACATGCACGAAGCAGGAACAACCGCAGATCCTTCGACTCCGTCCCGCTCAAGCGGGACTCCGCTCAGGATGACAGAAGTCGAGTTGATACCTATATTTCTTTACACCGCGTCACTCCTCGTTGCCGGTCCAGCCCTCGGGGACGAAGCGATATCCCACCCAGGGCTCGGTTTGAATATATTGCCGTCCGGTCTCGCTTTCGAGCTTTTTTCGCAACTGCCCGACAAATACGCGCAGATACTCGGGCTGATAAGCCGACTGCGCGCCCCAGACCGCGGTCAGCAGCGCGCGGTGCGTCATCACTTTGCCAGCATTGCGCGCCAGGTGCAGCAGCAGATCGAACTCTTTAGGCGTAAGATGAACGGGCTTGCCCTGCAAGAGGATGCTATGCGCCTCGGAGTCCACCACAAAATCGCCGATCTCAATCGCCGCCGTGGTGCGCTCGGGAGCGCGCCGCAGATGCGCCCGCACACGCGCCAGCAGTTCCTGAATGCCGAAGGGCTTGGTCACGTAGTCGTCGGCGCCGGCATCGAGCGCCTCCACCTTCGACCGCTCATGCTCGCGCACCGAGAGCACTACAACCGGCGTGGCGCCTCGCGAGCGAATCTGGCGGCAAACCTCGACGCCGCTTACGCCGGGCATCATCAGGTCGGTAATCACCAGGTCGGGAACCCATTCGCGAAAGAGGCGCAATCCCTCCTCGGGATCGTTGGCCGTGCGCACATCGTATCCCTGTGCTGTCATCGCCGCGCGCAGCACCCGTGTAATCTGCGGCTCGTCATCGATCACCAAAATGCGTTCCGGCATTGTCTGCTTCTTCCCACCGCATCTTACATCAACGCGGCGCGCAGTTTCGTAAAACGCTGAGGACGATTATGATTCCCGAGAGGAAGCCGATGCGCCTACGCGCCTATTACGGGCAGGTTCTCCGCTGGTTTCTGGCCAGCGGCGCGGCGGCGCTCACCACGTTTCTGCTGGCCTGGCTGCATACGAATTCCACCACTGCGGGAATGGTCTTTCTGGTTCTGGTGGTGTGGTCGGCAAGCCTTGCGGGGATCGTGCTCTCGCTTTATATGACGGCCCTTTGCGCGCTCTCTTTCGACTATTTCTTTCTGCCCCCGGTGCACACCTTTCAGTTGGTGGGCGCTCAGGCGTGGGTGGCGATGCTCTCCTTCGCAACCGGATCCCTGATCGTGAGCCGTCTGGCCGAACGCGCGCGGCGGCAGACTCTCGAAGCCGAGCAGCGGCAGACCGATGTCGGGCGGCTTTACTCACTCAGCCAGGAGATGATGCTCTTTGAAGACGCCGACCGGCTGATCCGCAGTCTGCCCGGACTCATCGACCGCATCTTTGCGCTCGATGGCGTCATTCTTTATGTTTGCGATCACGACCGCTTCTATGCTTCGCGGGGCGAGACGCCGCCCAGCATTCGCGCGCACATGCAGGCCTTGACAGAGGGCATGAACCCGACGCTTGTTCCACTGGCCGGTTATCGCTCCACACCGCTTACGCTGGGCATGAGGCCCGTGGGCGCGCTGGCGTGGCGGCCCGACTCGCTCTCGCGCGAGGTCTCCGTAGCCATCGCCGCCCAGGTCTCGATCGCCGTGGCGCGCTCGATTGCCATGGAAACCGCAACCCGAGTGGAGGCAATCCGCGAGGGTGAGCGGTTGCGCTCGGCTCTCATCGATTCCCTCACCCACGAGTTGCGCACCCCGCTTACGTCGATCCGCGCCGCATCAACAACGCTGGTTGAAAGCGGCGGCCTGGACGAAGCCGCGCGCACCGACATGGCGCGCATCATCGACGAAGAAGCTGCGCGGCTGGACATGCTGATCGGCGACGCCGTCGAAATGGCCGAAATCGACGCCGACGTGATGAAGGTCAAGATGATGCCGCAGAATCCTCGCGCGCTTCTCGACCAGGCCGTGGAAGAATCGCGCAAATCGCTCGCGGCGCACAAGGTCAGCATTACAGACGGAGAGAACGATGCGAGCACGCCGGCGTGGTTCGATGCGCATCTGCTGGGCCGTGTGCTGCGCCATCTGCTCGAAAACACTGCCGGCCACACGCCGCCCGGGACGCGGCTGAAGCTCGGTTGCGCGCGCAACGGCGACCGGTTGGAATTCTGGGTGGAAGACAACGGCCCCGGCATCGATCCGCACGATCTGCCGCTGATCTTCGAGAAGTTTTATCGCGGCAGGCGCAGCGCGAGCCAGCGCAAAGGCTCGGGAATGGGCCTGGCCATTACACGCGCCATTCTCAAGGCGCACGGCGGAGGTATCGAGGCCGCGAATGTTCCCGGCGGCGGCGCGCGTTTCCGCTTCTGGGTGCCATTGATCGAACGCGAACCGAGCCGGCCATAAGAAGTCGGCGCGTTATTGTGGCTCCTTGCTCCAGTCGCAGGCGATCTCGCGGCGTTTCTCGGAGCTTTCGGCGGCCCATTCGAGCAGGCGCGCCACGCGCCAGGCATCGACGCCCGTCACCGGCGCCGGAGCCTTACCAAGCAGCGCATCGCGAATGCCGGCATAGTAGAGCCGGTAGTCGCCCTTCAGGGCGGGAATGGGACGGCTGACCGGGGCGCCGTCGGCCTCGACATGCAGCACACCCCACGCAGCGGACGCTTCCTCGCCCCACGCGGCATCGTGAATACGCGCGATCTTCGCGAGCGCGGCCTCCTGCGGATCGACACCCATCTTCACATATCCGCCGCGCGTGCCGCGCAGGTGATAGCGCGGCCGGGCCGGCAGCGAAAG
>JBMFHB010000050.1:0-26449 GCA_049977045.1 Occallatibacter sp.
GGGTACTGTACTAAGGCAGCTACCCCACTCTTCCTATAAATCAGAAGAATACTGCCCCAAAGGCGTAGGAACTTCGGATTAGGCGGCAGGGAAATTCGCTCGCTGGCCGTCTGATTCTGCCGGCATCCCGCCGTGGCGCAGGTTGGGAGCGAAGGAGGTGCGGCCCAAGGCAAAGGTGAGGATGAGATTAGCCGCGAAGACAAGGACGCCGGAAAGTTCCAACATACCGGAGATAGGCAGCACCTTCCACGCAGAGGACAGAATACCTTCGTAGGCCAGCGGCTCTGAGGAGACGCGGAGTGTGCAGCCGAGTTGCAAGAGCAAGAGACTGGCAAGCATCAGCCGTGTGCTGAAGACGCGATAGATTCCTCCGAAGTGGGGAAGAATGCGCGGGCCGATGGCGAAGACCATGGTCGCGGCAAAGCCGACCGTGAGCGCGTGGCGGGACGCGCCCCAGATGCCGCCATGCACATCGCGGAAGGCGGCCCAAACGCCCAGCGCTCCGGCGATTACGAGCCACAGATACGGGATGCGAGCAAAGATCGGGAAGCTTGCATGGACGCCGATCGTTTTTGCCCTGGCATGAGGGCGATCGAGGAAGCGCAGAGCGAGTCCGCTGAGAACGGCGCCGGCCACAAGCAAGAGCGTGGCAATTCTTGTCAGTCCGGAGACGCCCGCGATGACTCCCAGCACATCGAGAAGCAGTGCCGCGCTCAAGAGGCGTTCGTGCGGCCATTCGATTCCGAGGAAGACCGGGAGCCACCGCGCCGAGAATCCCCAGACTACCGGAACCAGAAATCCCCAAGCGAGGAGAACAAGATATTTTTGATCGAGATCATGCGGGAACGCCGGCGAAACGCCGGCAATCGCCAGCCGCACGCACTCGACGAAGTTGAAGACGACAGTAGCAGCCAGTCCGGCCGTTCCCAGCAGAACGGAGATCATCCATAGCTCCATGCGCTGTTTAGCCTGTCTTCCAGTGGAGTCGCTGGGAAGTTTGTGCTGCGAGGCAGCGGCGAGGAAGAGCATTACGGCAATCAGTTCCAATGCCGCGGACAAGGGAACGGCCACGCGCCAGTGCCAACCGTAGATGTTCGCGATCCAGCGCAGCGCGACTGCCGGAACCCAGAGCGCAAAGCACAACAGTTGCCGGCGAGCTGCCATGCAGCTGCGCGCCGGTTGGGAATAAAACCCGATTCCGAGAATGAAGCTGCCGATCCATCCAAAGACCTGGGCGTGACCGTGTCCCTGAATCCAGGCGGGCGAGATGGCGCCGAGCCCGTGGTGGGTGCTGATCGCCAACAGGTTCGAGAAGCCCAGGACTGTTCCAGGCAACGCCATAAAGAAGATGCCTGCCAGAATCCACGCGCGCAAGACGAGGCTCTTGGTCCGCTCGAGTTCTGCGAGCGAGGGAGCGCTGTCGAGATCTCCAGCGAATGTTTTCGAAGCGGAATGTGCGATCGCTGTCATGGCTGTCTCCGTTGTGCGAGTTTGGCTTCGAGTGCGAGGGCGCGCGGGAAGAGAAGATTGTTTTCGAGGTATATGTGCTGCCGCAGGTCCACATCAAAGGCGGCCAGGCTGGTATGGAGGGCGGTGTTCCGCGGGCAGGCCCACGCCGGCGGCTTGAACCCATTCGTGAGACGGCGCAATTCGGAAACGATGCCTTCGGCGGTGTCATGCTCCCGCATCATCATGGCCACTGGCTGCGCGACGGACCCTAAGTCGGCGGAAGACCGCGGCGAACGATCTTCAGCAGCCTCTTCCAGACGGACGATGCAGGGGAAAAGCATCTGCTCTTCCTTTTCAAAATGGGAGAACATCTCCGCCGCGAGCTGCTCGATCAACTCTGCCACGGACTTGAATTGCGGGGTCTGCCCGCTGTGTTCGCCGGCGATGCGATGCGATACTTCGGCGAAGCGCGGCAACTCCTGGCGGACCATCTGGTGATGCGTGCGGACGATGTGCTGGATCAGGCGAGTGAGAGAATATCTTTCGAGATCGGGCGCCGTTGCGCCCCTGGCCTGCGATTCGGCATCGGCAAGCTTTTCAAGGACCTGGTCGACGGACAACTGCAGTTCCGCGCAAACACGCTCGATGCGGTCATCGGCGTGCGAACAAACGTCGATACCGAAACGCTCGAAGACCGCGACGGCAGACGGCACAGCGGCAACAATCTCATGAATGGACTGGATTGCGGTGGGCATTTTCACACTCCACCTTCTACGGTAGAAATCGCCGGACAGAACCACAGCGACTTTGGTCACTCCCGCAAGTTTTTGCGTCAGGATTCAAGCAGAGCGATCAGGCCCCTCAGGTCGCGAACGACGATCAGGCGCGCATCGACATCGAGAAGGCCCTCGGCCTGAAGACGCATGAGGTTGCGCGAGATCAATTCGCGCACCGTACCGAGTTGATTGGCCAGTTCCTGGTGGGTCGCGGGCAGGTGAACCTCGATGCCGCGCTCCGTCTTTTTGCCCTCATTCTGCGCAATTTTCACCAGCAGGGCGATGAGCCTCTGGCGGATCGTGGTGAACGATAGTTCTTCGATGATGCCCACCAGCCGCCGCAAGCGCCCGCCGACAACGGAAAGCATCTTGAGCGCAACCTCGGGATGTTCGATGCAGTAGGCGTTGAAATCGCGACGGGAGATGAAGGCGATTTCAGTGTCTTCGATGGCCACGCCCGAGGCCGGGTAGGGACCGCCGTCAAAGACGGGCAGTTCAGCGACGGACTCGCCTGGGACGTTCACGGCAAGCACCTGTTCGCGGCCATTCACCGAGGTCTTGAAGATGCGGACCTTGCCCCTGGCGATGATGTTGAGGCCGTTACAGGGCTCGCCCTCGGAGAACAGCAACTCGCCGGCGCTGAACAGTTTGCGCACGGTGCGAGCGGCGAGAGTCTGCAGCTCCTCGCGCGAAAGACTCGACAGCAGTGCGGTCTTTTCGAGGATAGCGGCCAGATCGGTACGGAGTATTGTCACGGGGAAATTTTACAGGAGCGGATCGTAACGCTGCACCTGCTAATCTGTTTTGTTCCCGGTAAACACGGTCAAGAACGATGCGAATGAGGAAAGGCAAGTACAAGAAAGAATGAGGAGAACAGCGGACGGGGATCTGAAAAAAGAACAAGAGGACAAAGCGCAGCAAAGTTCATGTTTTGTCTGCGGCGCTGAAAACCCGCACGGGATGAGACTCCGTTTTGAAACGACGCCTGCGGGAGAATCGGCCGCCGAGTGGGTACCGGAGCGATTCCTGGAGGGATTTCGAGGGGTGATCCACGGCGGCATTGTGAGTACTGCGCTCGATGAAGCGATGTCGAAGGCGGTGTCGGCTTCAGGACTGCGAGCCTATACGGCGGAGCTGCGCGTCCGGCTACGCCACACGGTCGTTCCTGAGAGCCGTGTCCAGATTCGAGGATGGATCAACGGCCGCAATAAACGCCTGATCAGAACCGAGGCTGCGATCACGGATTCAGAGGGGCTTGAGCTTGCTCACGGATGGGGAAGTTTTCTGGTCGTGAGCGACTGATCCGGACCAAAAAGATCTGCCATACCGTGCCCCATCCTTTCCGCGTTTTTTGCGGAAAGGGTGGGAGAGCACGATGCAAATCATCAGGGCCGGATCAATGGAAACGCTGCTGCCGATGCGCAGGATCGCCAGCACAGGCTACGCCGGCGGCTCTTGGAAGAAGTTCACAGGAGGGGTTGAAAAATATGGTTGGAAGCCGTCACAAACGCCGATCGGCAATAGGCATCGTGTGTTTGTTTCTCACCGGCATTTTTCTTTTTTCCGCGCCGGCGTCCTCACAACAGCCGCAACGCGCAAAGGTGGATGCGTTTGCCCAATGTCTGGCGAAGAAGAACATCGTCATGTACGGCAGCTACCTTTGTCTGCATTGTGACGATCAGAAGAAGCTGTTTGGCGATTCATTCAAGTATGTTCACTATGTCGAGTGTTCGATCATGGGGCTGCCCCAGGATCGAAACGCATGCAAGCTGGCCCAGATTCGGTTTACGCCCACCTGGATTCTCCCGAGCGGAGAGCGCCTGATCGGGGTGCAGTCTCTGAAACAACTCAGCGATAAGACGGGGTGTACAGCGCCATGAAAAATGCAAATCGATGGTTCGTCCTGTTTTTATGTCTTTGCGGAATCGGCTTGTCAACCGCATCCCTGCACAGTCATTACGCCGCATCGGCGACGGATTACTGCGACCTGAGCCAGATGTTTAATTGCGATCTGGTCAACCGCAGCAAGTTCTCAGAGATATTCGGGATTCCCGTGGCGCTGATTGGACTGCTTGGCTATGTGGCGCTTCTGGTCATCTCAATCAAGAAGAATCGTGTGTTCGAGATTCTGCGCTTCTGGATGGCTTTGGCCGGGTTCGCGTTCGCGCTCCATCTGGCTTACATCGAGGAGCACATTCTGCAAACCTGGTGTCTGCTCTGCATCGGATCGCTGATTGCGATCGCGGGCATCACGTTTGCCAGCGGCGCGGAGCTCTGGTGGTTTGGCCGGAAAGATCAGGCTGCGCGGTAACGGCTCGCGTGCCGATCGCTGCAAAAGACATTGCGCGGCTTGCACGGAAGGAGCGACCGCATTTCCTTCGGCCCAACCCCGCTCGCGGGGGCCGGGCCGAAGGATGACAGTGCACTGTTCTTTCTGCCGATATCGATAGAAGAGCTACTGCGGTTCCTGGCTCATCGATACCAGAGGATCTGAGAAGCCTCCAGCGGAACGAATGCCTCGGCATGGTGAGGAATTACTCTGGGAGTAAAATCGCCGGCGGGCCGATCTGCAGGCAGCGCCGCCGAATAGCGCCAGGTATTTTCACCGCAGAGCGACTCTTCCCGGACCATCGCATAACGGATGGGCTCGCCGCCGTTGGCCGATTCGGCATAGAGCTCCACCTGGATCGCATCGGGATCCAGTTCGTCGAGATGGACGTGCACCTGAAAGCGGTGCTGGTTCTCTTCAGTCTCCACCCGCAGCGCCGTAAATCGCAGCCTGGACCAGTGATCGGCAAGCTGGCGGCGCCATTCGAGCAGGCTGGCCGCGTCCGCTTTGCCGCCGGCGCTTCGCCGGCGGTATGCCTGCGCCAGGGGAACATAATATTTCGCGGTGTACTCCTGCACGCAGCGCGTGGCTGAAAACTGCGGCGTCAGACGAGCCATGCTCTCGCGCATACGGTTGATCCACGCGGCAGGCACGCCATGCTCGTCGCGATTGTAGAACTCGGGGATCACCTCCTGCTCAAGCAGCGTGTAAAGCTGTTCGGCCTCCGCGGCATCCCAGGCGGGATCGTCGCCGTGCTCGCGTCCGTCGCCGAGCGCCCAGCCGACCTCCGGTGTATAAGCCTCGGCCCACCAGCCATCCAGTTCAGAGAGATTGAGGCCGCCGTTGACCAGAACCTTCATGCCGCTGGTGCCACACGCCTCCCACGGACGGCGCGGTGTGTTCAGCCACACGTCAACGCCCTGCACCAGGTGCTCCGTCAGACGCATGTCATAGTCGCTCAGGAAAACCACCTGTGAGCGGGCCGGAGTGTTGCGAATAAATTCAATCCACTGGCGGATCATCTCCTGGCCCTGCTCATCCTGCGGGTGAGCCTTGCCAGCGATCACAAGCTGCACCGGGCGCTCCTTGTTGGTGAGGAGCGCCAGCAGACGCTCCGGATTGTGCAGCAGGAGATTGGGCCGCTTGTAGGTGGCAAAGCGGCGCGCGAATCCGAGAGTAAGCGTATCGGGGTCGAAGATCTTCGAGACCGATTCCACTTCCTCGGCTGAAGCGCCGTGGCCCGCGTATTGGCGGGCCATCCGCGCTCGAACAAATTCAACAAAGAGTCTTCGCGAGGTTGCGCGCATCTGCCAGAGCCGGACGTCGGGCACGCGGCGAATGTTTTCCTCGATTCCCTTCAAGTCGCATTCCCAACGCGTGTTCCCGCAGGTCTCGTGCCACAGGTAGTCGGCCTCCGCCGAGTCCCAGATCGGCACGTGCACACCGTTGGTGACAGCGCCAATCGGCACTTCGGCCTCTGGCCATCGCGGAAAGATCTCCTGAAAGATCTGGCGGCTGACCTTGCCGTGCAAGCGGCTGACGCCGTTCACAGCGCCGCTGCCGCGCATCGCCAGCAGCGCCATGCTGAAGGGCTCGCTGGCGTCCTTCGGATTCTTGCGGCCCAGGGCGAGAAGATCCTGCATGGAAATGTGCAATACATCCTGAACATAGCGCCGGAAGTGCCGTTCGACGAGATCCGGCGCAAAGCGATCGAAGCCGGCAGCCACCGGCGTATGGGTGGTGAAGAGGTTGCCGGCGCGGGTGACAGCGAGCGCCTCGTCGAATGACATCTGCGACTCTTCCATGGCATCCCGAGCCCGCTCAAGCACCGCAAAGGCCGCGTGCCCCTCATTGAGATGGCAGACCTCGGGGCGAATGCCCAGCGCGCGCAGCAATCGCCATCCACCAATGCCCAGCACGAGTTCCTGACTTATGCGAAGTTCCGGGCCGCCTCCATAAAGCTCGCTGGCAATACCTCGGTACTCGGGAAGGTTCGCCAGATCGTTGGTGTCGAGCAAATAGAGCCTCGCCCGTCCCGTATCCACCTGCCAGGCGCGAATCCACAGCCGGAATCCGGGCAGTTGCAGAGCGATTCTGAGCCATTCACCATTGGCTTGCCGAACCGGCCGAATGGGCAACTGGCCGGGATCGTTGAACGGATAGAGCGCGTGCTGCCTGCCCTCCGCATCGATGCGCTGCCGAAAATAGCCCACCTGATAAAGCAGGCCAATGCCAACCACTGGAACGCCGAGGTCGCTGGCGGCCTTCAGTTGATCGCCGGCCACGTTGCCCAGGCCACCGGAGTAAATCGGCAGGGCATCGTTCAGCATGTATTCCATGCTGAAATACGCCACATTCGCAAACGGAGGCTCGCTATACGTCTGCTCAAACCAGCTTTGGGTCTGCTGGCGGCGGCGCCTTCTCTGGATCACTTCTTCGAGCTTTTCCTGGAATCGAGCGTCAGCCGCCAGGGTTTGGATTCTTTCCCGGGATACGGCTTGCAGCATAGCACAGGGATTCCGCGTCAGTTCCCAAAGCTCCGGGTCGAGCTGATTCCAAAGGTCGTCCGCGACATGATTCCACGACCAACGCATGTCAAGTGCAATTTCTGTCAAGGCATCCATTACGGAGCTGCGTGCCGAAGAATCTGCTTCCATCAAAAACTCCATTCGTGCAAAAATGATTCACCTTCTTTGACTGATGGAATTCGCAAGAGGGTGGTTGCTTGTGGAATAAGTATTTTCTTGACGCGGCATGGTACGGCGAGATGAAGCAACCCCAATCGATGGATTTCCATCTAAAGTCCCAGTTGAAGACGTGCTGTTCCCATATTTTCGGTATGGAGCGGCGAATCATTTCCCTGAGGCGCGCTGAATGTCGAATGCTCGTAGGCCATTTGAAGTTTTACATGGCGATTGATGCACCAGTTCAGGCCTACTGCCGATTCGCGGGAATCCTGGGCCGAGTGGGCGGGAGAGGCAAAGGTCGGGAATGATCCAGGGTCGAGATGAATTTCACTGTGCCGCGCCGCAAGTTCCCATGCGCCCCAACGACGAATTCCGGTGCACGGCTGCTGTTCACGCCAGGGTTGAACGCCTGCGAATTGATTCTTCTCTCCTGTGAGAAAGTACGATCCCGCAATCTCCCACGCGTTATGAGCAAGGTAGCGGTGTGCATCGACACTCTGAACGCTCTCGCCTGAGATGACGTACTCGGCGAGGATTCCGAGCGGTCCATAGTAGTAGTGCGCCTGCGGCGAGACGCGCCGTCGCGCGCCCCAGGCAACAACACCGGGCGTGTACGTAAAGAAGGTTTTTTGCCCAACGCTGTTATAGCTTGGCGGCGCATTGTGAGCGTGGCCCACGGAAACGGCAGCGCCGATGCTCAGCGCGCGGGCAAGATCGCTGTGTATATCCGTCAGGGGCTTGAAGGCGACACGCACCACTCCCTCTTTCGTGCCCTTCCATGCAAAGTTGGCGTTTGACCCGTCTTCGGTCCCGCTGAAGTAGCCGACGTCGTAGGTAAGCTCGTTTCTCGACAACGAGCCTTCCAACTGCACGCCCAGGTCGCGGACGGGGACCAGATCGGAGGCCAGGGACCGCTCGACAAAATTCAGATCCCGATCCGAGCGAAGGACCTCGAGTCCAATCGGGGTTTTGAATTTTCCAGCCTGCAGCGTGATGTCACGGTCGAATTTCCATTCGGTATAGACTTCCTGAGTCACGACCTGGTTCTCGCCGAAATCGGGCATCAAGCGAAAAGACAACCGCCTTCCAATATGACCCTCCACCATTGGACGGATGCGGCGGAAACGAAGGTCGTTTTGCTGGAGGTCCTCGAAATTGGCAACGAAGAAGCGGCCATCCGCCTGCAGGTAGCCGTGAATTCTCGCGCTGCTCGATGCGTCGCGGTTGGAGATCAACAGACCATCCCGATCGAAAGAGATGAGCGGATGTGCCGGGTTCGCACCGGGCGTCACTGCCGGGGTAGCAGAAACCTGCTTCGATGCCTCCGGCTCAGAGTTCCTTTGACAGTTGATTGTCTGCGAAGCCAGACAGTACAAGATCAGCACCAAGGACGGCAGCTTACAGCGGACGCAGCGGAAGAGCATCAATTTCCTCCCGGAATCCCAAAGGGAATGCACACAAGACAGCGCATGGACGCTGATGGCAAGGTGCTGGCAAGTTGGCTTCTGTTTGGCGCGGAGGAACATTGAGAATGCAACTCCCTGAAGAAAGCGATGACCTGCGCGGCGAAATCGTTCCATTGCAGGGTCATGTATCGAGGAGAACTTCCGCGATGCGGGAAGACGCTGCCCGCCCATGATCGGAGCGAGGGGCGATCGAATTGGATCACGGGCGTGCACATCACGATGAACCTCCTCGATGTGGCAGCATGCGCCTGGCCATGTGTTGTCCGCGGAACCATGCTCAGTCCGCGCTCTCTTTCGTCGTGGACTTGCGCCGACGCCGCAGACTGGATGTAATCAGATCGGTCAGGAAACCGGCCAGAACCGCGGCCAGGACGGCAACAGCGCCGTACTCCCACGGCTTGGCCGACGCCATCATCGCCATGTACGCCGGGAAGCCAACTTCCTCGACATGGAGCATGGTCGCAGACTGTGCGACGACCCGGCGGTCGCGACAGGCATACACCGTGACACGGTACCTGCCGGGCGCGATGTTCTTCGGCCATTCGAACTCCAGCGCATAATTCGTTCCAGCGTTGGCTGCAACGATATGGACCGAGCCGGGATGCTCCTCATATCTTCCCTCGTGTTCTTTGAGCTTGAGGAAATCGGAGATCAGAGCCCTGGTATAGGCTGGATCGGGCACAGTGTCGTTGACACCGCTCTGCCGGGTGCGATCTGTCAGGCTGCATTTGCAGTGGCTGAGCACCCGAACCTGGTCCATGATTGCGGCTTCTCCAAGACGGTATTTTTGTATTTCCTCCGCATCGAGCAATGAGCTGATCTCGGCGGAACTGAAGCGCAAAAACACCGAAGGCGCGTGCTGGACGTGAATCTTGTCGACTGTGAGCCAGATGGGGCCGACACGCCCTTTTCGATCGAAGATTTCGTCCCGCTCGGTGCCTTCGATCGTCACCACCACGCCGGACATTGCCGGCGCGGTCCCTTCGACGCGGACGCGGGCGCCATCGTAGAATGTGCCCATTGCGATCATTTCGGGAACCAGGCGCGGCGTGGGCATCTGCGCGGGCGGCGAAGCTGCGCCTGACGCAATGCGCGGGGGTGCGGCGCCGGCAGTGAAGGCTCCGGCCATGAGAAGAGCCAGCACCGCCCACCGTTCGCTGCGTCCCGCACGATCTCTACATTTCGGGATACTGGTCACTCCCATGCATCACCTCCCAAAGAAGAAGAACAACCCGGCAGCAACGTGCTGAAGGGGCTTGAGAAAATCGAACTGCGCGATCTGCGAGATGGGCACCACCGGCGTGATCACGATGTCGGCCACCATTTTGAACATGACGCCCAGAGCCAGGAATCCGAGCAGAATCATGAGTTGCTCGCCGCGCAAATAGCGGCTCAGGCGTGCGCCGATCTGCGCGCCGATCGTCGAACCAACGGCGACGAGCAGCGCCAGGACCAGGTCCACAATATGATTGGAGCCGGCCTGCATGACGGTAGCGCCGGCGCAGGTGAACAGCGCCTGGAAGAGGCTCGTCCCCACGGCAACGTGAGCGGGCATGCGCAGCATGTAAACCATCATCGGCATCAGGATGAACCCACCCGCCACGCCCATGATGGCGGTCAAGACCCCGACCAGCAGGCAAAGAACAAACGGCAGGAAGATCGAGTGCCGGACTCCAGAGTGAGGAAAGTCCATCTGCAGCGGCAGGTGCGACAGCACGGAGCTTTTTTCCTGCTCGTGGTGTTTTGGGCTGGCAACCATGCCCGAGCGCATCTTGCGCCAACTATCGCGGATAATGAGACCGCCAACGAGGCCCAGCATGACGATATAGGTCAGCGAAATCACCAGGTCCGCGCTTCCCATCTGGCGCAGAATATGCACCAGGTGGACGCCGACGCCGGAACCGGCCAAACCGCCGAGAAGCAGAATCACGCCCATCTTGAAATCGACGTTGTTCAGCCGGAAATGAGCGGCAACTCCCGAAGATGAAGTGGCCACGATGGCGTTGGTCCCGGATGCGGCTGCGATGGTGGGAGGCACACCGATCATCATCAGAATGGGCGTCATCAGAAAGCCGCCGCCTATGCCGAGCAGTCCGGAAAGCAGGCCGATGATCCCGCCGATTCCGACAACAGTCCAGAGGTGAACGCTGATTCCAGCAATGGGCAGCAAAATTCGCACAGACAATTCCTCCTCGACAGGCCGCTAGAACGCAGGTCGCAAAACAGCACCAAGTTGACGCGCGGATCGCGCGAGAGTCAGGATCGCAAGCCGCGAAAGCCGTACCGGCGGCGATGACACGCGGATGCACAGAAGTGCGATCCATACGCCCAGCGCCAGGACTCCCAGCAGAATCATGAGTAGCTCGCCTTTCGAAAGAAGCATGATGGTTCCAATCACGATGCCACCGCCTTCGGTAGTTCCAGATGAGAATCGTCCCTTTGAAATGTGTAGTTGCCATCGAGGAACTGCTGCACATACCAGGCGACGACGGTATTGCTTGTCATATACATGTCCAACTGACAGCTACACGCCATCAAGCGGCCGAGAATATCCAGATTGGCCTCTGTCTGCCCTGCTGGCGCCTTCTTGAACCAGGCATTCACCAGGTCTCCGCGGCGGTCGGCGTGGAACCCGAAATGAGTGAGACAGCTTTGGATAAAACAGGCGCGCAGATTGCGTCTGCGCCGTGCTGCGCCGCCACCGGCGAAGCGAAAGCTGATGTAGTTATTGCCTGGAATATCGGAGACGCAGGCATCGACCAGCGTAAAGTGATAGGCCAGCCGAGAGTTCATATTCATGTACTCATCGGCGACCAGCAGATAACTCCGCTCGCCCAACGCGCGGATTGGATCGGGAGGCGAGGCCAATGACGTGGTCATTACCGATGCCAGGTCGCCGAAGCTGGCGGGGATCTCGCGAGTCCAGGAGACACCTGGGTGCGTCACGCCGCGCCAAAGCGCTTGGAAGGGGCGCGAAACAATCTGCTCCGGCGTTACTTCGACGGCCTTCGGATCCATCGGCGCCAGACCGCCTCCCAGATCGAGCACATGCAGATTCACGGGAGCGGGAGTCAACAGCTTCTTGGCGCAGGATGCACCTTCCGCGATTTCGGCATCGTTCAGCACAAACATGGCCTGAATGGCCTTTTCGTGGCAGAAGCGCAACACGTCGTGAGCCGACTTGCAGCCGGAGGGACGGAAGTTGAACGACGCAGGATCCTGCAGATGCAGGGTTAGAAGCCGGTGGCCGATCGGATCGTGCGGCCCTTCGCGATTTCGCTCTGTCTGAGGCAGGTCGAAGTTCCGTTCCTGCCAGTAGCTACCCGAATACACCCGCGGCTGCACCGCATCGAGACTGACGGAATCGCCATCGTGCAGCTTCTCAAAGGCCCCCTGGAGCTGAAAGACCGACGGGATTGCAAACTCGCGCAGGAGGGCCGCAGCGTGGCCCGTAAGGTTGCCCCACTCCGCAACGAGACCTGAGATGCGCGGCAGCACCTCGACGATCTCCGGCGATGCCTTACGCAGAAACAGAACGGCTCCGTGCGGGGTTGCGCTGAGCGAGTTGATGTCAGTGGCCAGATGCGCAGGCCCCGATACGCGGCCGGGATAGACGGTACGGCCTCCCGAAAGAACTGGATCGCCGGCGATCCGCGACCGCACACGCAGCGCTCGGGAATTTGCCAATGCCAGCGGGCGGGACTGAACGATCCAAAGCTTGCCCAACTCATCGAGCACCCACTCCACGTCCTGGGGACAGCCGAAATGGTCCTCGATGCGAATGGCCCATTCTGAGAGCGTGTTCAAACGCTCTGGAGAAAGGCTCGGCCGGTCCATCTCTTCGGCGCAGACAGGGCGGCGCAGAATACCTCCACCATCGCAGAGCGCAATCTGTTCTTCCTTGTGCGCAATGTTCTGCTCCAGTACCTGATGATGGTGTTTACGCGATAGAACTGTAAGATCCGCAGGCGCGCGCCCTCTGGCGACGTCGACACCCAATCCGCGCGTCGCCGTAATCCACAGGACATCGCTCTTTGGATCTCTGGGATCGCGGGTATACATGATGCCGGCGGCCTGCGCGGGCAAAACTCCCAGACACAGCACCGCCATGGGACTTTCCACCTCTGGCATCCCGGCAGAGAGGCGATAGAACAATGCATTCGAGCTGAAGCGGCTGGCAACAACCGCCCGATAGGCATCAACCATTTCGTTGACGGGAACGTTAAGGACGCTGAGGAACTGGCCGGCGAAGGTCTTTTCGCCGCCCTCGCCCGCGGCGCTGGAGCGCACGGCCAAGCCGGCGCCGAAGGTTTCGAGCGCCCGTGCCCGCTCGGTCAAGGCGACTTCTACTACTCTGGGCAGGGGAAGATGACGAACCTGCTCGGTGAGCCTGACGGAAGCTTCCTCGAGCACGCGATGCTCGTTCAGATCGAGGCTCCGCGTCGCATTCCGGATCTCCTGCCACAACGGGAGACCGCAGAACTGCCGATAGGCTTCGGCAGTCAGCACAAAACCGTCGGGAACGGGGAGCAGCAATTTGTTCTTGATCTCTCCGAGCGCGGCTGCTTTGCCGCCGACCTCCGGTTCGGCCTGGCTGCCAATCTCGGAGAGCCCTCGCGCCAAAGGAGGACTGGCAAGTTCATCCCGCTCGGCCACGTAGGTTTCAACTTCTTTGCGCTGAGCATCGACCGCGGCGGTCAGGCGCACCTGACGATCTCCCGTAAGTTGCTCGATATTGGCAACGATGCCCTGAACTCCGTCGAAGATGGCTCCGATTCGATCGCCAAGCACTTTGCGGCTTACGGGCACGAACTGCAGATCCTCCTGAATGCTGGCAAGATTCTCCAGGCAATCGTTATTCAGGGAGAGCACGTTCCGAAAACTCGCGTACTTGAAGCGAATTGTCTGTTCCGGCGAAGCGAGGTCTTTCGCCTGTCTCCGCCACCAAGGAGCCATTTCTTTCACCTTCTTACTGCCGTCCTGCGGACTCAAAAGGATCACTTCCCTCCGGCAATGGAGAGGAGGATTCCGGGGTTGGCGAGCACTCCCAGAGCCATCTTGCCTGTGGTCGCCAGCACAATACTGGCGAGAACAATCCTCAACTGTTCTCCACGAAGCATCCGCGCCATGCGCGCGCCCAATTGCGCGCCAATCGTCGAACCGACCGACACCGTCAAAGCGAGGGCGATATCGACGGTCTGGTTTGTGGCAGCCTGCATCAGCGTTACACCTGCGGAAGTGAAGAGGATTTGAAACAGATCGGTGCCTACCGCTACGTGCATGGGCATGCGCAGCAGGTAGACCATCATGGGCACCATGATGAATCCACCGCCCACGCCCATGATGGCTGCCAGGATTCCCACCAGCACGCAGAGAGCAAAGGGCACAAATACCGAATGCGTCACATGCGAGCGCGGAAAGTTCATCTGGAAAGGTAGTCTTCTCAACAGAGAGCCACGCTGAATCGGCTTGGGAAGCTTGCTTTCCAGCATTCCGCGCCGAAGGCTCTGCAAACTCTCCAGGAACATGAAAGTTCCCACGCTGCCCAGGATGAGGATGTAACAGGCAGTAATGACAAAATCCGCGCTCCCCATGGCGCGCAGGAACTTGACCAAACGCACGCCGATGGCGGCTCCCGACAATCCACCCAGCAGCAGAACGATGCCGAGCTTCAGGTCAACATTCCCCAGCCTGAAGTGCACGGCGGTACCGGAGGATGATGTGCCAATCAGCGAGCAGGAGCCGGACGCAGCCGCGACCGTCGGCGAGACTCCGACCATCATCAGAATCGGAGTCAGAAGGAACCCGCCGCCGACACCGACGAGGCCTGAGAGAAGTCCGATCACACCACCGATCCCGATCAGAAGAAACAGGTTGATACTGATTCCCGCTACCGGCAAATACAAGTCCATATCCGGCTGCCTTTCCTGGTCGATGGTGGAAACGGATCACCCTTGCACGGGTGGGGCGAGATTGTCCAGATCGAGATCGACTACGCCCGGGATCTCCATGGCAATCCGCTTGACTTCGACAAGTTGATCCACGCTCGTAAGCTTGCCCTTGAGCGTCACTTTGCCTCTGTCGGCTGTGGCTTCTGGTTCCAGCTCTTCCGTGGCCGGATCGATCGCCAGCGCTGCCCTCACCTTGCTTGCCAATGCGAAATCGTCCAGCGCCTGGCGGCAGGCGGGCGTGAGCTCGAAGCACCGCTGATGCACGGCTGTGGAGATAATTTCGCAAGCCGTCTCTATGGTCATGTGATCGAGATTGATCACCAGATCGTAGAGCATGGGATCGTTCCAATCGACTCCGTACAGGTAGCTCGTCCAGCGACGACGCTGCTCATCGGTTTTTTGAATGTAGGCGGCCGCCTCGCTCTTGCTGTAATTCAGCCGATCGTGCACCATGCGAATGCGAAAATCCAGAGGAGCAATCAGCCGCGTGCGGAGAATATGCCGCCCGCTGCCAAGAAGGAGATGGCCTGCCAGACCGTGATAGATGACACTTCCGGTCCGGACTTCCTCGGTGAGCGCAGCCTGAATCAAGGCCAGATACTTGTATCTCTTGTGACTGAATCGATCGAGAAAGCCCGGAGGCTTTTCGAGGGCTTCGCGCAGATCTTCCTGCGTAATCCCATGCGAAGCTGCGCGCTCGACGATCACGTCGCGATCCACGCAACGAAAGCCCAACTTCTTCGCCAGACAGGCAGCCAGCATCTTGCCGCCGCTGAATGACCCTCTTGAAATCGTGATGACTGACATGGTGACGCCCCATTCTGTGCCGGTCCGCGCAGCCTGGTGACAGCGCGGACCGGCAACGGCTCGATTTTTCGTTCTTTTCACCGAACCGGAACTTGCGCGTCAACCCCCTTACCGCCTGGGACTGACCTCGCCGGTCGCGGCCTGGTGCAGTTTCACTTCTACCTTGTTCTCCAAGGTATCGTAATACTGCTTCAGGACCGCGATCACCTCGGGCTTCGAGAACTCCGCGGGCACGATCTTGCCTTCGCTCATCAGCTTGCGCAGCATGGTTCCGGAGAGCAGAAGACGAGCGCCGCCTTTGTAGTTCCCGTTGTCGTCGATGACTGCTTTGCTCTCGTGGGGGCAGGTCTTCATCGAAGCCATGCTTCCGCACTCGTAGCAGTAGAAGGTCCAGTCCATGGAGAGCGGCTGCGTCAGCAAAGCGCCCTTGGGAATCTCGTTAAAGATTTTCTGTGCATCGAAGGGACCGTAGTAGTCGCCGACGCCGGCGTGATCGCGCCCAACGATGAGGTGGGAGCAGCCATAGTTCTGGCGGAAGGTAGCATGGAGCAGCGCCTCGCGCGGTCCGGCATAACGCATCTCCAGCGGATAGCCTCCCTGCAGCACGCGCTCCTTGCGGAAGTACTTGTTGATCAGAGCGTCGATGGCCTTGACGCGCACATCGGCCGGAATGTCGCCGGGCTTGAGCTTGCCCAGAAGTTGGTGCACGTAGACGCCGTCGCAGACTTCGACGGCGATCCAGGCCAGGTAGGCGTGCGAGTTATGCATCGGGTTGCGCAGTTGCAGCGCGGCAACCGTGCTCCAGCCGCGCTCCTCGAAGATCTTGCGGGCTTCGGCGGGGCGCTGGTAGATCCCTTTGAACTCTTCAGGGAAGTAGGTCTCCGAAAGCACCTTCACCGGTCCTGCCAGGTTGATGGCAGCTTGCTCCATTACTTTCTGGACGCCGGGATGCTTCGAGTCCGTAGTGCGGAAGACTTCCTTGCACTCGTACTCCTTGTCGATGGCGTATTTTTCCTGGACCTTCATGGTGCCGACGAGAGAATCGGTCTCGACATCCCAGAGGGCGACTTCCTCGCCGGGCGCGATCGATTTGGACAGATCTTCATCGGCCGAGAGCGTGATGGGAATCGGCCAGAAGAGGTTCTTTTTGCTGGGCATCGAGAAGCTGTCGCAGCATCCCTTCCAGTCGTCGTGGCCCATAAAGCCATCGAGCGGCGTGAAGGCACCGATACCCATCATGATCAGGTCGCCGGTTTCCCGGCTGGTGAGCGGGATCTTCTTCAGACTCCCGGCCTTGCTGATCTCTTCCGTTTTTGCCTTGCCTTCCAGCAGAAGCGGCTTCAACTCCGAACTACCATGCGGCTGTACAAGTTTACTCATGTGAATTCTCCTCAGAAAATGATCAAATCGGGATGGCTATACACCTGGTTGCTGGCCTTGGTTGCGCCGGGGAGCATGGCTCCGGCGGGAGAGGTTGTTTCTGCTTCATGGATTGCGCCGGCCAGGAAGATCGCGAGAGGGCGGTAAGCCAGATGCGCCCACTTCCCGAAAGGCACCTCCACGACCAGCATGGGGACCGCGATCATCAGATGAACGGCGTAGGTCACGTAGGTGGCCATCGGCAGATCCGCGAGCCGGAAGATGTTCACCAGAATTCCGGTCAACGCGGTGAGAAAGAGAAGGATAGGAAACAGCCAGTCGGAGAGATGGCTGAAGCGGTGCATCTCCGATTTCTTTTGGGCCCGGTCCCAAAGTATCCATACGGTGCTGAGCAGCAGCACAAGGGTCGCGTAGTAGCCGAGGAAACTGGTCCACTGGAAGCTGCTGTCCTCAACCTGGAACCACGGCAGAAAGACCACCACAAGCGTAAACATGGTCACGTAGCCGGTAACCAGGACGAAGTGGCGGAGCCAGTTCCTGGCAGCCTGGCTATCGTTGCATGCCTTCCAGCGCAGTTGGAACGCGCCCTGAACGACCAGTTCCCGCAACTGCCTGACGTACACGCGCAGAGGGATGCGCCTGCCGCGCGTGAGGAAGGTGAACATCCGGAAGGCATTGGTGAGCAGCAGAAAGGCCAGCAGCAGCGCCAGCACGATGTCGCCCTTGTGCACTACCCAGACGGGCGCGAACTTGTCGAGCATGACCGTGGTGAGAGCCTGCGGCGTCGAGTGGCGGAGCAATCCGAAGCCAAAGTTCTGCGGCAGAGTAAAGAGCAACGCAACCAGCGCGGCGACCAGCACGAGCGCGCCAAACTCCCAGGCTGCCGAGCTGTACATCAGACGCGAGATTCCGGTCCAGTCGTACTGGGTGGTCAGATAGCGCCGCAGCGACATCATGTTTTCTGCCGGGTTGGCTTCACGTGGACAAACCTTCGAACAATCGCCGCAGTAGAAGCAGAGCCAGGGGCTGGGATCGGCCATGAGCTCATCTTTCATGCCCCACTGCGCCAGCAGCATCTGCCGGCGCGGAAACGCAAACTGCTCGTTCGAGAGCGAGCACGCGGATACGCAGGTGGCGCACTGATAGCACTTGTTGAAATCGCCACCGCATTCGCGTGCCTGCCGCAGAAACTTCCGATCCGGACTGAAAATCTGCGCTGTCGCCATGGCTAGAATCCTTTGTATGGGTTCGGTCCCAACTCGCGGACACGTGCAACAAAGTCGTCGATCATCTGCGGGACGCGGCCGTAGTCGTCGATCCCCAACTGCACCAACTCGACCCGTCCAGGCTCCAGTTGCAGCCGCTCCAGCGTGTCCTTCACGTTTTCCAGGCGGCGGTTGGCCAACTCACTGCCGCGGATGAAGTGGCACTGGTAGTCGTCGCCGAACCTGCACCCAAGCAGCATGACGCCGTCGATGCCGCGGGAGAGCGCATCGGCGATCCAGACGATGTTCATCGAGCCAAGGCAGCGCAGGGAGATGATGCGCACGCTGGCGTCGTACCGGGCGCGATCCCGTCCGGCCTGATCGAGCGCGGGATAAGCGTCGTTTTCGCAGGCGAAGATGAGGATGCGCGGCTTGTCCTCGAACTCATCGGGCACCTCGATGGCTTTCACCATCCCGGAGATGATGTCTACCGAGTAGTTTTTGAAGGAGATGATTCGCTCCGGGCACGCGCCCATGCAGATGCCGCACCGCCGGCAGCGATAGGGATTGATCCTGGGCGTGCCTTTCTCGTCTTCGTCGATAGCGCCAAAGGGGCACTCAACGGTGCAGCGTTTACATGAGGTGCAACGCTGCAGAGCAAATTCAGGAATAGAGAGATCGCCGACGCGAGGATGCACCGCCTGGCCGTTGGTGGCCAGTTGCACGCTCTGAATGGCCTTCATCATGGCGCCGCAGGCGTCTTCAGCCGCGAGGGCCGAGTCCATCGGCGCGCGCACCGCTCCAGCCGCGTAGATGCCCGTGCGTTGCGTCTCATACGGGAAGCAAATAAAGTGCGAGTTGGGAAAACCGTTGTGCAGGACGGGCAGATCAGGTCCCTGACGGTAGTTCAGGTTCAGAATCTCCGTGCCTTCGTGGCCCTCCAACTGGGCGACCACCTTTTCGGCCTCGGCGCGCTGAATCTCCGATTCGTTGCGCTCGATGGTACGCCGCGCTTCGCGCAGCGTCCGAATCGCATCGTTGTCGGCGGAGTTCGGCGCCATGCCGGTGGCCAGAACCACCATGTCGGTCTTCAGGCGGACCGGAGAGCCGAGCGGGCTGCCATCGACATTCGCGATCACCTGGCCATCCTCGCCCGGTTCGAGACTCTCGACCCTGCCCTTGGTGAAGAAATTCAGAGGATGGTTCTGGACGGTGGTGTAGTAATTTTCATACTGGCCTGGCGTCACCATGTCCCGATAGACCACGAAGATCTCGATCTCCGGATTCTGTTTGCGCAGAGACTCCGCCTCTTTGAGGGTGGACATGCAACAGACGGAGGAGCAGTAGCTGATCTGTTCGGGATCGCGCGAGCCGGCGCACTGCACAAAGAGAACGCTGCCAATCGGCTTGCCATCAGAGGGACGCGCGACCGGACCCGCCGCAGCCATCTTCTCGAGCTCGACGTTGGTGACGACATTGGGCAGATCGACACCCGGCAGTGTGAGCTTGGCGCGGTCGTAAGGCTTCCATCCCGTGGCAGTGACAATGGCGCCGACGCGATGCGTCTCCTCGCCATGGCCGTTGCGCAGGGTCACATCGAACATGCCCGGCTGGCCTTCGGCCCGGACAACGCGCGTCGAGCAAAAAACCTTGATGCGCGGATGCGCGGTGACGACGCGAATCTTCTCGCCGAGCTTGTTGCCCTGGGCTTCGCTGTACGGCGCTCGTGTGGGATAGACCTTCTTGAGAGTGCCAAAGAATCCGCCAAGATGCGGCTCCGCTTCAACCAACAAAATTTCGTATCCCGCCCTGGCGCCGGCGAGAGCAGCGTTGATGCCGGCCACGCCGCCGCCTACCACGAGGATGGCGCGAGAGACAGTGTTGGCCAGCGGCTCTGGAGACTCCATCTTCGCGGCTTTGGCGATGCCCATGCGGAGAGAGTCTTCGGCCAGCATCTGGGTATCTTCGTTCGGCTCGTGCGACCAGATGACCTGCTCGCGCAGATTGACGCGCTCGACAATCTGCTTCGGACCGAAGTTGAAACACTCCATCTTGGCGCGCGGAGAACAGCCCGCAATCACCACGGTGTTCACGGCGCCCTGCGCCAGATCTTCACGAATCTGGGCAAGCCCCTCTTGCCCGCAGAGGAATGAGTGCGTCCGGCAGACAGGAACTTTATGCTCCTTGACTGCAACCTCCGTCAGCCGGTCAATGTCGATCGATTCCCGGATGGAGCAGCCGCCGCAGATGTAAACCCCAAGTTTTTTATCCATGATCTGGCCTGTTTATCGCGTTCTCCATCGCCCTGAGAGCCGCGCCCGTGGCGTCGCGAATGGAGGCCGACACCTCCGCGGGCCGCTTGACGCACCCAGCGGTACAAAAGCCTGAATTGTTACCGCAGGCGAAGCCAAATTCGTCGAGCTGCACCCCTGCCGGCAATCCGCCGCTCTGCGGAACCATTCCAACGGCAAGAACAACAAGATCGAACTCGCGCGCGATCTTCTTGCCCTGAAGAACGTCTTCGGCGGTCAGCAGAAGACCGCCGGTCTCCCCGGCTCCCTCCACCCTGCCGACCTTCCCTTTGATCAACTCAATGCCGGTCTCTGCGATTGCCTTGGCCGCAAAATTCTCAAGCTCTCCGGGTGTGCGCAGATCGATATAGAACATCGTGATCCTGGCATCGGGATGCTGGGCGCGAAGATAGGTCGCCTGCTTGAGCGATACGGTGCAACAGACTCCGGAGCAGTAGGGCAGATGGTTCTGGTCGCGCGATCCGGCGCACTGCACGAAGGCCACTGAACGAGGCGGCTTTCCGTCGGAGGGTCGCACGATCCGGCCCTGCGTGGGTCCGTCGACAGCCGCCAGACGCTCCATCATCACGTTGGTGATGACGTTGGCATGAGCGCCAAAACCGAGATAGCCGATCCGGGTGGCGTCGTAAGGAGCCCAGCCGGTGGCTGCGACGACCGAGGAGACATGCAGCGTCTTCCGCGCCTCCTGCTGTTCGAGATCGATGGCGCCGTATTGGCACGCATCGACGCACAGCCGACAACCCGCCGCGCAACTGCCGCGCTCGATCTGGAACTGCGCGGGAAATGCCATGCGATGCGGAAGATGGATCGCTTTGGTCTTCACGAGGCCATCGTTAAACGAATCGGGAATTTCTACAGGACAGACGGGCCCACATGCGCCACAAAGGGTACAGGCCGAGGTCACATAGCGAGGAGCGATGCGGACGACCGCCTCATAACTGCCGGGCGAGCCGGTGAGACTCTCGACCTCCGCGAGCGTAAGGACCGTTACGCGGGGATTCGTCTGAATTCTGCGGAAGTCGATCTCGAGACCGCACGGGGGCGGGCAAAGCTTGGGAAAGTAACGATGCAGAGAGGCGACGCGTCCGCCAAGGTAGGCCGACTTCTCGACGAGAATCACCTCGCAGCCAGCTTCCGCCGCCTCGATCGCGCAGGTCAGACCTGCGATGCCGCCGCCAATCACCAGGATGGCGCCGCCGTTTCCTCTTTTTTCCTCGACGCTGGTCATAGTCTCTAAGAGCCCACCTGGCGCATCGCTTCCGTCTCGGGGCCGGCCTTGTGCGCCTCGACAGCCGGACTCCTCAGCTTCATTCGCTTCTCGCGGAATAAACTGAACGCGAGCCAATCGATGGCAAACTCCAGCAGTTCCTCGTCGTCGTCGGCAATGGCCTCGACGCGCGCTTCGTCGACATCGAAGACCTCCAGAAAACGGGTGTCGAAGACGAATCTGCGGAAGCGGTCGAGATCGTAGAGAGCCATGAAGTACATGTCCAGCTTTTCCTGGCTCATGGGTTCCGGCGCTTCCCATCCCGGATGCGACATCAATTCGAGAAACTGACCCTGCATCTGGTCGTAGGTATCGATCTGCTGATCGTCGATCCACGAGCGGACCGTCCGCTCCTTGCCGTCGCGGCGTCCCTGGCAAAGCTCTTCCTCGACAAGAAAATAGAAGCGGTTTGCCGCGGCGTTCGGTCCCTTCGGCTCGGCCATCCCCAGCGGGTACATGCGGCACGGCCAGGGACGATTGTTGTAGACGGTGCAGCCAGACTCGCCGACAAAGGGGCATTTCCGGTCCGTCTCGCCCATGCGCAGAAGTACAACCGGAACCTGCCGATCTCTGGAACGCATCGTCAGCGTGTACTTTTCCAGAAACTCTGAAGAGTCGATGGCAAGCGATTTCTTCAGGCGAAGAACGTCGTACGGGGAGAGCAGAATGGTCACATCGGCGCAGCAGCGGTTAAAGCATTCGCGTTCGGGACCGCAGTGGAAACAGAAACTGGAATCGAGATTCATGCGAACGCTATCGTTGAGAATGGCTTGCTCGGTCAGCTCAGGCATTGGGGCCCGCCTCGTCGGAGAGAATGTTGTCCTTCAATGCGTCGTGCGACCATACCGGGAGCGGTCCCGTGTCGCCGGTGCCTGGATCAAGCCGGTAACGATAGGATGCCGTCATGTTGAAGTGGCTCTTCATCCACTCCCAACCGCGCATAAAGTAAGGGCACTCGTCGTTGAAGCACACAAACTGATACTCGCCAGCCCATGAAGTAAGTTCCGGATTGGCCCAACGGCTCATGGGCCGATGGCAGTGGGGGCAGCGAGAATCGATTTCCAGCGCCATCATCCAGTTCCTCAAAAAGAAGGGGTGAGGTGGGGTTCCGGCCGGGACCGGAACCCCACGTGGGTCAATAAGCAGTCTGCGAACGTGCAAAGCCTTACGCAGTGGGCTGCTCGAAGATATGGAGGATGGGCCGCGTACGCATCTCCCACTCTCCGGTCTTCGGATCGCACCGGCAGTTGGCAAAGACGTGCCAGTTCTGCTCGTCGATGGTCGGCGCGTCGCTACGGAAGTAGTAGCCAGGCCAACGCGTCTCGCCGCGGAAGAGCATGGTGCGGACGTGAGCTTCGGCCTGCCACATGCGGTGGACATTCTCCCAGCAGCGCATCAGCTCGTGCAGGTTCGAGGCGGCAAGTTTGTCGGCATCCTCCTTGAGGAAGGCCAGCAACTCGAGCGCCCGCTCCAGCATCGCCTTGTTGGTGGTGAACTGAGCGGTGACACCGCCCGCGTACTCGTCCATGATCTTCTGCAAGCGATACATGAAAGCGCGCGGCTTGATGTAGTTGGGATTGACGTCCTCGTCGGTCGAGAGCTTGCGGTTCTGCTCGTAGGTTTCGAACGGCTTCATCATCTCGGCGACAGCCTTGTCGATTTCGGCCTGCTCGACCTTGGGCAGAGTGTTGTGATCGACGACGTACTTGACCGCGGCCTTGGCCGCAATGCGGCCTTCGGCGTGCGAACCGGAAGAGAACTTGTGGCTGGATGCGCCGGAGGCGTCACCCGCACAGAACAGGCCCTTCACTGTCGACATGTTGGCATAACCCCAGAAGTAATCCGACTTGGTGTCCCCGGTCTGGAGATCTTCCGGACCGCTGACCCAGGCGCCGGAGGCTCCCGAGTGCGAGCCGATGAAATACGGCTCGGCAGCGGCGATCTCCGAGCTCTTCTGCTCGGGCTGCACGTTCGTGGCTGCCCACAGAATCGCCTGCGAGACGGTCATGTCCAGGAAGTCTTCCCATGCCTCGGACTCCAGCTCCTTCATCTTCTTCTGGTAGGCCTTGGGATCGTCCTTGTACTGGTCGGCGATCTTCTTCATGGCCTCATCGGTGCGCATGTAGATCGGCCCTTTGCCTTCCAGCACATCGAGCTGGCCAAGGTAGTTGCGCAGATTGGCGGGAATGGGCTTGACGCGGCCGTAGGGGCCCCACTTCTCAAGCTCGGGCCGCCGCTCGACCATGTACTCTCCACCCATGGCGTTGGTGGCGCGCGACTTGAAGAGCAGGAACCAGGCGCCCACCGGACCGTACGCATCCTTGAAGCGGACGGGGATGAAGCGAACTTCCTGGCAGGTCATCTCCGCTCCCGACTTCAGTGTGAAGTAAGTCGAGGAGCCGGCGTTCCATAGCGGATACCAGGCGCGGCCCATGCCCTCGCCCGAGCTCCGCGGCTTGAAGACGTGCACGGCGCCGCCCATGGCGACCAGCGTCGCTTTCGCCTTGAAGACATACACCTTGTTCTCGCGGATCGAGAAGCCAATGGCTCCGGCGCAACGATCGCCATCAAGCAGAGGACCGGCGATGAAGATGCGCTCGTAGATCTCGCCCACACCGTTCTGCAGCAGAGCGTTCTTCGCGGCTTCGGCCACGACGACCTTGTAAGATTCGCCGTTGATCATCAACTGCCAGCGGCCTTCGTGAACGTACTTGCCGCCCTCGTCTTTCCAGATGGGCAGGCCCCACTTCTCGAAAAGATGAACGCTCGAGTCGACGTGCCGCGCGATGTTGGCCACCAGATCTTCGCGCGTAACGCCCATGAGGTCGTTGCGCACGTAATCCACGTAGTTCTTCACCGTGTTGGCGCCGTCGCGCAGGCCGACGTACTGGTTGATGGCCGAAAGGCCCATCGCCACCGCGCCCGAACGGTCCACCGCCGCCTTGTCGACAAGGGTGACTTTCAGCCCGTTCTGCTTGGCCCAGTGCGCGGCTTCGACGGCGGCGCCGCAGGCAGCCATGCCCCCACCCAGAATCAGTAGATCGGTTTCTACAGTAACCACTTCGGGACTAGGCATTCGCTCCTCCTTTTAGGCTGAAGATTTCAGGCGTTCCCAGCGAGGCAGGCTCGGTGTAGAGCGTGGAGCTGGCGAGATCGGCTTTGGTATCGTAGCCGCCGTCGGGCGCCGCGGAACCCTCCGGCGTGGTGCGGATCGGAAACTTGAAACGCTTGAGCGTTCCGTTCCGGAACTTCACGGTCCACATGATCGAATCGGTAGACCTCATCGGTGTCACAGACGCGCCCAAGGGAACAAAATCCGCGTAGCCGCGGATCTGCACCGCCTGGTTCGGGCAAATCTTGACGCAGTTGTAGCACTCCCAGCACATCGAAGGATCGCGGTTGTATGCTTTCTGCGTGTTCTTGTCCAACGCCATCAGATCGTTTGGACAGATGTACTGACATGCAGTGCGATCCAGCGCTTTGCAGCCATCGCACTTCTCAGGATTGACGTAACTCGGCACTATTCACCTCCAACGGAACCCTCTTGTTATTTCTTTGACCAGACCACACGCAGGCAAACAGATCGCATTCGTGTCGTCCATTCCAAAGTCGTGGAAAATCGAAAACGGCACATTCCCTTCTTCGCAGCGCTCTTTCGATTCCGATACGCATGGCGCATCCGGTGTGAATCAGATCGTCGCATTCCGAAGTTTGCGGCTACCCTTTTCTCGCAGACTTTGCGCTGCTGGCAGCGGGCTCAGTCCCTTCTGCGAACGATGATTTCGCTTTCTGAAACCCGAGCAGATTCTACGTTCGTTGCGGTCTGCTATCTGTGATTGCTGTCACGGGCGCTGCACATGATTTACAAAGTTACAAGGTTTTTCTATCTTCACTGCGATTACGCGCACATATCGCAGATAACTCGATCGTATCTATTCAAAGTGCAAGACTTCACACAGCTACAGGCTTAACGCCGCGAACTATGGCCATTCCTAAGTTAATAATTGAGGTGATATAGGTTACAAATCGCCTTCCTCGGCAGCGATCATCGGGCAGAGATATGTGACTCGGATCACGCGCACCTAACTTAGATTTGGCTCCGTAGTGACCGGGCGCACCGCAAGAAATACGATATCCGGAGGCTTTCCTCCCGATTGAGATGTCTTCTGCTTCTGATCGGATGCGTCTGCGCGGCCAACTATGGAGACAGCGTCGACGATTTCCACATATCTCTCCACGCACGCAGATCCATTGACTTTTCTAATTCCCCACATCGCGAACAGCGCCATTATGTTTCTCCGAGAGCGATCCATCTCATCTCGCAATCTTCGTGACAGCTATCACCGCAATGCATTCGCATCGGGGCTAAACTCCGATCCACGGCTGCAAGATTGCAGCAATCTGCTCTGAAAGTTTGACAGTCCAAGGATTCAGCGAAAGGAGAGCGTGATGAGTGACGCTCCTGAGGGAAAGCAGCGTGCCAACGGCCATGCGGAGACGAAGCTTCTGGACGAACTGGAAAAGGGTCCGTGGCCGAGTTTTGTGACGGAGATCCGCTCGGCGCGGGGTGCGATGGATAGCTCCGAGGATCTTCTCGGTCAGTTGGAGCTTTCGTACGAAGACAAGATGACGCACTGGAAGCACGGCGGTCTGGTGGGAGTGCTGGGCTACGGCGGCGGCGTGATTGGCCGCTACAGCGATGTGGGGGAGCAGTTTCCCAAGGTGGCGCACTTCCACACCATCCGCGTGAACCAGCCGGCGGCGTGGTTTTACACGAGCGAGGCGCTGCGCAAGCTCTCCGACATCTGGGAGAAGCACGG
>JBMFHB010000051.1:0-26308 GCA_049977045.1 Occallatibacter sp.
CCAGCCGCGACTGCTCGCGCCGTGGACAACGCGCCTCGGCCTTGCCGATATCGAAGATAACGTCCTGGCCTTCAACGCGCTTCACGGTCGCGTTAAGAACTTCCTTTTCGCGGTGCGCGTACTCCTGGAAGACCGTATCGCGCTCGGCCTCGCGCACCTTCTGGAAGATGATCTGCTTGGCCAGTTGCGCGGCGATGCGGCCCAGCGGGCTGGTGTCGCGATAGATGCGGATCTCGCTGCCCACTTCCACGCCCGGCGCCAACTCGTTGGCCTCCGCCAGCGTGATCTGGTTCACTGGATCCTCGATCGGATCCTCATCGGCGACCACCGTCTTGTAGATATAGGCCGTAATCTCGCCGGTCTCCTTGTTCAGTTCCCCGCGCATGTTTTCCTGCGTCTTGTAGTACTTGCGCGTGGCCAGGGCAATGGCCTCCTCCACCGCGCTCACAACGATGGCGGGGTCGATGCCCTTTTCCTGGCTCAGGAGTTCGATACTTTGATACAAAACGCTGGTGGCCATAGTTCTCTCTCACTTGTTTGCAGGGAGCTGGAATACGTTCAATTCTGCTCCGCGAACTTCTTGATAACGGGACTGCGGGCATGTGGGACCGCGAAACCAAACTCGCCGTACATGTTTCAGATTCCCGCCAAATCCCGGCCGTATGTCAATCCTCTTCCAGATCCCGCACCTGATCGGTAGTCCCACAGGCCCGTCCGTCAAATCTCCGGTACCAGATTCGCCTTCTCGATGTTGCCGAGAGCGATCTCCACCGTCTCCAACCCGGTCTTGCGGCTCTTGCTGTTCTGTTTGATGGCCGCAAGATCCAGCGTGATCTTTCCTGTTGCCGACGGGGTTCCTTCGCCTGTCACCAATCTTCCCTGCCAGTGCCTGTTGTTGCGCACCGGCTCAAAGGTCTGCACCTTCACAAGACACCCGACAAACCGCTCGAACTCTTCCGGGCGGGACAGCTTTCGGTCGAGTCCCGGAGAACTTGCCTCCAGCGTGTACGACTCGCCTGGAACCAGATCCTCCACGTCGAGCAAAACCCCAAAATCGCGGCTAAACTCCGCGCAATCCTCGTGCGTTACGCCGGAAAGCTGCTCGACGGCGAGCGTGCCCTCCAGAAGCTTCTCCGGCAAGTCCTTCGGACGGTCCTCGTTCCGGAGCGCCTCGACGCGCGCCTTGATCTCTGCCCGGCCAGCAACGTCTTTTTCGAGCGTCACGCGCAGGATGCGGTCCCGGACCGGACCGGTCAACTCGATATCCACGACCTCAAGTCCGTGCGAAGCAGCCACCCGTTCCGCCGCTTTCCGGATTTCGTCCAGTCCGACTGTCATCACGCCCCGCTGCCCGTCCGGCAGCCATATTTCCCGTATTCCCTGCATTTTCAGGGTTTTCCGGGCAGAATTTTCCGCAAATAAAAAGTGGGCTTTCGGCCCACTCATCTCTCCGCCAGCCGGTGCGCACACGGAAGAACCGGCGGACAAACGCGTCTGCTAGCTAAGAATACTGCGATTTGCGCGGAAATTCAACCTGCAGCGGCGCCTGATCGTTCTTTCACCCCGGCCCCGGAGCCACCCTCAATTCTCATCGGTTCCAGTTTCGTCCTCTTCGCCTTCGACCGAAATGCGCAAGGAACGCAGAAAATGCAGATCATTTTGCGTGAAGGCGCCCGCTTTTACTTCGGCTTCGGTCGCCGTCTCGTCCAGATCGTCTTTCTTTTCCCGCGCCGCAACCACCTCATTCAGACCGATGGTTGCTTCCAGCATGAGCAGCACATCGAAGCCGTATTTGCGGATGTCCTGCACCACGCCCGCAATCTGTTCGCTCTCGATCACGGACTCATGGATCGCCTCGCCCAGTTGCTGAATCAGTTCGCGTAGACGGGATGTCACAGCTACCTCCGCAAGCGGCAGCCCAGACCAGGAGGCACGGGTGGCAGCTTGAATTCTCTCTACATTACTGCCAATCCCACGGAAGAGCAACCCTGGATACGGCCGTTGTGACCCCAGGTGACCGAGGTCGCTGCTACCATCATAGACGGAATGAGACCTCGAACGATTGGCCGAGCGATGGGGATCGGAGTACGCGTCGCGGGGCGCATCGCCGGACAGCGTCTGGCAGCCTCGGCGCAATCCACAGCTACCCCTTCGGGAGTCCGTCCGGCGGCTCCCGTTGCCGGCTCCGAATTCCAAGCCCAGGCAGTCAGGCAGGGGCCCACCGGCGCCACAGCGCAAGCCGGGCAGCCCTTAAACCACACGGGAAGATCCGTAAGCCGCGGCGTTGGCGGCCTGCTGCATCCCTTCCGCCGCGTGGGCGGCATTCTCTGGCTGGAAGTGACAGGCGTCTTCTTCCTGCTCTTCGCCCTCGTTTTTACCCGCGGCGTCGTGAACGGCATCGCCAACTACGCCCACACCTCCAACCACGGAAGCCTCTGGGGATCGGCCGGGGCGATCGTCGTATTTCTCTATCTGGGAATCAGTTCGTTCTGGCGGGCGAATCGCCGCTGAACAGGCGATTGAAAAACCTGCATTGAGAGAGAGTTTTCTCAAAAGGGCACGATTTTTGAGGTCGCGCCCTTTCGTTCTCCGGTCTCTTCCGGAGCCTGCTAGGATGCCTTCACTTCCACATGCGAAGCGGCCTCAACGAATGTGGCGATCGCCGAGTGGTCCAGGTCGCCCTTGCCGGTGGCGACCAGAGACGCAATCATCTGCTGCACCAGCGCCGTCAGCGGCAGACAAACGCTGTTGGCCTCGGCTGTTTTGAGCGCATTGCGCAGATCCTTCTGGTGCAGATTGATCCGGAATCCCGGCTTGAAGTTGCGCGCCATCAGCATGGGCGCCTTGGCATTCAGCACGGCGCTGCCGGCGAGTCCGCCCTTGACCGCGTTAAAGACCACCTCGGGATTCAGCCCGCAGCGCGTGGCCAGCGTCAGCGCCTCACCCATGGCGGCGATATTGCACGCCACCATGATCTGATTGGCGAGCTTCGTCGTGTTGCCCGCGCCCACCGGTCCGGTGAGCGTAACACTCGATCCCATGCACTTCAGGACCGGCTCGGCCCTGGCAAACGCCGCGGGACTCGCGCCCACCATGATGGCCAGTGTGCCGTCGATGGCCTTGGGCTCGCCGCCGCTGACCGGCGCATCGACAAAATCCACACCCTTTTCAGCGCAGGCTGCGGCGATTTTCTGCGAAACCAGCGGGCTGATCGAGCTCATATCGATGATGAGCGAGCCGTCCCTGGCTCCCGAGAGGATGCCGCCCGCGCCCAGCACCACCTCTTCCACCTCAGGCCCGTCGGGCAGCATGGTGATGACTATCGGCGCGCGCGCGCCCACATCGGCATTGGAAGCGCCGCGCTGGGCGCCGTCGGCCACCGCGGCGTCGAGCTTTGCCGGAGTGCGGCCATAGGCAACGACCGTGTGGCCGGCCTTCAAAAGGTTCCTCAGCATGGGACGGCCCATGATGCCGAGCCCAACAAATCCAATGGTTGCCATCGTTCGTCTCCGTTCGCCGAATTTAAGATTGAAGTGGTGCGCAACTACTTCAACTATTTTACCGAGATCGAGGAGCGATTCCAGCAACGGCGCGGTTCGATCCTGCTGCTCTCCACGCTCGATTGGGCGCTGATCGAGACCTGGCGCGAGGCCGGAATTCCGCTCGAAGCGGCGCTGCGCGGCATCGACGCGGCCTTTGATAAATACGAGGCGCGGCAGAAACGGGCGCGCATGCAGCGCGTCAACGGCCTCGCGTGGTGCGCACAGGCGGTGATCGAGGCCGCAATGGAGATGAGCGAGGCTTCAACTGGATCGGCCGGCACGGATTCTGCGCGATCCGAGCCCGCCGAATCCGGCTTCGAACATGAGCGTGTCGCGGCGCATCTGGCAACCGCCGCGAATGCGCTTGACGCCGCGCTGGATGCGGCTGCGGTGGCTCCGGACGCCTGCCGCGCCACAGCCGCCCGGCTGCGCGAGATGGCCGCTGAAGTCTCCGCCTCAAGCGACGAAAAAGGCGCCGCCGCCGATCTGGAATCACTGGAGCGGGCGCTCACCGTGCTTGAAGAGAAGCTGTTTGCCGCGCTCACCGCCGCCGCTCCCGAGGAACTGCTCGTCGGCCTCAAGGCGCATGCGGCCCGCGAGCTCGCGCCCTACCGCAGCCGCATGGGATCTGTGCAAATGCGCCAGGTGGAGCGGCAATTCGTGCAGAAGCAGTTGCTGGTTCACTACAATCTTCCGCGGTTGAGCCTGTTCTACATGAGCCAGCAATGAAAAAGCGGCCGCAAAAGTCGTTGGCAAAACGCAAACAACAAGGAAGCAGGGAAAGCTCTTCGCCGTCCCGCCCTTTTCGCAAAGGACGCGAAAAGGGTGGGGCACGGGGCACGCACGGGGCACAGGGCATCGAGCGTTCGCCGGACGCGGCGCAACTCGTACGCATCGAAAAGCCCATCTACGGCGGCGCATTTCTAGCGCGCATCGAAGGCAAAGCGGTGTTTGTGCCCCTGGCGCTGCCCGGCGAACAAGTACGGGCACGCATCGTCGATGACAAGCGCGGCTACGCAACCGCTGAAGCCGAAGAGATTGTCACGCCTTCCGATCAGCGCATCGCTTCCATATGCCCGCACTTCGGCGCCTGCGGCGGCTGCAACTATCAGCACGCAAATTACCCGGCGCAGCTTGCGTACAAGCAAGCGATTCTGCGCGAGACGCTGGAACGTGGCGGCGTCTACCCGCCGGAAGACATCGCCGTGCTCGCCGCGGAGCCATGGGCCTATCGCAATCGCATCCGGCTGGCGTTCGATGCACTGGGCAATGCAGGCTATCGCGGCCGGCGCTCTCATGCTGTGGTTCCCATCGCCCAATGCCCCATCGCCGCGCCGCTACTGGTGCGGGCGGCTTTGGCAGCCAGCGAAATCCTGCGCGAGCCGGCCGCCAATCCGCGTGCGAGCGAGATCTCTTTATTCTGCGGCCCCACCCAATCCGCGCTGCTCGCAAGCCTGACGCTCGCAGGCAGCCCAAGAGGCTCGTGCGAAGGCTTTGCGCAGGCGCTCGCGGTCAGGATTCCGGAGTTGCAGGGCGTCGAGTTCCTCGCCGAAGACACCACCAGCGCTGCGCCGCGGCTTCTCGCGCAGTGGGGCGCGCAATCCCTCATGTATCGCGCTGCCGGCATCGATTATCGCGTGGATCAGGGCGCGTTTTTTCAGGTCAATCGCTGGCTCGTGGATGCGCTCGCCGAGCGCGTCACGGCGCACGCCAAGGGCACGCTGGCCTGGGATCTCTTCGCCGGAGTCGGCCTCTTCGCGCGCCGGCTCACCGAATGCTTTGCGCGTGTGATTGCGGTCGAATCCGCACCGGCATCGATTGCCGCGCTGGCGCACAACCTGCGCGGCACAAGCGGATCGGCGGTGAAAGCCGCCACCCTCGATTTCCTGCGCCGAGGAGGCACGGGCGAACGGCCCGATCTGATGATCGTTGACCCGCCGCGCACCGGCCTGGGCCCAGAGACCACCGCGCTCCTCGGCGAAGTCAGCGCGCCGGAACTCGTCTACGTCTCCTGCGACCCGGCAACCCTGACGCGCGATCTGCATGCGCTCGTCAGCACCGGCTACGCAGTCGATCAGATCACGCTCGCCGATCTCTTCCCGCAGACATTCCACCTCGAAACAATCGTGCGCCTGCGCCGGTAACTGTGCGTGGCGCGAAACAAAGTGCATGAAAGCGCGGTTCCTGATACGCTTGAAGCCAAATCCACATCATTTTCGGGCCTGATGTCAACCGCTTCCACGAGCCCCGCGCCGTCTGCATCCGATCGGACAGCCGTCCCGCTCTTTCATGCTGCGTGGCTGTTTGCCGCGGGCATTGTCTGGGCGGGCTTCGTCTGGCTCGAACCCAGCACCGTACTCCTCGCGGCTGCGCTCGTCGCCCTTGTGTGCGCCGTGGCGGCGCTGCGCGCGCAACGCATCGCGTGGCTGCCGCTGGCCGCGCTTTGGATACTGCTGGGAGCGTGGTGCGGCGAGATGGAGCCACACCCCGCGCCTGCGCCCGCGCTGGCTGCGCTTTCCGACGGGCTGCTGCGCACCGTCGAAGGAACCGTGATCGACTCGGGGCCTGTAAGCACGGACCTCGAACAGAACGCCGACGAGCCGTTAACCACATCCAGCGCGCAACGCATCGACCTGCGCGTGGAAAATGCCGAAGTGGTGACGGACCAGGTCGACGCGCAGGAGCCGGTGAGCGGCAGCGTGCGGTTGATCGTGCGCTCGCCGGTGGGCGCCGCCGTAGCGCCGTTCGCATGCGGAGAACGCCTGCGCGCCGTGGTTCGCCTGCTGCCGCCTGAGGTCTATCACGATCCTGGCGTATGGAGCCGCGCGGATTTTCTTGTCAACCAGGGCATTACCTCGACAGCCACGGTGGATATGGATCTCGTGCAGCCGTTAGGACGCGCCACCGGCGCATTTTGGCCGTGCCGCCTGCACATGTGGCAGCATGCTTTCACCGCGCGGCTGCTCGCCCTGCCGGCCGCAATGCGGAACCTGCCCGCGCCGCTGCGCCTCTCGGAAGAAGACGCGGCGATGCTCTCGGCAATGGTCACCGGCGACCGCACCTATCTCACGCACTCCTTGCGCGTCGGTTTCGAGCGCACTGGATCGTTTCACATGCTGGTGGTTTCGGGCCTCCATCTGGCCATCGTTGCGGCATTTCTCTTCTGGATCTTCAAGCGCCTGCATCTGCCGCGCGTACCGGCATCGCTCCTCACCATCGCCACCTCCTTCGCCTACGCGTTCTTCACCGGCTTTGCCACACCCGTTCAGCGCTCGCTCTGGATGGTGACACTCTACCTCACCGGCCGCCTGATCTACCGCGAACGCAGCCCGATGAACACCATCGGATTCGCCGCACTTTGTCTTTTGACGGCAAGCCCGCGCAGCCTCTTCGACTCGAGCTTCCAGATGACGCTGCTGGCCGTGATCGCTCTGGCCGGCGTAGCCGCGCCACTGCTCGAAGCCACGATCCAACCCTACGCAACCGCCACGCGCGACCTCAAACTGGTCGCGATCGACATCAAGCTCCCACCGCGGATCGCCCAGTTCCGCGTGCTGTTGCGCATGGTTGCCGGCCGCCTCGAACGCGCGGCCAGCAGCGCGATCGCATGGCGCATCTTTCCCTGGGCGATTCGCTTCGGACTTCGCATCGTCGAGCTGATCGTAATTTCGTGCATCGTCGAGTTGGCGATGACCCTGCCCATGGCGCTCTACTTTCATCGCATCACCCTCTTCGCCTTGCCCGTGAATCTGCTGATTGTGCCGCTGCTGGCCGTGCTCATTCCCGCGGCGCTCGTTACATTGCTTCTGCTGGTCGCCTGGCCCGCGGCTGCCGTGGTTCCGGCAATGGCGGTTGCCGTGGTGATGCACATCGGCGTGGGCCTGGTGCGCCTCTTCGGCAGGATGACGCTGGGCGATCTGCGCATTCCCGGCCCGCTGCCGTGGCAGTCGATCGCATTTTGCGCGCTGCTGGGAGCGGCCATTGTCCTGGCGCGTGCGGGCATGAACCAGAAAAACCGCTGGCCGCGGCGCGGCGCATGGCTTGCGCTCACCGTGGCCGCGCTGGTTGCCGTACTGCCGCGTCCGATCGACAGGCCGCGCGGCGATCTGCTCGTCGAGGCCATCGACGTGGGCCAGGGCGATTCCCTGCTCATCGTCACGCCCGACGGCAAGACCTTGCTCATCGACGCCGGCGGATTTGGCGGCGGCCCGCGCCAGGCTCCCCAGAACTTCGACATTGGCGAGGAGGTGGTTTCGCCCGCGCTGTGGGCGCGCGGCATCCGCCATCTCGACGCGGTGGCGCTCAGCCATGCGCACTCGGACCACATGGGTGGAATGCCTGCCATCCTGCGCAACTTCCATCCCGGCGAGCTCTGGGTGGGTAACAATCCGCCCATTCCGGCTTACCGCGCGCTGCTCGACGAGGCGGCCAGCCTGCACGTCCGCGTGCGCAGCTTTCACGCTGGCGACGCCTTCCCGTTCGGCGAGACACAGGTGCATGTGCTGGCGCCCTTCAGCAGCTATCGGCCCGGACCCGAGCCCGCCAATGACGATTCGATGGTGCTGCACATTCAGTACGGCGCAGCCTCCGTCCTGCTCGAAGGCGACGCCGAAGCGCCGGTCGAGCAGGCCATGCTCACCGAACCGGGACTTGCGAGCACGCTGCTTAAAGTCGGCCATCACGGCAGCATCACCTCCACGCGGCCGGCGTTTCTTGAGCGCGTGGAGCCGCATTGGGCAGTCATCTCCTGCGGTCTGCACAACCGCTACGGCCACCCGCGAGAAGAGGTGCTGCAGGAGTTGCAAGATGCGCGCGTGCGCACCTACCAGACCTATGCCGACGGGATTACCTGCTTTCGTCTCGATGCAAAAGGCGCCGCCAATGCCGGGTGCGGCGCATCCCATTAGCGGGCGCGTCGCCGGCCAAAATTCAAGATCGCGAGCGCATCCCTCTAGATTTTTCAGAGATACACCATCGCCTGACCCGCCGGCTTGCGGTTTACGCGTGACCCATGGATCGAATTATGAAACAATAAATGAAATGCCTTCTTTGCCAAAAATCATCCAAGGCGGCATGGGAATCGGCGTATCGAACTGGCGCCTGGCTCAGGCTGTTTCCCGGCTGGGACAGCTCGGCGTCGTCTCGGGAACCGCGGTCGATCAGTTAATGGTGCGCCGGCTTGCCGACGGCGACGAGGGCGGATATATGCGCCGCGCCTTCGATGCCTTTCCGTTTCAGGAGATGGCCAGGCGTATCTGGAGCGAGTATTTCGTGCCCGACGGAAAGCTGCCGGAGGCCCCATATCCTACGCTGCCCATGCACCAGCGCAGCGGTTCGCGCAAGCTGGCCGAACTGCTGATGGTGAGCAACTTCGCCGAAGTGTTTCTCGCGCGCCAGGGGCACTTGAACAAGATCGGCGTGAACTTCCTCGAAAAGGTGCAGCTCCCCCACCTGGCCTCGATCTACGGGGCGATGCTCGCGGGCGTCGGATGCGTGCTGATGGGAGCGGGGATTCCGCTGCACATTCCAGGTGTTTTGGATCATTTTGCTGGTGGAAGGCCGGCAGAGTACAAGCTGGCTGTGACCGGCGCTCCAGCCGATCAGGACACGATGCTGCGCTTCGATCCGCGCGACTTCGCCGAGGGGCCGCTGCCAGAGCTCGAACGGCCCATGTTTCTGGCGATCGTCTCCTCGAATACGCTGGCGACGACCATGTTGCGGCGCGCCTCGGGCAAGGTGGATGGATTCATCATCGAAGGCCCGACCGCGGGCGGACACAATGCGCCTCCGCGCGGCAAGGCCGCTCTGGACGCATCCGGACAGCCGATTTATGGCGAGCGCGATCGTGTCGATATCGGTGAATTGCTCCGGCTCGGAGTTCCGTTCTGGCTGGCGGGCGGATATGGCAGCGCGGAGAAGCTGCGCGAGGCGCTCGATGCCGGAGCTGCCGGAATTCAGGTGGGCACCGCTTTTGCGCTCTGTGAAGAGTCGGGGCTGAGGCAGGATTTGAAGCGGAGGCTGGTAGCGCAGGCCGCAAACGGACAGGCAACGGTATTCACCGATCCACTGGCGTCTCCTACGGGATTCCCTTTCAAGGTGGCGCAGCTCGATGGGACTTATTCCGATGCAGAGGTTGCAGCCGCGCGCTCGCGCATCTGCGATCTGGGGTATCTGCGCGAGGCGTACTGGACATCCGAGGGGCAGATTGCCTACCGCTGCGCGGCCGATCGGGAAGCATTGTACGTCGGCAAGGGCGGTAAACCCGAGGACAGCGTTGGCCGCAAATGCCTGTGCAACGCGCTGCTGGCCAATATCGGGTTTCCGCAAACACGCAAAGATGGCGCCGTTGAGCCGCCGCTGGTGACCATCGGCGACGACGTGAACAGCGTTGCCGCGTTTCTGCGCGATGGAGCCGAAAGTTACAGCGCCGCGGATGTCGTTGAGTCTCTGCTTGCGGGCAGCCCGGCCTGAGCTGGGATGCCCCATCCAGGCTTCGCTTGGGCGGGATTGCGCGAGCTGTCATCGAGAAGAAGATCCCTGCTATTCCTGGCCGCTAGTTGGCCAGCACAAGACTGCGCCGCGCACAAAGTTCATCCACATCGTCCGGCCTTCGCAGCAGCGGACATCATCCCTCCATCGATATGAACAAATCGTCATGCCCCGCGAGGCCACCCCTTTGTGGCATCGCGCCGTCTAACCGGATGTGCGCAACTCCCCGCCCACAAGAGGCAAATCATGCATCCAGCAGAACAGCTTCGGCAGTCGCTCAAATCCGAGCGCCTTCTTATAGCTCCAGGCGCCATGGACTGCGTCTCCGCCGCAGTCGTTGAACAGAATGGCTTCTCCGCCATCTACATGACCGGCATGGGCACGGCTGCCTGCCGCCTCGGTCTCCCCGATTACGGCCTCGCCACCATGACGGAGATGGTAGCCAACGCATCGGCGATGGCGAAGGCCGTCCACATCCCCATCATTGCCGATGCCGACACCGGCTACGGCAATGAGCTCAACATGACGCGCACCGTCATCGAATACGAACATATTGGCGTCGCCGGAATTCACGTCGAAGATCAGGTCTCCCCCAAGAAATGTGGCCACCTCGATCGCAAGATGGTTGTTCCGCGCGACGAATTCGTCAGCAAAATCGCAGCCGCTGTTGCCGCGCGCCGCAATCCCGATTTCCTGATCATTGCCCGCACAGACTCCACAGCCGTCCTCGGCTTCAACGAGGCCATTGATCGCGCCAATGCCGCACTCGACGCCGGCGCCGACATGGCGCTCATTGAGGCCCCCGAATCCACCGACCAGCTTCTCAAGATCCCCGAGCTTGTTCACGGACCGTGCGTGCTGAATATTCTCTTCGGCGGCAAGAGTCCGCTGGTCTCCTTCGACCTCATCGAGCAGGCCGGATACCGCCTCGCTTTTCTCTCCGATGTGCTGTTGGGATCTGCCTTCGCAGCCTACGATCATGCCCTGCGTCAGGTGAGGGACGCCGCCCATTGCGCCGGCGTTCTCCAACTGCCCAACATCGCTCCAGCATGCGAGATCTTCCGCCGTCTCGGCGCCGAGCACTGGGACGCATTACGCGCCAGTTGACCGCTCCGTGCGCGACCGAACCGAGACAGTACGGCCATACACGGAGATCATGCGCGCCCGTCCGGCTCAATCAAGAGCCGGCGCGAACCTTCTGGCTACCCTAACCATTCCTCCATCTCGCCAGCTTCCACGCCCTGCTCCTCGGAGAGCGGCCGATCGGCAGGAACCTCCGCGCGCTCTCTCTCCCCAGCGCGCCGAATGCTCGACCGTTGTGGCTCAATACGCAGAACACCCTCCACGAGCGACAGAACGACAGCGTCGCCGCGTTCAAGGCCCATACCCCTGCGGATGACCGCCGGAATTACTATCCGCCCATTCTGATTAATCCGGGTCTGAATCCCTTCGATCTTCATTGCCGTAGCCTTTATGTCATTTTATGACACATTTTTTATTTGGTCAATTTCCAGTGATGTCATACTATGTCATTTCTCGCTTTTCTGACGGTCATCCCATTTCTCTGCACCAAATGACCCAGACTATTTGCCACGAACCACGCTCCCCGTCAAAATAAGGGCTATGCGAATCGAGACATCTATCACCCCAATCCCGGAGATTGCCACCGAACTACTGGCCGTTCTGGCCGTCGACACCCAGGCAGCCAGCGGGCGCGCCGCCAAGCCGCAGCCCACACTCTTGGTCTCCGATCCAGCCGTGCTAGCCGCTGCCGCCGGCGTACTTGCAACCGGCGAGTACAAAGCCGGAGCCAATGAGACCATCCTGCTGCACGCTCCAGCAGGAATCGCAGCCAGGCGACTGCTGATTGTCGGGCTCGGCAAGCAGGCAAAAGCTACTGTTCACAGCGTGCGTGAAGCGGCCGGGACTGCGATCCGCTTCGCCAAGCCACGGGGTATTCGCGAGATCGTCCTCGCTCTACCTGATAACTTCTCCCAAGGTCTGCCCCACGCAGCCGTGGCGCGGGCGGCCGTTGAAGGCGCTTTAGTGGGAGACTTCGATCCCGACACCTATCGCAGCGAGCGCAGAGACCAGAGCATCGAAACGCTCGCCATCGCTGCGCCGGCCGAGGCCGGCCGCAGCATCATCGAAAGCGCAGTTGCCGAGGGCGCGATCATCGGCGAGAGCCAGAACTTCGCGCGTGCTCTGATCAACGAGCCGGGCAACAAACTGACGCCTACGATTCTGGGCCAGCGCGCCGCGATGATGGCGCAGAAGCTCGGCCTCGGATGGGAGGTGCACTCAACCGAGATGCTGCGTGAACTGAAGATGGGCGCGTTCTGGAGTGTGGCGCAGGGTTCGGCCGAACCGCCGGCGCTGATCGTTCTCCGCTACGAACCTGAAGGCGTACAGGACGGTCCGATCCTTGGTCTTGTCGGCAAGGGCATCACCTTCGATACCGGCGGCATCTCCATCAAGCCATCCGACAACATGGAGAAGATGAAGTACGACATGGCGGGCGGCGCGGCCATGATTGGCGTCATGCGCGCCATTGCTCTGCTGAAGCCGCGGGTGCGGGTGATTGCCATTGTCTGCGCGGCGGAAAACATGCCATCGGGCACGGCGCAGAAGCCGGGCGACGTACAGACCGCGATGCCGCTCGCTCCCGAAAAGCCCGGCAAGACCATCGAGGTCATCAATACCGACGCCGAGGGACGCCTGGTGCTGGCCGACGGGCTCACCTACGCGCGGCGGCTCGGCGCAACGCATCTGATTGACGCGGCTACGCTCACCGGCGCCATTTCAGTGGCCCTCGGAAAGATCATTGCCGGAGCCTTCGCGAACGACGATGACGCCTACGCCCGGTTCGAGGCCGCACTCGCTGTCTCCGGTGAAAAGTTCTGGCGAATGCCGCTCGGCGAAGAGTACGCCGACCTGATCAAGTCCGACATTGCCGACATCAAGAACACGGGCGGGCGCTACGGCGGAGCCATCACGGCGGCCGAGTTCCTGCACACCTTCGCCGAGGATACGCCCTGGATCCATCTCGACATCGCCGGACTGGCCTGGGTTGAAGACACGCGCCCATTCATCGCCAAGGGCCCCAGCGGCGTCGCGGTGCGGTCGATTCTGGAGTGGGTACGGAGTTTTTCAGGCGGGGCGCAGGCATAGGTAGACTCGCCGTCTCCGCAGTATGGTGCGATCACGTCGCGATGACGGCCAGGGACGGCCCTCATCTCTCCAGCGGGCATCCTGAAGGCGCCATCACAGCCTGAGGTCCGCGACGAAGGGGGGCCTGCCAAATCAGTAGTGCGCAGGCTCTTCCATACCGCCAGCAGCCTTCCGCTGTAGCACGGCGTCTGCCAGCTTCGTCTCGTGGTCTCCCCCGTCGATGCGAAATTCCTGGAGTTTGTAAAGCAGAGACCGGTAGCTGATCTTGAGCCATTTGGCGGCCTTCGAGCGATTCCAGCCATTGGCCTGCAAGACCCGAAGAATAATCTCGCGTTCCAGATCCTGCGTCGCCGCGCGAGTAATTGCCTTGAGTGAGATCGGGGTGGTCAGGTCGATCTCGGTGGTCAGCCGGGCCTGCGCACTTGGAACCATCTCCGACATCAGGGCATCCTCGCTGCCGATGAGCACATAGTTGCGGACCATGTTCTCCAACTGCCGGATGTTGCCGGGCCAGTGGTAGCGCTCCATGATGCGCATCATTTCCCTCGAGAGCGGCTTGGGAGTCTGCTGCAGCTCCTTTGCGTGCATCGCGAAGAAATAATCGACCAGCATTGGCAGGTCGACGATCCGCTGGCGCAAAGGGGGCAGCTCGATGGTTACGGCGTTGATTCGGTAGTAGAGATCCAGCCGGAAACTGCCCGCATCAACCTGCTCGCGCAGATCGCCCCGCGCGGCCGTCACGAGACGGGTATCCACCTGCCGCGTGTCCTGCGCGCCGACCCGCATAAAACTTCCATCCTGCAAAAGCTGAAGCAGCTTGGCCTGGACTGCTATGTCCAGACTACCCACCTCGTCCAGGAACAGTGTGCCCTCGTGCGCCAGCTCAACCCGGCCGCGCTTGGTGGCATGTGCGCCGGTAAACGCTCCTTTCTCGTATCCAAAGAGCTCAGACTCGATCAAAGGCAGGGGAATCGCCGGGCAGGTGACCTTCACCCAGAGCCCATTCGAACGCCGGGAGGAGGCATGCAGCAGCTTGGCCAGGATCTCCTTGCCTGTACCGCTCTCCCCCTGAATCAGAACCGGCACTTCGGTGCCCGCCACGCGCTCCAGCTTCTCGTGGGCCAGCGCCATTTTCGTTGACCGGCCAAAGATAACTTCCATCGGCGGCATATCTCGCAGGTCGACAGTCTCGCTTTGAGATACCAAGGGCATAGGCAGACGGCTCCATGTCGGGAATTGAGCAAGGTTTAACAAACTGTCATTGCAATTTTTATACCCAAGTGCAAAAATTAACTCATGTGACCGAAATCACACGTAAGTAACAGTCAACTGCATCAGAAGTAATCGCATAATGCGTACTTCTGGGTCATAATCAGAAGGGCTAGTACGGCTAGAGGCATCTTCGGTCAGGGTAACTATTACTATAAGCATATTTTAATGAAAAAGTTTGCGCAAAAAGTGAACAAAATGCCACATTCGGTGCTACGCTTTTCTCACCTGAGAATACTTTAACTCTCTCTCTGTAAGCAAAGAAAGAGCAAAGACAATCATCTGGGTAGAGAAATGTTTTTCCACATCTTGCCTATGGCTTGATTCTCACATCATTGCCTTGCTCAGCTTTCCTGATTTTTGATGCTTGCGAGGATCCCCAAAGTTTATATCCGCGAAGGCATCGTACCCCGGAGATAGTCTGCACAAGATGACGACGAAGACTCCCCAAAATGGCTTGCCCAAGGTTGCCGCACTGGGCACTGACCCGGCAATCCTCCAGTATGTACATCGGATTCTGTCTGATCGTTTCCATGTCAACCTGTTTACCGAGCCGGCGGAGTTGACCTCCAGCCTGCAGGGGGCAGACGGCGCCGATTTACTCCTGATGGACTGGCGCGGTGGAGATAGTCAGGTACGGGAGGAAGCACTTGCCCAACTGGCCAGCGTGCGCTCGATCAATCCCTTAATCCCTATCGTGCTGTTTGCCCGCTCAGTCGATTTGAAAGATGTGCTGCAGGCAACGCGCCTTGGCGCCACCGACGTCATTTTGAAGCCGTTCGTCAAAAGCGACGTCGAGCGCGCGGTCGAGCAACACATTCTCAACGGCTCTCTCAATGCCGGAGTTTCCGACGATCAGGTGCAGGAGATTCCGCTCGACGAAGACACTACTTTTGTCCTATCGTCCAAGCGCATGCGCGATTTGGAGGCGCAATGCCGGCTCGTGGCGCGCACCGATATTCCCGTTCTGATCCTGGGAGAAAGCGGCACCGGCAAAGAAGTCGCGACCCTTTTTATTCACAAAATGTCGGCGCGCAGCAATCGCGATTTTCTGAAAGTGAATTGCGCGGCCATGCCTTCAGACCTGCTGGAGAGCGAGCTCTTTGGCTACGAACAGGGCGCCTTCACTGGAGCCGTCAAATCCAAGCCCGGCAAGTTCGAACTCTGCAACGGCGGCACCATCTTCCTGGACGAGATCGGAGAGATGCCCGCGGCGTTGCAGGCCAAGCTGCTGCAGGTGCTGCAGGATGGCACCTTCGCCCGGCTGGGCGGCCGGTTTACGCTGCGGGTCAACGTGCGCGTGATTGCCGCCACAAATATCGACATCAAGGAAGCGATCGCGCAAAAGAAGTTCCGCGAAGATCTCTATTATCGGCTGAATGGCTTCACGCTGAAGATGCCCCCCCTGCGGGAGCGAAGCGAGGAGATCCCGGTCTTTTCTCACTACTTCATGCGCAAGGTAGCGGCCAAGCACGGCAGCACGCCGCTGCATATTTCGCCCATGCTGATGCAGGCCCTGTGCAGTTATCACTGGCCGGGCAACCTGCGCGAACTGGAAAACATCATCAAGCGCTATTTCATTCTCGGCGACGAACAGGCAATTCTCGGCGATCTGAGGCCCTCGCAAACCATGGGAACCTCCGCGATGGGTGGTGGCGGCACGATCCCCGTTCCAGGCCTCAAGCGTCTTGTCAAAAGCATTAAGGGCGATGCTGAATCCCTGGCGATCGCCCAAACCCTGGAGGGTACGGGATGGAATCGAAAAGCAGCAGCAAGCAAGCTGCAAATAAGCTACAAAGCACTGTTGTACAAAATCAAACAATACAATCTAACTCCGGGCGAGCGGCAGCAAGGATCCAGCGTCATGTGAGCGGGGACGCCGAATCAGGCACTCAAAGCACTCTGACTGGGCCGGAGCCCGTGGTAGTTCGCTGTGATGAGCGGATCATCAAGGGCTACCTTGAATCGCCGGAATGGAATTCGCTGCACGAAGCCGTCAGCGCGGGGAACGGGCACGTTCACGACACCTTCCGGATTCGCCATCTGGACTCGGATGTGGTCGAGGAGGTTCCTGCCAGCGATGTGAAGGCCATCTTTTTCGTGGGCGATCTGGACGGCGAGCCGGACTACAAAAGCTTTCGCTTCCATGCCCAGGAGCCAATTCTTTCCGGAGTATGGGTTCAGGTGCAATTTAGAGACGGCGAGATCATCGAAGGCGTTGTTGAGAACTCCATTCGCCATCTCACCGGTCCCGGTTTTTTCCTGCGCCCCACCGACCCGGACGGCAACAACAAGCTGGTCTATGTAATAAAGAATTCGCTCGTCGAACATCACGTGCTTGGCTTGACGCAACTCTGACCCGCTGGACGCGTGGAACGGGCCAGACGGAGACGCTGAGCCCCGGTGCTTCCCTTGCCCGCGCGGCCCGCGCATCTCTTAAGGTTTATCCAGCAACGTAACAGCGACACTGGCCGCCCCTTCGGGCGGCCAGTGTCGCATGTCATCGCTATGAGATCCATGGCACGCAAGCCTATCCCATGGCTGGAAGAATGTGGTGGCAGAGAAAGCCCAAAGACAAGCAGGCCAGCCGAAAGAATCCGGCTGGCCTCGAGGTTCTGCTGGAGGAAAGCTCTAGGAGCCTGTCGGGCATAGATTTCATGCCATTTAGAATCAACAACTTACAAAATCTACCATGTTTGGTATGTTGTTGATTCCATGTCGGTTACAAAATCTCAAATGCTTATGCCCGACGCACTCCTAGGTTACGCTCTGCGAACCCTTCTATGCATCACAAAGGGTTCGCAGAATGGTTGAGTGGTTCGAGGCGCACGCTCAGGCTAATTCGCCGCGGTCTTCTTTGCGGAGTGGTGCTTTGCGTGGTGCCTCATCGGCAGGGGCTTGCGCACCTGCGGCTTCACCGCGGTCTCGTCCACCGGAGTGGTTCCGGTCACGTCCTTGGCGAAGTCAGCACCCGACGGCACAAGGTAGTTCTCGACCGTCTGGCTGTCTGCCGTACCCGTAGCCACGCCGATGCGGGAAGCGTCGATACCCTGCTCCGTCACCAGGTAGTCCTTGGCATTCACAGCGCGTTGCGCCGCAAAGTTATCGACCTTGGCGCGCTTGTGATGTTGTGCGTACTTCTCCTGCCTGGCCTCGATGGCCGCTTCCTTGCCGGTCTGCTCGCCGACCACAACTGCCTTGGCGTCAGCCTGCTGCTTCAGATCCAGGGCTACCTGATCCAGGCAAGCCTTGGCTTCGTTATCCACACGCATGGGCCTGCGCTTGTCGGTCGAGAAGCCGATCGTGCAAAGCGCCTGAGTCTTCGGCTGCGGAATCACAGGAGCCACAATCGTCAGGTCGGTGTTTGCCGTAGCCGACTGCCCCTTGTCGTCCGTCACCTTGCAGGTGATGCCTACGGCTCCGGTTGGCGCACCCGCCGACGAGTACTCCGCCGTGGTTCCGCTTCCCGTTACCGTGCCTGCGGTGGCCGTGTAGCTGTAGGTCAGAGGCCGGCTCTGCGGGCTCACTCCCACTGACGTTACGGTTGCTGTGCCTCCGGGAGCAATCGTGGTCGGATTCACCGAGCAACTGATCGTCGGCGGCTCAAAAGCTTTCACGGTAAAGCCTGCGGTGCAGGTGGCAGTCTCCCAGGGCTTCAAGCCCTCCTTGCCCGACTTGCCTTCCTTTACGGTGCTGGTCACCGTGTACTTGCCAGGAGCCAACGCGCCAGTATCGACCTTGGCCGTCGCATCGTTACCCGTCACACCGGTTCCAGACCAGCTATAGATCACATGATCCTTGGGATTCAGACCGCCCGCGGTTGCTGTCACCGTAACCGGCTCACCCGGGAATACGGATTCGGGGCTCGCCGAGCAGGCCAGCGTAACCGGCGGTGGAGGAGCGATCGATCCCAGATGAATCACAGCACCAGCGCTCAGGCGCGCTGCATTGATATTGGCGCGGCCGCCATAAGGCACCTGACCCCAATCGTCATGCATATACTCGTAATCGGCCTGGAAAAGACGAATCGCCAGGTGGTGATTGAACCACGGCGTCTCGTAGTCCATGCCGCCGCCAACGGTCAGGCCAGGACCCCACTTGTTGGGCTGGAAATACGGCCCGCCGATATAGTCCGCATTCACCAGGGCATGAACGAAGGGGGTAATATCCCCTGTCGGATAGCGGAAGATAGGGCCTGCGCCGAGGGTGAGAAAGCCATCGTCGTTGCCGCGGGTGCCGATATTGCTGTTGCAGCACTGCGTGCCATACTCATGCTCGGCAAACTCAGCCTGAACGCCAGCATAGCGATTGAAGAAATAGGCGCCACTGAAGAGTCCGCCCACGTTCACTGCATTGTAGGAAGCCGAAACTGGCGTCTGGGTAGCATCCGGCAGGACCGTATTTACGGTGCCTTTTGGGGCCAAATAGCTGTAACCAAAGAAAATATCCCATCTCGAAGGCGAGGTTTCACCGGCGTTCTTGCCTGCCGACGCCGACTGAGCCGCAATGGCCACCGGCAAGGCTGCCACAGTTACCAAGGCAAGAATCCTGCCCACAGTTCTCAAAACACGACTTTGCATGCGTTTACCTCCGCACATTGTTGTTAATGTAACCCCATAAAAAAACCGTTTGAGGACAGCCGGGGAGCTGCATCCATCCCTGCTGCGATGCAATCCAACTATGCTACGCTGCACAGTTTGGCAACATTAAACGTACCACAATACCCCCCGCCAAGAGCACATTTTTCTATGCATGTTACCCGATCAGAAAACAGTCGATCACTGAACATCAGAAGAATATTACCTTAGTGATTCCTTCAAGGCACTTCTGAGCGCCAGTTTCTGTGTGATCGCATAGTCTAAATACTTAGACGCGATCATGCTCACGGCGGTTGTTTTTTCGCGTCCTTTTGCGAGTAAGGCCATGATGCGATGTTTTTATGCCCATGGTTGCCAGAGGAGACCGGAACAGCCTGATCGATGGCTGGCTGCCGATACTTTCAGTCCCTCTATCCTCTCATGGCTACTGTTTCGCGAGAACTCAAATCTCAGGAGGGAATCTGGACACATTTGTCCCGTTGAATGAAACCTTGCACCGAAGACTTGCACTTTTCGGTGTTTTTCGGGCTGAGCAGCCATCGCGCACCTGGAAGGCTGGGCGATTACTGCATTTGTCTCTGATGATGATGTAGACTAAGCCGAGTGCAAGTGACCAAAGTCGCCTCCATGTGCGCGGTGGCAGGATTTTGGACAACAAACTCGAAAAATCCGCATCGAAAGCACCCATGGCGTTCCCCGGTTCCGCACGGTGCGCAAAGTACATGGTATGAATCCATGGCGGACGCCGCACAGAAATTCCCACTTTTGCCTGGTTATCCCGGTTTCCCGCACTTCGCACGGCGGCAATCTGCCCGAGAATCGAAGATGCGTGTCCGTAAAGGAGATGCCGAATGCGCTTGAAGCAATTCGTTTTTCCCCTTCTGACTGCGATTATTTTTTGCTCGCGAACTCAGCAAATTGCCAGACAGCGCCGCCGCTGAGGCGGCAGAGTGGGTGGCCTATCCGCGTGGGCGTGGGGCCCTCCAGCTACAACGTCGATGTGGGGCATGGCCGCATGTATGGAGGCACACTCTGGATCGATTGTTTTCCCGGAAAGCTGCCGGCCTTTATGCGCGGTCTGGGCTTGGAAGTTGAGGCGCGCGACATCAGCCTCAACCGATCCTCGACGCAGGTGAATGTGCGCCAGGACACTGCCGCCGCAGGCCCTATCTATGCCTGGCAGCACTGGGAGAATCTCCATCCTTACGCCAAATTCCTGTACGGTCAGGGGAGCATGGACTTTCCGCCGCACGGCGCTTCCTACCTGCACGACACACGGAGCCTCTGGGCGGTCGGCGGCGGATTCGATTACCGCTTCCATGGGCCATTCTGGGCACGTCTCGACTACGAGCACCAGAAGTGGCAGCAACTGTTCGGTTACTACACACCCAGGCCCCAGGGCTTCACCCTCGGCGTGGCCTACGATTTCTCTTATCTGCGCTCACCGAGACAGTGACGCCGTCTTCTGAAACGAAGCGCAGTGTTAGTCTAGCCAGTGTATGGGTCGCCGGAGGTTCTTGGAGTTCGCTCTCGCCGCAGCGGCAACGGCGGTCTTGGTTCCGCATTGCTGCGCTCAAACCAGCCAGCGCCCGGCCGCATTGCCGTACCCGGTAAAGCAGGTTCCATCCGGCTCCACCATGCCCTATCCGGCCAGGACTGTTCCCACAATCGGGGATCCCTTCCCGCTCTCCAGCAGCAGTTCGTCATCTGCCGACGCACATCCGATCGTCTACCGCTCTCAACAGCAGATGAGCGAATCCGATCGTGCTCTGGCCGCGAGAGCGCAGACCGCAGTCCGCGACGCTGCCGCGTTTGCCGGGATCTCATTTGACCATGAAAAGTGGGGCTACCGGCAGCTAGAGTGCCAGGCCGTTCCCGGCCACCTGTTCCTGCTCTTCGAGGGTAATGGCGGAGCAGGAGGCGCAAGCTGGTTTTCCGCCTCGATTCCGCGCGCCGGCAAAGGCCGCGTGCGCGTCATCCCAATCGAGCGCCGCGGCTTCACGCTATTTTTGCCCGCTCCCGTCAGTGCACTGGCCATAGGAACCTTCAACCGCATCCGCGCGGAAGAGCCAATGGATAAATCCGCCGATTGGCTTGCCACCAGTTTGTGCTATGCGGCGCTCACCGAGCCGCAACTTGCGATTGCCCTCTCACCGCACGAGGCGCTCAACTCGAATCTCGATCTGTCGTTTCCGCCCTCGCTGGAAGTCGGGCAGAATGGCGAATCAACGGTCCGTTTTGTGAACGTCTCAATTCCGAACCGGTCCATGCAGTGGATCTTGACCTTCGATGCCAGGAATCGGCTCATCAAAGTCATGCACATTCCCGCGCCGGCGTACGCAACAAGAATCGTCCCTAAAAACTGACCTTACGCTGCGGATACCACGTAAGCCGGATATTGGTCGTGGTCACCGTCTGCGTGCCCGGCAGATAGATCGGCGCCTTGTAGTGCTCCACGGTAAAGGCGCCGTCGATCTCCAGATCTTTCCCGATCCGCTTCACGGCCTGAAATCCGATGTCGTTCAGCGTGGTGCCGCCGGGGATGAAGTCTTTGGCGGCCTTCTGATTCCGCGCGCTCACCCGGAACCACTCGTTGCCGCTCAGGTGATACGTCAGCCACGCCTGGCCGCCTTTGTCCTCGCGGCCGATCCAGTCGCCGAAGAGTTGCCCCTGATTCGTGTAGCCCTGCCTCTCGATGCTCTCGTAATACATAAACAGCCCGCCGTTGCTGTTGGAGATGCTGGGATCGGTCATCGCGGCCTCGAGACGAAAATCGAGTTTGGCAATCCCCGGTACATGCGAAAGATAGATTCCTGGCCGCACCGAGGCGCGGCGGGGCGCATCGATGGGAGATACGTCGTCGTGCACCTCCGAGCCGGAGTAAAGCGTGAGCCAATTGCGCAGGTAAGGCAGCCGCCACGAAAAATCAAACGATCCAAAACGCGCGCCGGGATCGGTATTATTCCCCTTGTTGGTGCCGTTACCCGCTGTAAGGCTGAAGAAGCTGCGCAGAAACGAGTGCAGGCTCACCCCCTGATGGCCCTCACCGCCAAACATCGCCGTGCGCTCAAAGCCCAATTCCAGATCTCTATATGGACGGAAACTTACCTTTTCCACATGCACCCAGGGATCGCCTGGATTGATAACGTTCGCCACCGTGGGCGAAGGATTGAGTTCATAGGCCGGATTCGGCATCTCCGTGTGGCCGCGCAAGGCGCCCACCAGAAACTCGTAGCGGAAGGGTCCGGCAATCGCCGAAAGTCCCGGAACATGCAGCGGTTCCATGCGATTGATCTCGAAGGCGTAAAAATTCTGGGCGTTATTGGAATACGCCATGCTTCCGCCTTCGGCTGGCCCTAGCCACTGGTCCTGCTTGCCGAAGGAAATCACATGATTCAGGAATTGATACGAGACATAAGCCTCGAGGAACCTTCCTTGTGTTGCGGTAGCGATCGGGCCCTGAGGAATCGTCGTCTGATTGTAAACCGCTGTCGTGGGGCCGTACGGCGGAGTGTTCGACGGGATGAAGTAACTGGTTTCGTCGATGTTGGATAGTTCCTGCGCCAGCGCGGCCGAGTAACCCGCAGCCGAAGGCGCGCCTTGGAACTCCATGCGAGCGTAAAGCGCAAATCGGCCGGCCGTCGCATAGCCGCTGATGCCGGAGTAATTGTTAAAGCCGTGCTCATAGGGACGGCCGTAGTCATTCACGATGGTCTGCCCAAGATGGTAGCTGTCGTCGAGCGGCGTACCGCTGATCCCTCGGGAAATCGAGTACATCGACTCGATGCGCGCGCTGCCCCGGTGCTGTCCGCAGGGGCCCTCCATATCGTCGCGCAGCTCGTAGCTGACCGCGTTGTAGATCGCACGCGCCTCGGCCACAGCCGGTTGGCCTTTATCCTCGTCCTCCGAGATCAGGTCGTCCGCGTTCTCGAGCATGTTGATTACACTTGCCCGTGTCCATGGCCGCAACCCGAGAAACATATGGTCGACATATCCAAGCGAATAAAGCCGCAACATGGCCGGGTACACCCAGCTATCGACGGGAATATATGGCGAACCCAGGCTGGAAGGCTCGCAAGGGCTGTCGGTGGCGTCCCCACCCGCTTGTGCCGCGCCGGGCTGCTCTGCCGCCAGCTGAAATGCCGCGCCAGGCATAACGAGCACCATCGCCCACATACATGCTGCAAGCGCAGCAATCAACCGTCTCTTCTTCGTCATCGTCTCCTCATTCAATTGAGTGGTACTGTTCGTGGTCGCAATCAGGCTTCGGTGCGGGAGGCGCGAACGCTCCTCTCGCGCGTCTTTACCGCAACCGCCGGCACTCCGCTGTAAACCGTCCATGACTCCAGATCCCGGTTGGCTACCGATCCCAGGCCCAGTACGGCTCCTTCTCCTACATTCACACCCGGCGATACCGATGCCCGCGCACAGATCCACGAAAAAGCGCCAAATCGCATATTGTACGAGATCATGGGGAAATCGGGATGGTTGTAATCGTGAGTCGCCCCGCAGATATAGGCGTGCTGCGAAACGATACAGTGAGACTCTAAGTAGATCAGGGAGGGATTGTAAATTTCAGCATGATCGGCAAGCGTGCAACAGTCTTCGCAGATCAGATTCCAGGGCGCCCATACCTTTCCACTAGGATAAAAATGGCAGCCGGCGCCCACCTTCGCGCCAAAGAGCCGCAGCAGCATCGACCGCCAGACATGCAGCGGTGGCGGCGACGTGCGGTAGAGCAGTACATACACCACTTGCCACAGCAAACGCATCAACCGGTCCTTCAAGCGAAACGACGGACGATGATACGGATTCTCCTCAGCGCCGCCGGCGATATGGTGTACCGTGCGCTCTCGCTGCGAAGCCGATGGGCTCATACGTGAATTATTTCGCAAAGCCGCTTCCCCGACAAATCTCCGCGAAACCCCGCGGATGTCGAACCAAAGGTTCAGGCCGCGCGATTGGCCATGTTCGCTACATACCAGTCGTAAGCCTGCCTGATCCCCTCATCGAATGTGGATTGCGCGCTCCACCCCAGCGCCGTCAGCCGGCTCACATCCATCACCTTGCGCGGCATGCCATCCGGCTTCGCGCGGTCGAATGTAAATGTGCCCTTCCATCCCGCCACCCGCGCAATGCTCTCGGCCAACTCCAGAATTGTCATGTCGCGCCCGGTGCCGACATTCAGAAACATCTCGCCGGAGTAGTGCTTCATCACGAAAACGCAGGCGTCGGCCAGATCCTCTGTGAACAGAAACTCTCGCCTGGCAGTTCCGCTGCCCCACAACTCCACCGTGGCGCGGTTGGCCATCTTCGCGGCGTGAACCTTCATGATCAGCGCGGCCACAACATGTCCGTTCTCGGCATCGTAGCGATCTCCGGGACCATAAAGATTCGTCGGCATGACGGAAATAAAGTCGCACCCGTACTGCCGGCGAAACGCCGCGCACAATTTGATTCCGGCGATTTTGGCGATGGCGTACCACTCGTTTGTGGGTTCGAGGGCACCGGTCAAAAGCGCCTCTTCCTTCATGGGCTGCTCGGCCATCCGCGGATAGATGCACGATGAGCCAAGAAACAGCAGCTTCTTCACCCCTGCGCTCTTCGCCGCATGGATCACGTTCGTCTCGATCACCAGGTTTTCGTAAAGAAACTCGGCGGGCCGCGTCGAGTTCGCCATGATGCCGCCCACGGTCGCCGCGGCCAGAAAGATGGCGTCGATCTTCTGGTCCGCCACCCACGCATGAACATCGGCCTGCCGTAAAAGATCGAGTTCGCCGCGCGTCGCGGTGACAATCTCGCACGGCTCGCGCTGAAGCCTGCGCACAATCGCCGCCCCAGCCATTCCGCGATGCCCGGCCACCCAGACGCGCCTGCCGCCAAGGTCGAAGCTATTCATGGCCGTGCCCTCTATGCGTCTCCCGCGCCACGACCTTTAGATCCGACTCCACCATCTCGGTGACAAGTTCCTGGAAAGTTACTTTGTGCTGCCAGCCCAGCACGCGCCGCGCCTTGGAGGGATCGCCCTGCAGCAGGTCCACCTCGGTCGGCCTGAAGTACCGCTTGTCAATCTTCACCAGCGTCTCGCCTCTGGCTGCGTCGACGCCAATCTCGTCCACCCCTTTGCCGCGCCACTCTATCCTGCGGCCTACCTTCGAGAAGGCCAGCTCCACCAACTCCCGCACACTGTGCGTCTCGCCCGTCGCCAGAACAAAATCGTCAGGCTCCGGCTGCTGCACAATCCGCCACATGCCTTCCACATAGTCCCGCGCATGTCCCCAGTCGCGCCGCGCATCCAGATTGCCGATGTACAGCAGATCCTGCACTCCCAGGTGAATCGCTGCTACGGCCCGCGTAATCTTGCGCGTCACGAATGTCTCGCCGCGGATCGGGCTCTCGTGGTTGAAGAGAATCCCATTCGACGCATGAATCCCGTACGCCTCGCGGTAATTCACCGTGATCCAGTAGGCGTAGAGTTTGGCCACGCCGTATGGGCTACGCGGATAAAACGGCGTGGTTTCCTTCTGAGGAACCTCCTGCGCCTTTCCAAAGAGCTCCGAGGTCGACGCCTGGTAGAACCGCGTCTTCCTGGTCAGGCCCAGAATCCGGATTGCCTCCAGAATCCGTAGCGTCCCCGTCGCATCCGCATTCGCTGTATACTCCGGAGTTTCAAAGCTCACCTGCACATGGCTCTGCGCGGCCAGATTGTAGATCTCATCCGGCTGCACCGATTGGATAATGCGGATCAGATTCGTAGAGTCCGTCATATCTCCGTAATGAATCTGAAAGCGCGCATCCGGAGTCTGCGGATCCTGATACATGTGATCGATGCGCGCCGAATTGAACGACGACGAGCGGCGCTTGATGCCGTGCACTGCATAACCCTTGCTTAACAGCAGTTCAGCCAGATACGCTCCGTCCTGGCCAGTCACGCCCGTAATTAATGCGACCTTCGTCATAAATTGCACCTTACTTGATTTCTCAATAGCGACGATAAAAACGCCCTATAAATGCTGCCAGGGAGCACGCCAGACGCTTGGCCCACAAGCGCAAGGGTGAGTAAACGCGAATGGGTCCGTCAACCTGGGCGAAAAAACACTTCGTCGCTCCGGACGGTGGCAATCCTTTGAGCGCCCGCAACAGAATTGAGCCTCTCCACGGCTTCGGCCCGACGGCGTGGTACACCACTGTCGATGCCCCATAAATAAAACCCATCCCCTGCGGCCCCAATGTACTGAG
>JBMFHB010000052.1:0-26270 GCA_049977045.1 Occallatibacter sp.
TCCAGTTGTTGGTCGGACCGGCGTTGTCCTTCGAAAGCGAACAGATAAAGGTGCGGTCCTCGACGCGCGCCACATCGCGCGGGTCGGAGCGGACCAGCAAGCATCCCGGCCACGTCTCCTTGTTCAGGCGGATGGCGGTGCCGGATGCGACCATCCCCTCGCACAGCCGGTCGTACTCCTGCTGGCTGCCGTCCACCCAATGGATCGCATCCGGCTCGGTCAGCTCCGCCATCTTTTCCACCCAGCGGATCAAGTGCTTGTTTGTCGTCAACGGCTTCTCAAGAGTGTTTGGTCCTTGCTTCATATGGATGCCTCTTCAAACGGTGAAATGACAGCCCAAATTCCATCGGTCAAGAATATACGATCGAATTCCATGGGAAGGTGTGATGTAAAACACCGGACAGTTTGTTATCTCTGATACTCTACCGTGGATGGGCCAGCAATCGAATCGATCCACAACCTCGGCTTTGGTTTCGACTTTTCGCCCTACCGGGCAGCCGTCAGAGCACTGGAGATAAAAAGGATGCGTATTTTGCAGGCGCGACGTTTCGCGGCGGGACTTGCATTTTGTTCCTGCTTCAACTTGCTGGGCCGGGCGCAAAGCGCATCCACCTCACAGGACAATCTCGCGGCCTTATGGACGAACGCATTGCCCCAAAACGCATCGCCCAAATTCGATCGATTCGATCCATCGTCCGCGCCGGCTCAGAACAGCGCGCAACCCTCGCAGCCGTCCAGCGGCGAGCCCATCTGCGGCCTGATGCATCTGGGCCGTTGTCTGCGGGATTTCGGCAGCGATGAAAAAGGCATCTTTACCAGCCCGCTTCGCACCCGCGCCAAAGACGCCTATTGGATGATGCCTCTGGGTGCGGCGACCGGACTGGCTCTCGCCTATGACACGGATGCTCAAAACACGCTCGGCGTGGACCAGAATCGCACCAACATCGCCAACAATATCGCCAACTTCAGCTCTCCTTATGCAGCAGGCTCCGAGAGCGTTGGAATCTACTTTCTCGGACTGGCGGGGAAGAGTCCGAAGCTGGCCGAGACAGGCCGTTTGAGCGCGGAGGCTCTTCTCGATTCCGAATCGGTAACTATGGCGACGAAGATGGTCACCAACCGCCATCGGCCTCTGCAAGGCAACAAACAAGGAAATTTCTGGGCCGACGGCACAGCGCATTGGGAATTCGACTCGTCGTTCCCGTCCGGCCACGCAACCGCCAGCATGGCTTTAGCCCGCGTCGTTGCCGGTGAGTATCCACGGTGGTACGTGGCCGTCCCGGCATACGGCTTCGCCGAGGCAATCGGCATCTCCCGAATCCTCGCAAATCAGCATTTTCCGTCCGACGTGATTGTCGGCCAGGCGATCGGTTTTCTTACCGGCGGCTATGTTCTCAACCACCACTCCTTGTACCGCGGCAGCGCAAAGAAAACACTCACCAGCAGGCTGGTGAGCTCGATCAGTCCTCTTGCCGATCCGGAGGCAAAGGCCGTGGGCGCCTCAATCGAAATTCCCTTCGGACAGTAACGCGGCTGCGCTCTGTTACAGCAGCCTCCCGGCCGCCAGATCCTTGACCAGTCCACGGTCGGCGGCGAGAAAGTCGTAGCCCGGCAGATCTTCGAGCTTGACCCAGCGTACCTGCTGATAGATCTGGTTATCGATCTCGCCGGCGAACTTGCGCACCGCAAAAAACTGTAGATCCACCGCACCGCCGCGGCGGTAATGATGGCGGATGCGCGTAACCGGAGGACCAACCTCGGCGCGAATGCCAAGCTCCTCTTTCAGTTCCCGGGCCAGTGCCTGACGCGGGCTCTCCCCGGGCTCAATCTTGCCGCCAGGAAACTCCCACAACAAGCTCATCGGCTGGTCGGCGCGGCGCTGACCGATCAGGACCTCCCGGTCGCGCACGATGAGCGCGGCTACAACAAAACGAAGAGCCGGAGGACGGCGGCCCGAGTTGGTTTCGGCTTCATCCACTCGTCTAGTGTAACCGCCGTCAATCGAATGCCATCCGGAGAGATGCGCGGGGATCTCCGGGCGCGGAGTGATCGGCTGGGCGTATCAGCTCAAGCCGGCCGATTCGCCCTCTACCGCCGCATCGAGGCCCTCAGCCGTGACGGGCCGGTAGTAGCCCCAGCCGTTCTTCGCCGCGGCTTCCAGCAACGCCGGCGATGGATTCACCGGGAACGCGCGGCGCGCCATCTCCAGCATCGCCAGATCGTGAACCGAGTTGCCAAAGACGGCATCGGGATGAGGAAGGCCCAGGCGCTTGAGCGCAACAGCCTTGCCCGAGCCGGTCGGAACGTCGAGGATCTCGCTGGTGATGATGCCGTCTTTCACGCGCGCCTCGACCGCCACAACACGCTGCTCCGGAATGCCAAAATCGCGCACGCCTTCGGCGATCACCCAGCGATTGGTGGAGCTGACGGCCCAAATCTCAACGCCGCCCTTGCTCAATCGTTCGACCAGCGCCAGCATCTCCGCAAAGATCCGCTTGCGCACGAATTTGTCCACATAGCGCGCCGCGGCGGCGCGCAACTCCGCTTCGCGCAGACCCGCATAAATCTGCACCATTTCCGCGCACATCGCCGGCTCGCTCACCTTCCCGGTGCGGTAAGCGCGGTAGCGCGTATCGATCCAGTCGTGTGTCGAGCGCGACACCAAACCCTGCTCCAGCGTCCAGGCCATGAACCCGTAGCCCGCGTCGCCGCTCCAGAGCGTTCCGTCGCAATCGAACACCGCAACCTTTGGCTTGCACTCCAACACCAGCCGCTCAAACTCTTCCGTCGTCCATTTACGAATTTCAATCTGTGGAGCTGTCAATCGTTCCTCGATCCTGTTTCAAAAAAATTCATCCAATTCTATTTTCGTCGAAATCGCCGGTATTTGCACCTGAAAGCGCGGCCGCGAACAGGGCAAACGCATTTGCATAGGCATCCTGCTTCCCTTGCATCCCGGCTCCACCGATCGAGCAATGTCATCCCGAACGGAGTGAGGGAGCTGCGGCTGTCTTTCTCTCTATGCAGCGTCGTCGGGTGAAATCAGCCTGCCAAACCCAAGGTCTGCGTGAGAAATAGACCCGAAAAGCAGCTGCGGATTCTTCGTCGCTGCGCTCCTCGGAATGACAGCGCGAAGAGCATGGTTCGTAAAGCGTCCAGCGAATTGAAATGCGTTTGCCCTGCGGCCGCGAACCTAAACACCGTGTAAAGAAAGGCGGCCGCGCTCACGCTGACGGCTCTACGGGATCCACGCGAATCTTCGCGATACGCCGCGCGTCCATCTCCACCACGGTCAGCCGCCGGTCCTCGTAGACCACCGATTCTCCCGGCGCGGGAATGTGACCGAGCCGCGCGAGTACGAATCCTGCCAGGGTCTCCACGCCTCCATCGCGCGGCAGGCTCCAGTGCATTTGCGTCTCCAGATCGCGCAGATTCACGCTCCCATCCATCAGCGCCGCTCCGCCGGCCAGCCTGAGAATCGAATGCGGTGGCGTGTCGAACTCATCTTCCAGTTCGCCCACCAGTTGCTCGATTGCGTCCTCCGATGTAACCAGTCCCAGCGTCGAGCCGTACTCGTCCACCACGATAGCCAGATGCCTCCGGTTCTGCTTGAAGTCGTAGAGCAACTGGAGCGCGGTCTTGCTTTCCGGCACAACGAGCACCTCGTGCATGATCTGCACCAGGCGAATCTCTGCGGCCCGCTTCCCCAGCGAATTCGAAGACGCCCGCTGAAAAAACAGCCGCGTCAGATCCCGCGCATAGACCGCCCCCACAATGTACTCGGCGCCGCGCGTCTCGTCATAGACGGGGATACGCGAATGATTGTGCTCGATCGTACGCGCGCACGCATCTTCAAGCAGCATGTTTGAGGGCAAGGCAAACATCCGCTGCCGCGGCGTCATGATCTCGCGCACCAGAACGTCTTCCAGTTCCAGCGAGCGGTGCACCAGCGTCTCTTCAAACTCGGGCAGCAGCCCCAGCCGTCGCGCCGCCGTGGCGATCAGCTTCAACTCCTCGGCAGAGTGAATGGATGCGGCGCGCTCGGTCCTGGGAATATCGAAGAGGCGCAGAATACCCGCGGCCGACCGGCTCAACAGCCGCACCGCCGGCCGCATCACGGCCATAAACACAAGCATCGGCGGAGCGACCGCGACGGCCAGCGTCTCGGCGCGGCGCAGGGCCAGCGCCTTCGGCACCAATTCTCCGGCAACCACATCGACATACGTGATCACGCAAAAGCCCAGCACCAGACCCACAAAGCCGGCGTAAACGCGCGCATGCGGCAGCGCGCCGAGCCAGCCGCCCAGCATCTGCGCCGCCAGCGGCTCGCCAAGCCAGCCCAGAGCCAGCGAGCACAGCGTTACGCCCAACTGCACTGCCGGAAGAAGCTCGTCCAGATTCTGCTGCAGCCGTTTCACGGCCCGCGCTCCGGGCACCCGCGCCTCGACCAACTGATCCACGCGTGTCTCGCGGATGGAAACGAGCGCAAACTCAACTGCCACAAAATAGGCGTTGGCCAGAATCAGCATGGCCGCGGCCACGGGTTTGATCAGCAGAAAGTGTTGCATCTGGCTGTGAGAATAGCACTGGACGGGAGCAGAGAACAGGGATTTGAGAGCAAGCGATGCAGACGGTACAAGCGGGATTTTTCTGGAACCGGACCCCATCGAGCGCCGTATCTTCATGGAGAGTGAGGAATACTATGAGGAATTTACTTCGACCCATCGCGTTCTCGATCATTCTGGCCATTCCGGCCACGGCATTGGCGCGCGCCGCTGAAGCGACCTTCGAGCGCGATCTTGCGGTGAACGGCAAACTGGATCTCACCGTGGCAACAGGGGCGGGATCCATTCATCTCACCGCCGGCCCCGCCGGCCACGTGCATATCGTCGGGCGCGTCCGGTCAGGCTGGGGCGGAAGCGATGCCAAGGTGCACGAGATCGCTGACCATCCGCCGATCGTGCAGACAGGCAACATGGTGCGCATCGGGGGCGGGCACGAGAACCTCCGCAACATCAGCATCGACTACGAAATTCAGGCGCCGCCCGACGCTCTTCTGAACGCCGAGACCGGCTCCGGCGATCTGACCGATGAGGGTGTGGGCGCCAACGCAAAACTCAATACGGGATCGGGATCGATTCGCGCCACGGGATTGCAGGGAGGATTCACGGCTGAAACCGGATCCGGGGATATCGATGCCGAACAGGCGAGCGCGGGCGATGTGAAGCTGGAGACTGGTTCGGGCGATATCAAAATCCAGAACATGCGCGGCGGACTTCGCGCCGAGACAGGTTCCGGAAGCATCAAGGCGAACGGCGTGCCGTCCGGGCCATGGCGGCTGGAGACCGGCTCGGGCAGCATCGAAATCTGGACCGGCGCAGCCGCCTTCACGCTCGATGCCCAAACCGGTTCGGGCAGCATCCACTGCGATCGCGAAATCACGATGCAGGGATCGCTCGGACGCCATCATGTGACAGGCAAAATCGGCGGAGGCGGCCCGGCAGTGCGCGCTGAAACCGGCTCGGGCAGCATTCGCATCCACTAACGAACTGTGGCGAACATCCGAATGAGTTGAAATCATTCTTCACGGCAGAAGGAGCGGGCACTCCTGCGTCCGCGATCGGCGCGGATCTCTTGCCAGAAGCAGCTACGGAATGAAGTAGAAGGGATCGGGGTACTTCACGGAGAACTCCGCTTCCGGCTTGCCCTTCAGGTCGCTCCACTGATCCCCGGCATTGAGCGCCAGCGTGTATCCGTTCGCCACCAACTGCCCGCGGGCCTCCTGCTTGTACTTGCTCGCGGTCTCTGATGACTGCCCGGCGCTGCGCATCACCAGATCCTGCCAATGGTCGAAGCCTTGCGCGCGCAAGTTGCGTTCTGTGGCATCGCGCTCCGTTTCGGGCCGGCCGGTGATGAAAATGACGCTCACGCCCAGCCGTTGCGCCTCCTTGTAAAGACGCAGAGTGCCCGGAATCGCCGGCGCCTGCGCCTTCTCGATCCATGCGTTGAAGACCGCGGCGTTGTATGCAAAGTCAGCGCCCACCACTTCCTGATAGTTCGACAGAGTTGTCTCGTCGATGTCGAGAATCAGCGCCAGCTTCTCCCGCGGGCGGCGATGCGCGGCGCGCCGGCGCAGAAACGCGATGGCACGGCCGGCCTGCGCGTCCAGATCGCGTGCGTAGCAGCCGCAGGTGCATGTGCATTCGTGGTACTGCCTTAGTTCTTTCTTGAGTGTGTCGAGATTCGGAATGCGCTCGGCCGCGGCATCGGTGCTGAACGCCGGCTGCGGCGATTGCTGCGCGGCAAGCCGGACAGATGCGCACTGCGCGGTAAACAGCGCCGCCGCAACGATGACAAGATTCTTTGCGCCGTGCATGGGGTCTCCAGGGTTTTGCCAGCATAGTGTAAACGATGCGGTACTTCGCGCGCGGCGGTTTGCGCCGATTACACTGGAACTATGATTCGCGTTTTTCGCCCGATCCCCGTGGAGCGCCTGAAACTGCTGGTCTTCGATCTCGACGGCACTCTGATCGACTCGGCGCAGGATCTTTGCAACAGCGTAAATGCATCGCTGGCGGAGTTCGGCATGAAGCCGCTGCCCGATCCAACGATCGCCGGCTTTGTCGGCAACGGCGCGCCCCTGCTGATGCGGCGCTCACTGGCCATGGCAACCAACTCGGCGGTCGAACAGGTTGATGCGGATCTGTTCAACAAGGCCTACGCTTTTTTCCTGCAGTACTATCGCGAACACAAACTGGACTTCACCTACGCCTACGACGGCGTGCTCGATTCGCTCAAGGCGCTGCATGAGCTGCACGACGCGCCCGGAGGCTCCCGGCGAACCATGGCGGTGCTCACCAACAAACCGGTGCGCCCGGCGCGCGGCATCTGCGAGGGGCTCGGCCTGGCCGATTACTTCCTGCACATCTACGGCGGCGACAGCTTTCCCGTGAAGAAGCCCGACCCGTTCGGCCTTCGTTCCCTGATGGAAGAGACCGGCGCGAGCCCGGAGGAAACGGTGATGATCGGCGACAGCAAGGTTGACGTCGAGACCGCGCGCAACGGAGGAACCTGGTCGGTGGGATGCACCTTCGGCTTCGGCCTGCATACGCTCGCGGAGAATCCGCCCGACGTGCTGGTGGATACAGCTTCGGAATGGACGCAGGTTCTTGCCCTGCCGCGTTAGGCTGATTCCATGAGCGACTTAAGCGCACGCCCGCTTCGCCTCGTGATTCCCGGCGGCAGCGGCCAGGTCGGCCGGATGCTGGCGCGGTTCTTTCAGGAGCGCGGGCATCACGTCACCGTCCTTACTCGCGGCCCTTACACTGCGTCGTGGGCCACTGTGCATTGGGACGGCCAGACGCTCGGGCCGTGGGTGGAAACGCTCGAAGGCGCCGACGTCTGCATTCATCTCTCCGGCCGCCGCATCGACTGCCGCTACACGGCGCGCAACCGGCGCGAGCTTTACGATTCTCGCATCGGCCCGACCCGCCTGCTGCATCAGGCCTTTGCCGTCCTCGCCAATCCCCCGCGCCTGTGGATGAATGCATCGGCTGCAAGCATCTACCGGCACTCGATCGACAAACCGATGGACGAGGCGACCGGCGAGATTGGTGGAGGAGAGCTGATCGGCCGTCGCCGCCACGCCCCGGAAAAGTGGAGCTGGACGGTGCAGCTTGTGAAGGATTGGGAGGCCGCCTTCTTTTCCACGCCCACGCCGCGCACGCGCAAGATCGCGCTCCGCACCACGCTTGCCTTTGGTCCCGCTCCGGGCAGCGTCTTTGTGGTTCTGTCGCATCTGGTCCGCGCCGGACTTGGAGGCACGCAGGGCAACGGACGACAGATGGTCTCCTGGATGCACGAGACCGACTACGCCCGTGCTCTTGAGTTCCTCATCGGCCACGAGCAGATCGAGGGACCGGTGAATCTTGCCGCGCCACACCCGCTCCCCAACCGCGAGTTCATGGCGGCGCTGCGCGAGGCGTGGCAAATGCCGAACGGCTTGCCCGCTCCCGCCGCGCTGCTCTCGATCGGCATGTTCTTTCTGCGCACCGAGCCGGAGTTGATTCTGAAGAGCCGCTATGTCGTCCCCGGAAAACTTCTCGATGCCGGCTTCAAGTTCGAGTTCCCCACCTGGCCTGAAGCGGCCGCGGACCTTGTGCGGCAGTGGCGTCAGCGGGATTAAGCCAGCTTCCGGCACATGTATCCTCCTCGGGTTTTGCGATAGTATTAGCTTTCGCATTTCCATGGATGCGAGCGCCTCTCATCCACTCCTCAGGAGACCGTTTCATGAAGAATCCTCCGAACTGCGGCCATGTTGACCGCGGCCCTCTCGTATGCAATCGCCGCGAATTTCTCCGTCTTGCGGCGCTTGCCTCCGCCGCGCTGGCAGGCGGAAAGCTCTCGTTTGGCGCCGGGGAATCGCAGGACAGCGTCGCATACTACGGCGCGCTTTCGCCGCTGGCGCCCGGCGCGGTGAGACCCGAGGGATGGCTGCGCGGCTGGCTCGAAATGCAGGCCGCGGAGCTGGGCTCGAAGCTGCCGCAGGTCTCCTGGCCGTTCACCGAGCCGTACTGGGCCGGCGAGGAAACCGGCGAGTCCTGGTGGCCCTGGGAACAGAAAGCTTACTGGCTCGACGGCGCCACGCGGCTTGCGCTCGTGCTCGAGGACAAGGATCTGATGGCGCAGGTGCGCGCCACGCTCGACTACACGCTCGACCACGCCGGCGCGAACGGCTACAACGGCTATCTGGGGCCGAAATTCTTTGAGAACCCCGTGGGAGATTTTCACCGCTGGCCGCAGAACGTCCTGTTCCGCGCGCTCATGGCCCTTTCCGATGCCACGGCCGTGCCGGGCGATCCTGAGAGCGCGGACATTCCCGCGGCCTTGCGCAAGCACTTTCTCAATGACCCTGCCGACTATGGAAAGCCCGTAAGAAACATTACCAACGTGGAGGGAATGTTGTGGGCCTACGCGCGCACCGGTGACCCCGCGCTGCTGACAAAGGCCGAAAACGCCTGGCGCGAGTTCATGGAAAACTCCGACTACGCCGACATGACGGAAATGCGCGTCTACGCGGCCACGCCGATTAACTGCCACGGCGTCACCTACGCCGAGACCATGAAGCTGCCCGCGATCCTCTATCTTTACACCGGCGGCGCGGACTATCTTCGTTTTGCCGCGGCAACCGAGCGGCGCATCTTCGATCTCCACATGCTGATCGATGGCATTCCCTCGACCACCGAGTACTTTCGCACCACCACGGCGCTCGATTCCCACGAGACCTGCGACATCTCCGACCACACCTGGTCCTGGGGCTACATGCTGATGGCCACGGGCCAGGCCGTGTGGGCCGACCGCGTGGAGCGCGCCTGCTTCAACGCCGGCCCCGGAGCCATCAAGAAGGACTGGAAGGCTCTGCAGTATTTCTCCTGCCCCAACCAGTTCCTGGCCACGCTCGACTCCGATCACAACGTCATGGAGCACGGCGGACGCATGATGGCCTACCAGCCGAACCCAGGACAAAGAACCGCCTGCTGCGGCGGCAATGTGCACCGCATCTTCCCCAACTACACCATCCGCATGTGGATGAAGACCGCCGATCACGGCCTGGCGGCTGTGCTGTACGGCCCGTCCACGGTGACCGCCCGCGTGGGCGACAGCGCGAGTCTCGTCAGCATTACGCAGACCACCGACTATCCATTCCGCGAGCGCATTGAATTCAGGATCGACGCCGGCGCGCCCGTCACGTTTCCGCTGGCCTTGCGCGTGCCCGGCTGGTGCGCGGCGCCGCAACTTGAGATCGACGGTATTCACACGCCGGCTGTCATCGGCGAAAAGGGCTTCATCGTCCTGCGCCGCACCTTCAGGCCCGGCGAACGGATCGTGCTCACGCTGCCGATGAAGCTGGCCCTTTCTTACTGGCCGCAGAACGGCATCGGCATCGAGCGCGGCCCCATCGTCTACTCTCTCGCCATCAAGGAACAGTGGTCGCCGCGCGTGGAACCGAAGTACACCACCGAGGAGTTTCCCAGTTGGGAAGCGACTCCGGCCAGCGACTGGAACTACGGTCTCGCTGTCGATCCCGAGAAGCTGGAGCACGAGGTCGAGGTCAAACAGACATCCGGGCCAATCACGAACCCGTGGGAAAACCCTCCCGTAACGCTCACCGTGCCTGCCAACAAGATCGAGGGGTGGGAGTTGCAGGCCAATCCTGCCAGGCCCGAGCAGAAATTCACGCCGCCGCTCCCGGAACTGAGCCTCAATCGCCCATCCGGAGAAACGGAGCGCATCGCGCTTGTGCCTTACGGCTCCACGCAGTTGCGGCTCACCGTCTTCCCGGCGGTGCCGCCCACTGAGTAGCCGCTATAACTTCTCGCGCAAAAAGCTGATGACGTGCTCCGACTGCACAACCCCCACCATGCGGCCCTGCGGATCGACAACCGGCAGAGCGTGAAGGTTGTACTTGTCGAACATCTCGGCCAGTTCGTTCTGATTCATGTCGGCAGGGCAGGAGAGCACGCGCGGCTCCGACAGAATCGACAGATGCGTATCGGGGTGCGCCAGGACAAGGCGCGCCAGCGGCACGGCGCCGTGCAGAACCCGCTTCTCGTCGAGCAGATAAACCTCGGTGATGGTTTCCGTATCGCCGTCGAAGCTGCGCAGCGCCTCGACGGCCTGCGCAACCGTGGCGTCCATCCCCAGGTAGACAAACTCGCTCGTCATGCAACCGGCGGCGGAGTGCTCGTCGAACTCCAGCAGTTCCTCGACCTCCTGCCGCTCCTCGGGTTCCATCTCTTCGAGAATGGCGTCGGATTGCTCCTCGGGCAGTTCAGACAGCAGGTCGGCCGCCGCGCCGGGGTCCATCTCCTCCACAATGTCGGCGATGCGCTCGTCGTCGAGTTTTTCCAGCAGCGCCTTCTGCAGCTTGGGTTCGACCTCTTCCAGCGTCTCGGCTGCAACCTCCTCGTCGAGCGAGGTAAAGATTGCTTCGCGCTCGGCCGGCGCAAGATCTTCCAGAATGTCTGCCAGCTCGGACGGGTGAATGTCGGCCAGACGCTCGTGCTCAATGCGCAGCCGGACGCGGCGCGCCGGATCGGGCTCGATGACGTCGACAAACTGCCAGGGAATGGCGCGCGCGCTGAACTTGCGCGAGACCAACTCCAGATGGGTGCGCGGCAGTACGCCCTTGAAAAGGCGGCGGAAGGCGCCGCGGATGCCAACTTCCACCTCGGCCACGCGCAGCAGGTGCGCCGCACCCCGGCCCGTCCACTCCAGGTCCACGTCGTTGACGCGGACCACCTTGCGCCCGTTGATATCGATGATCTGACGGTCGACCAGGTCCTGCTGCAGGAACAGATAGTTGTTCTCATCCTTGAGCGGCGCCAGCACCTCGGCTGAAGAAACCTCGAGCGTGCCCGCCGGCGTCTCCAGGACTTCCTGGGAAGGAACGATTGAAAGTCCGTTCCGAGTCTTCAGCACCAGCCCAGCCACCTTGCCGCCCTCGGGCCCGGTGGTGACGGCAATATCCTTGAGCTTGCCACACAGGTGCCCGTGTGCATCGGTCACGGGCGTGCCGAGAAGCGCCGTGAGGCTGACGCGTGTTGCCATCCGTAGCTGCGTGTGCGTGCCCATGGGATGAGTGTAGACCCTCAAGGCCGGGGCGATCCGCGCCATCGCGCAACTTCGCGTTCGCGCCTGTTGCTAGCAGCCTGTTTAGCCCCGAGGGACGTTTTTCGTGGCATCTCGACTTTCACCACAGGCCCTGACTAGAGGAGCCACGCCAGCGGCAGCAGGGCGCACAGAGCCAGCGAAACCAGGAACACAAGGCTCAACTTGCCGGTCTTCCGGTCCGCCAGACTATAGGCGTAGATGCCGTTCACCACATTGTTGCTGGCGGTCGCAATCATGATTGCGCCTGCCGCCACTCTGACCGGAGTCATGGTTCCGGCGGCCTGCGTCATTCCCAGAACGAAGGGATTGATGTCGCTGATGCCTACGACCGCGGCCAGCGTGTCTACGCCGCCCTTGCCCAGATATTGGACGGTCAACTGTGTGGCCACCAGCATCACCAGAAACAGCAGAGCGAATAGAAACGCCGTCGTCAGTTCCAGAGGATTCTTCGATCCCAGCTCGCTCTGGACCGCTTGAGCGTCCTTGTCGCTGCGTTTTGTCCACAACCAGCCAAAAGCCAGGGCCGCGCATGCCAGCGCCACAAACGGCAGCCAAAGCAACGCCGCCAGTTGCCGGTTGAAGAGCGACACCAGGATCAGCAAGCGCAGATACATGACGCCGGAGGCCATCAGGATGCCGGCCGAGATCAGATGCGGCTGGCCCTCCCTCCTGCTCTGGCGCGCCAGCACCACCGTGGTCGCGGTGGAAGAGTAGGCGCCGCCGAGCAGCGCGGCCAGCACGATGCCGCCCTGCCCTTTCGTGAGCCTCTGCAACACGTAACTGGCATAGGAGATGGCGCTGATGGCTACCACCACCACCCACGTTTTGAAAGGATTGATGTGGAAAGGTCCGAATGCCTGATTCGGCAGCACGGGCAGGACTACGCCGCTCAGGAACAGGAATTTGGCGAAGGCCAGAATCTCGCGCGTGTCAATGCGCGCTGCCAGGTCTTCGAGCGCCTTCTTCAGGTCGAGCAGCAGCAGACTGGCCACGCCCAGCGTGGTCGCGGTCCAGAGATGTCCGTCGCAAACCAACGCGCCAACAAGAAAGGTCGCCAGTCCGGAGATCTCGGTGGTCGCCCCCGCCGTCGCGGCCTGCGTGAGCTTGTGCCAGTAGGAGAGCATCAGAAAGCCGCCGACGACCAGAAAGCTCAGCGTCAAAGGCACAAGCTGCGTGCCCGAAATCAGCGTCATCGAATAGCCGATCAGCCCGATCAGCGGAAAGGTGCGCACGCCGCCAAACGAGTAATTTCCCGTGGCGCCTTTGTGCTCCTCGCGCTCCAGCCCGATCAGGAACGAGAGAAACAGCACCAGCACGATCTTGACTGCCTCCGGCGGCAGGCCTCGGAAGAATTCCATGCGGTTATCGCCTCGCGGCTCGTACGAATTCGGCTTGCCACACAGCATACACGCTGCTGCGGTGCGCGTGGTGGAAAGCTGCTGCCCGATCGCGGATGTTAGCCTTAAAAGTAATGGAAAACGGCCCTCATGTGGATTTTCTGGTGATGGGCGCGGGGGTTGCCGGGCTGCGCGCCGCGATCGAACTGGCACGGCACGGTGAGGTCCTCGTTGTCACCAAGGAGTCGCTCCGCGAATCGAATACACACTATGCGCAGGGTGGCATCGCCGTCGCAATGGAAGGCGAAAAAGACATTGCCCTGCATCTTGAAGACACGGTGAACGCCGGCGACGGACTGGTCTCGCGCCCCGCGGCCGAGGCGCTGGTCTCCGAAGGGCCGCTGCGCGTGGCCGAGCTCATCGAGTGGGGAGCGAACTTCGATCAGGCCGTTGACGCGGAAGGCCACCGGCTGAGCGGCCAGTATCTGCGTACACGCGAGGGCGCGCACTCGCTGGCCCGCATTCTGCACGCGAGCGGCGACGCTACCGGCGCCGAGATCAGCCGCGCCCTTGTGGCTTTCGCGCGCGCGCATCGCCGCATTCGCTTCGCCGAGTGGACGCGAGTTGCGGGGTTGGTTGTCGCCGAGGGCCGCGTCGTCGGCGCCGATCTGGCCAGCGCTGAAGCCGCGCCCAGCGAACCCGGTGCGGCAGGCGGCAATGCGCCGATTGCCGACAGACGCATCATCGCGTCCTCTGTCCTGATTGCCGCGGGCGGCGCGGGCCAGGTCTACTCCGACACAACGAATCCAGCGGTAGCCACCGGCGACGGCATCGCGCTGGCGGCGGAGGCGGGCGCCGAGCTTGCCGACATGGAGTTCTACCAGTTTCATCCCACGGCGTTTGCGTTCGAGGGAGCGCCGCGCTTTCTGCTCTCCGAGGCGCTGCGCGGCGAGGGCGCTTACCTGCGCAACGATCGCGGCGAGCGATTCATGGAGCGATATCATCCGCTGCTGGAACTTGCGCCGCGCGACGTGGTGGCCCGCGCCATCGCTCGCGAAGGCTTGGCGGATGCGCCAGGCAGCGCCGCTGCGCCATCGCGGCCCGTCTATCTCGACATGCGGCACGTGCGCGACGTCGATCTCGCCGCGCGCTTTCCCGGCATCGGCGCATTCCTCGCGCGATACGGCCTCAGCCTCAGCCGCGATCCGATTCCCGTGCGCCCCGCCGCGCACTACCTTATGGGCGGCATCCGCACCGATCTCGGCGGGCGCACCTCGCTTGCCGGACTCTACGCCGCCGGCGAAGCCGCCTGCACCGGCGTGCACGGCGCCAACCGGCTGGCTTCGAACTCCCTGCTCGAAGGGCTCGTCTTTGGAGCGCGCGCCGCCCGCTCCATGCTTGCCGAATCGCCCTCGCCGGCAACCTTCCACGCCGCACCGGACCGCGGGCCTGCCGCGAAGCACCTGACGGTGGCGGAAGGCGAGCGCGTGGAGAGCCTCATCGTCGCGCTTGAAGCTTCGATGTGGACCCACGTCGGATTGCTGCGTGAAGAGTCCTCGCTGCGCCAGGGGCTCGTTGCGCTGGGGGAAACCGATGCCGCGCTGACCGAGATCGCCGCCAGCGGCCATACCAGCCGCCGCCTGGCCGAAGCCCAGGCCATGAGCCGCGTGGCGCGCGCCATTCTGCTCTCCGCGCTTGCCCGCACGGAGAGCCGCGGCGCGCACTTCCGCTCCGACCATCCTCATCGCGACGATGCGAACTTCAGAAAGCACTCGGCTCTTGGCCGCGAGGGCGGCGTTCGCTTCGAAGCGTGGTAGCGCCACTGCTCCTGCGCTTTCCTGCTAGCTTTTTGACAACCTGAAGAAGAACCTCCCGTGTCCCATCCTTTCGCCCGTTCTCTGGGCGAAAGGGTGGGAGACCACGCACTTCAAGAAACAGATTCATGCGGTCGGATGCCTAACTCGCGGCCTTGTTGACCCGCCGACTCGCTGCGCTTGCCAACGCGCACACCGCCAGAATCGCTCCAATCGCCGCCAGCGAAATCGTGGCCGGCACTTCGACCCAGCGCGCGGCAAGCATCTTGAGCGCGGCAAAGGCCAGGATTGCGGCCAGCCCGTAGTGCAATAACCGGAAGCGGTTCAGCATTGCGGCTAACGCAAAGTAAATGGTGCGCAGGCCCAAAATCGCCGCCACATTGGATGTGTATGCCACAAATGGATTGTGCGTGACGGAAAGAACCGCCGGTATGGAGTCCGTGGCAAAGAGCAGATCGGTGGCCTCTACAGCCAGAATGACGGGCAGCAGCGACCCTTTGGCCGGGTGCAGACGGGCAATCCACTCGGGCACGGCCTCGCGCGCCGAACCGCCGCGCACCAGACGCCAGGCCGCGTAGAGCAGAAATAGCCCGAAGATCCATGTGACCCACACAAAATGCTGTAGCAGGGAGATGCCCGCCGCGATAAACAGCGCCCGCAGTACGAACGCGCCCCATACGCCCCACAGCAGAGCGATGTGCTGGCGCTCGCGGCCGATCCGCAGCCCCTCAAAGAGCACAAGAAACACGAACAGGTTGTCGACGCTGAGCGAGGTTTCGATCACATACCCGGTGGCGAATTCGAGCGCCGCCTGCCGCCCCTGCGCTACGGCGATCCAGCCGGCAAACCCGGCCGCGGCCAGCACCAGCCCCGCCGTTCCCAGCCAGACAGAGACGTGCGCGCGTGGCGACTCACTCCGGCGGCCCGGCAGAAACGAGTCCGCCACGAGCACCGCCGCCACGACTGCGTGAAATCCCAGCCACCACGTCCACGACATGCCGGCGATCATAGCTGGATGCTACAACAAGGACGCGGATCGGCAAATGATTGATCCGGCCCATGTGATTTGCATCGTGCTCTCCCACCCTTTCCGCAAAAGCGCGGAAAGGGGCACGGTGTGGCCAATCTTTTGGTCCGGATCAATAGAGCCTATTGCCTGTTGCCTGGTCCCTACCGGCCGTCGGGTAAACTAGAGACAGAATGCTCGACTTGGGATTTGTTCGCGCCAACCTGGAGTTGGTGGAAGAAAAGCTACGCGCGCGGGGAGCAGACCCGGCTGCGTTGCTGGGAGATTTTAGCGCGCTCGACAAGAGCCGCCGCGAGGCCATCACGCAATCCGAACAGCTCAAGGCTCGCCGCAATGAGCTCTCGCAGCAGGTCGGCGCGCTCAAGAAAGCCGGCAAGCACGACGAGGCCGCGGCCGTGATGGACGAGACGCGCGCCCTCAAGGACAAACTGGACGAACTGGACAAGGCGGCCGCCGCGCTCGATGCCGGGTTGTGGCTCGCGCTGGCCCGCGTGCCCAACCTCACGCGCGGCGAAGTGCCCACCGGCACATCCGAAGCCGGCAACAAAGTCGTCAAAACCTGGGGCGAGCCGAAGAAATACGACTTCACGCCCAAACCTCACTGGGAGATCGGCGAGGCGCTAGGCATCCTCGATCTTGAACGCGCGGCCAAGCTCTCGGGCGCGCGCTTTGCTGTCTACATGGGCGCGGGGGCGCGCCTGGAGCGGGCGCTGATCGGCTTCATGCTCGACATGCACACCCAGAAGCACGGCTACAAGGAAGTGCTGCCGCCGTTCATGGTCAACTCGAAGTCGCTCTTCGGCACCGGCCAGTTGCCCAAGTTTGCCGAGGATCTCTTCCGCTGCTCCGACGCAGATGCCGAAGCTGCCACGCGCGGCGAGTTCAAAGATAGCGATCACTGGCTCATTCCCACCGCCGAGGTTCCCATCACCAACCTCTACCGTGACGAAATTCTCGACGAGGCGCGGCTACCCATCTCGTTTGCGGCTTACACGCCGTGCTTCCGCGCCGAGGCTGGCGCGGCGGGCAAGGATACCCGCGGCATCATTCGCCAGCACCAGTTCCAGAAGGTCGAGCTGGTCAAGTTCACCCGGCCCGAAGAGTCGGAGGCCGAGCACGAAAAACTCACCCGCGACGCCGAGGAGATTCTCGAAGCCCTCAGCCTTCCCTATCGGCGAGTCTTGCTTTGTACCGGCGATACCGGCTTCTCCTCCGCCAAGACCTACGATCTCGAGGTCTGGTTGCCGGGGCAGAATCTCTATCGCGAAATCTCCTCCTGCTCGAACTTCGAGGCCTTTCAGGCGCGGCGGGCGAACATCCGCTACCGGCCCTCCACGGGCGGCAAGGCCAAACCCGAGTTTGTGCACACGCTCAACGGCAGCGGCTTGGCCGTAGGCCGCACCTGGCTGGCGATTCTCGAAAACTACCAGCAGGCCGATGGTTCGGTCGAGGTTCCCGCGGCGCTTCGCGCCTACATGGGCGGACTCGATAAAATAGTTAGGGAGTTCTGATGGCATCAAACCCATCCAACGGAGCGGCAGCGCAGCCCAGGCAGGGCGCCGGACAGGTACTGAAGAGCTATTTCTACTGGACCTACTCGCGCGGATCGTTTCACTACGACGTGATGGTCACGCTGATTCTGCTCTTCATCTTCATCACCCCGCATCTGTGGGATTTTGGCGCGAAGCCTTCGCTTGCTTCCAGCCCGGTGCACCCCATGGAAGTGGTCGCTGACGGCCACGGCGTGATCGTCACGGTCGCGGCTTCAGACGTAAACATGCCAACTGAAGCATCCGACAGGGAAGTGAAAAAGGCGCTGCGCCTGGCTATCGAGCCCGTGATGGGAGACGCCGTCTTTGTCGAGAGATGGGAGACGGTCAAGGATCCCCAGGGAAATCTGGCCTGGAAGGTCTGGGCGCACCGGTAAACACAATTTTTTCGATCCTTCGGGCATAATTCCGCGTCCAATGGATGAAGGAGTTTCATGCGCGTACGCAATCTTTCTTTGTTTCTTGCGCTCCTTGCGCTGCCGGTTTTGCCGGCCCGGTCCGCACATGCTGAAGATGAGGCCAGTGTTCTTGCCAGGCTCGATGCCGCCGCGAAGAATTTTCACACCACGACCGCCACCTTTGAGTTCGACAGCATTCAGACCGACCCGATTCCCGACAAGGATGTAATGACCGGAACCGCCTACTACGAGCGCAACAGCCACTTTGAAATGGCCGCTCACATTACGGCGCACAATGGCCAGCCCACGGAAAAGACGTACATCTTTTCAGGTGGAACTCTGCGCGTCTCCGATACCGGCAAGGCAAAAGATGCCAGGGCCTATTCCGAGGCAGGCAAGTACGAGAGCTATCTCATGCTGGGCTTCGGCGCCAGCGGCAAAGATCTCGATGAGAAGTGGAACATCAAGTATCTGGGCAAGGAAACGATCGGCGGCATCGTGACCGATAAGCTGGAACTTGTCGCCAGAGATCCCAAGGTTCTGAAGCTTTTCCCGAAAGTGACCATCTGGCTCGACACCGCGCACGCCGTCAGCCTCAAGCAGGTCTTCGACGAGGGAGAAGGGCAGTCGCGCGTCTGCACATACACCCACATCAGGGTGAATGAGCCGCTGCCCAAGACCGCCTTTCGCTTCAGCAAATAGGAACCGGTTCAAAAATCAGAAACGCACGCGCGTGGGTCGCCGCGCAGGGCAATCGCGCCACGACTTTTCGACGCGAAAAGGAACGAGAACACTGCGTTACGGGTTGAGAAAAGACCGTTGGCGGCAAGTTTTGTAACAAGGGCACGGCTTCAGACGGGCCATAAAAGGCAAAATCCGTGGGGCTTCAGCCCCTGCTGCTCTTCCTTTGCCGCATCCGCTCGCTGGTGGGCTTGGATTTTTCCATGGTGCGTTTTCCCTGGGTCGCCGCGCCGGCGGCGCCCGCACGCGCCGGTTTCCTCGTTATTCTGTTAGCAGCATGCCCTACGTTCTTCTCGGCCTCGCCGTTTTCGGCCTCATCACCTCCGCGGTCTTTGCCGGCATTGTGTTGTGGGCTGTGCCTGGCTACCTTCGCGAGCGCCAGGCCGCGCTTGCTCAACTTGCCGGGCGCCCGGGGTTTACGCCTCCGCTCACGCTCCTCAAGCCCCTGCATGGAGCGGAGCCCGGACTCGAGTCTTACCTCGAGACGTTTTTCACACAGGATTATCCGGAGTACGAGATTCTCTTCTGCGCCCGCAACGCCGACGACGCTGGTCTGGAAACCGCGCGCCGTGTGGCGGCGCGTCATCCGCATATCCCGGCGCAGTTTCTTTCTACGGGCGGCGTGCCCGACTACATCAACGCCAAAGTCGCCTCGATGGAACTGATGGAGGCCCACGCAACACACGATCTTCTCGTGGCCAGTGACAGCGACGTGCGTGTGACTCCGGACTACCTACGTTCCGTGGCGCTTCCTTTCGCCGATCCCAGCGTCGGCGGCATGTGCTGCCTCTATCGCGGCGTCGCGGTGGAGGGCGGCCTGTGGGCGCGGCTTGAGGCCGTCGGTATGTCGGTGGAGATGTCGGCCGGCTGTCTGGCCGCCCGTCAGATGGAAGGGATGCAATTCACGCTCGGCCCAACCATGGCCTTCCGCCGCGAAACCGTCCGCCGCATGGGCGGATTCAAGGTCACAGCCGACTACTGCGCCGACGATTTCATCCTGGGCAACGAGACGCACAAACTGGGTCAAACGGTCGTCCTCAGTCACCATGCCATCGATCACATGGTTCTGCACTCGGAGCTTGTCGGCTCGCTCAAACATCAGGTGCGCTGGATGAAATCCACACGCTTCTCGCGGCCAAAGGGCCACTTTGGCACTGCGCTTTCCTTCAGCATGCCCTTCGGCCTGCTTGCGCTCGCCGCCTGCGCATGGCTCGGCCACACGATGTGGGGATTCTCGCTCCTGGCCTTTGCCGTCGCCACACGGCTGGCCCTCGCCATCGCTGTCGGCCGCCTCGTCGTCTGCGACAAAAGCTGGTTTGGCCTGCTGATCCTCTATCCGATTCGCGACCTGATGGGGTTCTGCTTCTGGGCCGCGAGCTACGCGGGACGGCGCATTCTGTGGCGCGGCCGCGTCTTCGAGTTACTGCCCGGCGGCAAGATGAGGGCCGCGGAGTAAACGGACAGGGAACAGGAAAGACCCTCTCTGCCCGCTTATAAAAGTTGCCCCTGACCCCTGCCCCCTGGCCCCTGAAACCTGCTTCACGGCAGCGGCCGGTCCGTCCACAGCGTCTTGTCCGCGAGTGTCTGGACCGGGTAAAGATGTCCGGTTGCTGCCAGCGCGTGCTCAACCTTGGCGCGGTCCGGATCTTCGGCAAAGATCCACTTGCGATTGCCCGTCCCCCAGATCGCCTGGAGCTTTGCGTCGTTCAGGAAAATATCCGGTGCGTCGGGATAGCACGAGCCCCACAACAAGGTCGATCCTTCGCCATGCTGCCCGCAGCGCGGCAGCACCAGCAGCGCGGGCCGGCTGTCAAAGAAGTGATTTGTGTAGAAGATCACGCTTGAGCCGGACGACTGGTCGCCGTAGATAATGAGCGAGTCGCTCGGCGAACCCTTGGCCACGATCGTGTCGGCCATTGGCTTTGAACTCAGCATCGGTTCAAAGCGCGCAAACGCGATGTGCGCGGCGATGAGAAAGACAGCCATCGTGAGCGCCACGCTGATCGTGGACGCAAGGTGCTTGCCCTTGAGGCGCAGCACCCAGCCCGTTGCCGGCCCCAGCAGCAGCGCGACCGCCGCCAACGACGCCGGCAGCCGCAGCGCCGCAAAGGACTCGCCGGTCAGATCGAACAGGTGCGACATCGAGAGCGTGTAATCGGCCACATCGCGGTGCGCCAGCAGCAAACCGATGTCGGGCACATAAGGCAGGTTGCGCGACGTCCACAATCCCCAGCCCAACGCGACGGCGGAGAGTGCGCCGATTGCGGCAAAAACCGCCATCGCGCCCGTCAGCCATGCCGTCGAAAGCACGGGTCTGCCATCTGTTCCGCGCTGCTGCTCGATATCCGCAACCACGGCCGCGATCAACATGATCAGCGGTGTCCAGACCGGAAATGTGTAGTACTCCTGGTTGGTCGAGATGGAAAAGAACAGCAGGGTCCATGCCGTGAACAGGCTCAGCAGCCAGGTCGTACGCGCGCGGAACTTTATCCGCTGCACATAACTCGCCACGTCCTCGCGCAGGGCGTTGTCCAGATAAAAGCCGACCGTGTCGCCGGCATCGTGCCGCAGATGCTTCAGCCAGCTTCGCCGCGTCTTCCACGCCACGGCCGCCGCGGCTGGCAGGAAAAGGCTCCAGGGGAAGATCCACGCTAGGTGCGCCAGCCAATACAGGATACCCGGCATCTTGTTGTAGTCATGCGGATAGCGCAGACCGAAGAAGCGCAGCACGTGCTCGTTGATGAAGTAGAAATAGAAAAACCCGTGCACATTGCCGATGGTGGGATGATTGCCTGCCGGGCGCCCCTGGTCGGGATTGGCGATGCCGCACAGGATGTGCCACGGCGCGGCGATCAGCAGAAACAACAGAAATCCCGATATGGGCCTGAGCGCCTTCCAGCGCCGCCACTGCCCCGTCAGCAATAGATATGGAATCGCCGCGCCGAAGAAGAAGACGGGCGCGATCAGTCCTTTGGTGAGCATCGCCAGCGCCACGCACGCCCACGCCCAATAGATGAAGCGAGGCCGGTCGTCTTCGAGACTCACAATCAGCGCATATAACGCAATGAGCAGCAGCAATGCCAGGATCGCTTCGGGAATAATGAAGCGCGTAAACAGAAAGCAGCCAACCGAGGTCAGCACGCCCAGACCGGCATAAAAGCCCGCGCGATCGCCCCATGCGCGCCGCGACCACAGCCACGCCAGCCACATGAGCCCAAAGATGGCCAGCGCGTTGGGCAGGTGCGTGGCAAAGGTGTTCTGCCCAAAGATCCGATACATTCCCGCGATCAGCCAGTAAGGCAGCGGCGGCTTCTCGATGTAGCGGATGCCGTTGACCTTCGATGTAATCAGGTCGCCGGTCAGGGCCATGTGCTGCGCGGCCTGGGCATGCGCGGCATCCACATCGTCAAGCAGCGGCGGCGAGAACAAGGAGGCAAAGTAGACCGCGACAAAGATGGCTGCGAAAAATAACCACACCCTGCGCACTGATGGTGCTTGCCGCGGACGGTCGATGGAAGTGACATTTTGGTTCATTTAGGTTTGGACGATCAGATTCAGAATATCAGCAGGATTGTTTCGGATGTCCGATAGAGCAAAACGCGGCTTTCCGGTGGTCGCAACGAAAGCCTTGAAGACACTCGCCCTGGGCTCGTGTGGTTGCAATGCGCAAAGCAAGTGTCAGACGGATCCTTTGGGCTCTTGTGCCAGCCTATTTGCGCGTGCTCTTTGTCACGCTGGCGTAAATGGCGCGGGCCGTGCGTGGATCGATCAGCAACTGCAATCGCGGGGGGTGATGGTTCATGTCCACGCGCGCGATCGACGCCTTCCTCATGCGAATCGCCGCCCCGCCGTTGCCGGTGATCAGGTGGCCGAGAAACTGGAACATCGTGGGGTTGTGCCCTACGGCCAAAATCCCCTCGCGGTCGGCATATTTGTCCAGAAGCCTCTGGAAATCAGCATGGTTTCCATTCATTCCCAGAGCCTGGCTGATCTCCACTTTGGCCTCGTAGCCCAATTCCGTGCCTACCAGTTGCGCCGTCTGCAGGGCGCGCTTGAGCGGGCTCGAAACAATCACGTCAATGGGCGCCTTCAGCGCGGAAAGCACGCGCGCCATCAACATGCACTGCTCTTTTCCCTCTTTCACGAGACCGCGCTTGGCGTCGAGAACAGGGTTCTCGCGAACGGTTCCGGCATTTGCGTGGCGCATCAGAAAGAGGATCATGGGGATCGAACTGGCGGGTACTCGGCTGTGTTGACCGCTTGGTTTTGCACCGTCTCGGGTGCTTCTGGCCCCGGCTACGAGAATTGGGAAGCCGGGACACCTAAGTCTACTTTCGCACCGCCAATGCCCGGAGGCCAATGCTCTGAGGCCAATGTCCGGATATTGACCGTGCGCCTTAAACACTGATTTTAACATGTTTGTAACAATCGCCGCTGCGATCGCGAATCGCTTGAACATGGGCCGGTGTCCGCAGCGATTCGGCAATCGCAATCATTGCCCCGCCATGTGTATTTCAGTCTGGCATGGTGAAGAGTTGCATGTCGCCTGCCGCGCGCGGCAGGTCTTTGAAGCGTGCAACGCGAAACTCCGCCCAATAGCCGGCCCAGCGCGGATCGGTCTGGAGCGCGGCGCCGAGAGCCTGGATCAGTTCCGTGCGCACCTTGGCGTATTGCGGGCTGTCGATCAGGTTCACCGCGTCCTCACTGTCGAGATCGAACAGCTCATCGATCCGCGAGGTGCAGTTGTAGGAGTAAAGATAGCGGTGGCCGTCGGCGGCGCGGCGCTGGATGCCGCAATCGAAGTTCACGCCCACATGCCAGCCGCCGAAGAAGAGAAGATTGCGCTCCTCCGGGCCCTGTCCGGACTGCATCGCCGGCAGCAGCGAGATGCCGTCGAACATGGCCTCGGGCTTGATGCCGGCAAGGCTGAGAATCGTCTGCGAAAGATCGAGAAGCGACGCGGGCGACTCCACGGTCGGATGCGGATGTTGCATGCCGGCGGGCAGCTTGAAAACCATCGGCACGCGAACGATGTCGGGATAAAGGTAGACGCCCTTGTCGATCAAGGCGCGGCGGCCATCCATCTCGCCGTGGTCGGAGATGAAGGCGATCGCCATGTCGTCGTAGAGGCCCAGTTCTTTGAGCCGATTGATCACCATGCCGATGACGCGATCGACTAGTTCCATCTGCAGGATGTAGGCGACGCGGTAGTCGATGAGTTCCTGGGGGTCGTAGATTCCCCAGTAGCGGCGATAGATGTCGATAATCTCCGGCTCATCGGAGGCGCGTGAAAAGTCGTGCTTCTGCGCGGTGCGCCAGGATTCGGGAACGCCGACGATCTTCCGCAGTTCGCGTTCGCGGTCTTCAAATCCCGCCGGGATGGCGAACGGCTGGTGAGGGTCGAAGATGTCCAGCTGCAGATACATGGGATGATGCTGAAGCGAGCCGTTGGCGATCAGGCTCTCTACGGTGTCGATCGCCTTTTTGCCCAGGTAGTAGCTGTACTGCGCTTCGACCGGAAACGGCTTGCCGTCCTGCTGCACGATCCAGCCGCCGGTCGAGTTGCCGGGGGTGGTGCGGTCCTGCTGGCGGAAGACGATCTCGCGCGAATACTTTTGCGGCTTTACGCCCAGCCTGCGCTGGTAGGCGAGGAAATCGTCGTCGTCGAAGACCGGAGGCGACCAGCGGTTCCAGGGTTGATCGTTTTCGCCGAAGGCATCGATAAACTTCTTGGTGCCCACATGACACTTTCCCACCTGGCGGGTGACGTAGCCGGCCGCTTTCAGGTATTCCGGAAAGATGGTGTCGCCGGGGCGGAGCTCGGTTTCCAGGCCTTCCGGCGCGCGCTCGCCGTTGCCCTGCACGTAACTGTACCGGCCCGTCAGATAAGAGGCGCGCGAGGGCGAGCAGAGCGGCACGGTGCAAAAGGCGTTGGAGAAGAACGTGCCGTCCTCGATGAGCGAGCGAATGGCGGGTAGCTTCACGTGCCGCGAAAGAGCCCGCGCGGGGTGGTAGAGATCGGGACCGACCATGTCGGCGCTGATCAGCAGAATGTTGGGCTGCTTGCCGCTGCCGCCCTCGCGAAAAGGCCCCTCGCCGGTTCGTTCCTGGGTAAAGCTGAGCTTGGGCTTTTCCTCTCCGGCGGAGGGCTGGCTGGCAAGTATCTTCTGGCTGAGAAGGGCACCGGCGGTAAGACTGCAGAACGATCGCCTGTCCATCATAGAAAATCCATATCCATCGGGCGCGGGAAGCGCCGAGAAAACGATAACGCAGTTGGGGATATCCTGTAAAGCATTACATGATGCCCGGCCTGTGCCCTGGCCTCTGGCCAGACGGCTTTCGCGCAGCCATGGGCAGCAGGGAAGTCTGCGCATGTTCTCAACAGCCGATGCGCCCGCGGACTGGTTGCAAGCGGGTTGCGCCGCCGCCGCGCCCGTATTGCCTAAGACCGGCCTGCTGTATTAACAATGAGGTGACTAGCACGTTGACTGCATGAAGAAGAACCTTCCGTGCCCCATCCTTTCGCCCGTTCTTTGGGTGAAAGGGTGGGATAGCACGAACTTCAAGGAACCAATTCATGCTGTCAGGAACCTAGCACGTCAACGTATGGATATCGTACAAGTTGCCAAGCGCGCCAATGTTTCCACGGCCACCGTATCCCGGGTGATGAACGGATTCCCGGGAGTGCGGGAAAAGACCATCCAGCGCGTGCGGCGGGCGATCACGGAGACGAATTACGTTCCCAATCCCAATGCCCGCGGTCTGCGCGCCGGGCGGACACGGCTCTTCGGGCTGATCGTCTCCGACGTCAACAACCCCTTCTTCCCCGAGCTGATCGACGCCTTCGAGGCCCTGGCCGCGGCGCAGGGCATCGAGGTGATCTTTACCCATACCAACTATGACCCCCAGCGCCTGCATAACTGCATGCGCCGCATGATCGAGCGCAGCGTCGACGCCGTTGCCGTGATGACCTCGGAGGTGGAAGAAGACGCTTTACAGCAGGCGGTGCGGGCCGGCATCCCCGTGGTGCTGATGAACCAGCGCAAGCTGGGCGCCAGGTATCCTAACGTGCTGGTCGAGTACACGGCGGGGTTCCGCGAGGCGCTGGAGCATCTGCTGTCGCTGGGGCATCGCGACATCGGTTTTATCGAAGGTCCGCAATGGATCAATTCCGCGCGGGGCCGCAAGGACGCATTCGCCGCCGCGTTGAAGAGCCACGGCATGCATGTGCGCGACGAGTGGATCGCCACCGGCGATCTGCGCGTGGAGGGCGGGCGCAAGGCCATGGACGCGCTGCTGGCCAAGCGCGCCAGACCGACGGCGATTGTGGCCACCAACGATCTGATGGCGGTGGGCGCGCTGCAGGCCGCTTACGCCAGCCGGGTTCGCGTCCCGCGCGATCTGTCGCTGATCGGTTTTGACGATCTGCCCATCGCCGCCATGGTGCATCCACAGCTCAGCACCATCCGCCATCCGCGGCGCGAGGTGGCCGCCAGGGCCTTCGAGCTGCTCTTGAAGACGGTCCGCGGCGAGCCCGTCGCCGAAGACGCCCCGTTGCAGCCGCACCTGGTCATCCGCAACTCCACGGCTCCGCCGCCCGGCGTCAAGCGGCGCTAAGGCTTCGTGCATCAATAATGGCTTCACTCGGAATGTGCCCTGAAAAGACCTGCCGCGCGAACTCGCCAACTTGCGAAGTCGCGAAGCGACGCCAATTCGCGAAGAATCGAACA
>JBMFHB010000053.1:0-24754 GCA_049977045.1 Occallatibacter sp.
GCTATATCACGCGCTTGGACGATTACCTGAACCGGAGACTACCCACAGATTTTGCTGACGAGGCGGAAAAACAACACATTCCAGGCTTCATGTGGCTGGGAGGCAGGGAGAACGCATTTCAATTCGCTGGACGCTTTACGAGCCATGCTCTTTACGCTGTCATTCCGAGGACGAAGAATCCGCGGTTGCTTTTCGAGTCTATTTCTCACGCAGACCTTGGGTTTGGCAGGCTGGTTTCATCCGACTCCGCCGCAAGGGGCGAAAGACATCCGCAGATGCCTCACTCCGTTCGTGATGATATGGCTGGATGAGTGGAGTCGGGATCGAAGGAAAGCAGGACTCCTATCCAAATGCGTTTGCCCTGGGCTGGGAGGGACAGGGTTACAGCATGTGTCATTTAGTCTCAGTCGGCACGGTTCATGCTTTATTGATCTGGAAGACTGCCAACCGATGTGCCGATGTTGGAATACATCTTGCTTAATGATGACCCCACAGGAGCAATGGCGGCAATACAAACCAAAGCGATAAAGCTGATGAGCAGGGCATACTCCACCAGATCCTGGCCGTCTTCGCTGCGTGTCAGACTCTGGAGTTTCACATACAGATATAGAGGAATATCCTGCATGGCGCTGCCCCCTTCGGTGAATTCCCATAACGAGCTTAAGTGCTTGCCGGCACGGATCTCCGTGCATCCCGCAAGCACTCAAAATTGGTCAGATCACTTCTGATGAAGGTTGCAGCGGTTCTTGTCTGCCTGCGCCTTCGTTGTTGAGGTTTTAACGCTCGCCCTTGGCAGGAGCGGCACAGGTCCGAGTGATATCGTCCTATACCGCCCTGCCAGATCGATGAGGTTCTGGTTCCGCTGTTTTGCCAGAGGTTACGAACTACGTCAGCGAGCCGCTGATCTTCGAGAAGACCTGGTTGATCGCACTGGCAACGCCGTTGATGCCGCTGATTGCGACCAGGGCAACCAGAGCGATAAGGAGGGCGTACTCGACCAGATCCTGGCCCTCTTCGCTGTGCATCAGGTTCTGCAGTCTCATATAGATCGCCAAAAACAGATTATTCATCGTCATTCCTCTCCGATTCTTTTTCCCCAGCCTCAGCCGGGCGCTTTGACTATAGCACCTGGCGTGCCAATCTCAGGCCCAACCTCTTTCCACTTAGAATCAATCGATTAGAGCGCCCCTCATTTTGTCTCTACCTCTTTTCTGTATACGGCTGTTTACATCTCTAGCTTTGCAGGCAGGTTCCGTTTACATTACTTTCGAAACCCCCATTGAGAATCCGTCTATATCGTAAAAGGGACTCTTCGCTCTTGACTCGTCCGCCGGACCCTCCTCTTTCATCTTTTGTTTTGAGTCCGCGTCCGCCCGGTTGGCGCTCTCTGGAGATGGGAATCGATGAGAACTGCACGGCGTATGAACACCATCGATAAGACCGTACCGTAGAATAACCTCCATGACCGGCAAGACCGAACCTCCACCGGCACAGCGTATCGATTTCGCCGACCTCTTGCTCGCGGTGGTTGCGGGGCTTGCGCTCGCGCTTACGGCGCTCTTCTTTTTTGCCATGCCTGTCGCCGGCAACCTGGCCGGGTCGCGCGACTTCGTCTCCTATTGGGCTACCGGCCGCCAGCTTGTCTATCACGCCAACCCATATAACCGCGATGCTATTTCGGCGATCGAACACGCCGCAGGCCTGGACGCCCGCGCCGTTCTCATGATGCGCAACCCTCCGTGGGCCTTGCCGCTGGCCTGGCCGCTCGGCTTCCTCGCCCTGCGCGTGGCTGCCACGCTTTGGTCCCTGCTCCTCCTGGTCTGCCTCCTCGTCTCAGTGCGCATCATCCGCGAGATCTATGGATTCCCTCCCAATCGACTTCACTGGCTTGCGCTCTCCTTCACGCCGGCTCTCATCTGTATGACGATGGGGCAGACCGCGCTCCTTTCGCTTCTGGGGCTGGTTCTATTCCTGCGTTGGCATCGCTTTCGTCCCTTTGCTGCCGGAGCTTCTCTGTGGCTCTGCGCCCTCAAGCCGCATTTATTTTTGCCCTTTGCTGTCGTTCTCGCCGCATGGATCGTCGTTGCCCAGGCCTGGAAGCTGGTAGCCGGCACTGCCGCGGCCCTTGCACTTTCGAGCGCAGTGGCGACCCTGATCGATCCTCATGCCTGGCCTGACTACATCCATCTCATGCGATCTCCCGCCGTCGAGAACGAGTTCATCCCCTGCCTGGCTAGCGCTCTCCGTCAATGGACAGATCCCCACGCCATCTGGCTTCAGTACCTTCCGGCCGCGCTCGGTTGCCTCTGGGCGCTCATCTACTTCTGGCGCCGCCGCGCCGCGTGGGACTGGAAGACGAACGGCAGCCTGCTGATGCTGGTTTCTCTCGTCGTCGCCCCTTACTGCTGGTTTTATGACCAGTGCCTCGCCATCCCAGCTCTCTTTGAGGGCGCCTGCGTCACGCGCTCACGGAAGCTCCTTGCCGTCCTGGCTCTGGCCATTCTTATCATGGATGTCGGAGTCTGTTTTGTTCAGCTCGTCTCGCCCCTCAACCTCTGGACCGCTCCAGCCTGGCTCATCTGGTACTTCCTCGCTACCATGCACAAGTCCGAGACAAACCGCCGATCCTCTAAGCTGCTCACTTGACTTCCCGAACCATGGGCTCCAGTTCTTCTGCCTTTATAATTGCGATGAACCGCGACAGAAAGGCTTTTTCGCTGTGAAGAATCAGCACAACTTCGCTGTATTTCTGATGGCAATCGCATGCGTTTTGCCGATTCTCTTCACGATCCTGTATCTCAGCGTTCTGCCCACCAACCCCCGCAACGTGGCTAACCGCGACTTCATTGTCTACTGGGCTACCGGCCGCCAACTAGCTCGTCACGGCAATCCATACGATCCCGCGGCTCTTAACAAGATCGAGCACGATGCCGGATTTCCCGGCCGCGCATCCTATTACATGCGCAACGCGCCCTGGGCGCTGCCGCTGGCGCTACCGCTCGGCTACCTGAACCCCGTGGTGGCGGCCCTCCCGTGGTCGTTGCTAATTCTTGGGCTGCTGGTCGCCTCCGTCCGCATCGTCTGGAAGCTCCTTGGTTCGCCCGGAAACCATCTCGAATGGCTTGGCTACTGCTTTCCCCCGGCGCTCTTCTGTGTGATTCTCGGCCAGACTTCGATCTTCCTGCTCTTCGGCCTGGCGCTTTTTTTGCGCTTCCACAAGAGCCGCCCGTTCGCGGCCGGAGCGGCGCTTTGGCTTTGCACCCTCAAGCCGCATCTCTTTCTTCCTTTTGCCCTCGTGCTGCTGGCCTGGATTGTCGTCACGCGCAGCTATCGCATTCTTGCCGGGGGCATCGCCGCCATGATCGCCGGAAATCTCGTCACTGCATGGATCGATCCCGTCGCATGGCGCCAGTACGCGCACTACATGCACACCTCAGGCATAGCGCGCGAGTTCACCGCCAATCTCGGCGACCTGCTGCGCGATTCCATTCATCCCGCTTGGGAGTGGCTCGCCTTTCTGCCGGCGATTCTCGGCTGCGCGTGGGCTCTGGCGTGGTTCTGGCCGCGCCGCCACGCCTGGGACTGGATCGAACACGGCAGCCTGCTCATGCTGGTTTCGCTCGCCGTGGCGCCCTTCGGCTGGATCTTCGATCAATCGCTGGCGATTCCTGCTGTTCTCTTTGCTGTTTCCCGCGCGCCCTCGCGCCCCGCTCTCTCGACGCTCGCTCTCCTTTACATCGCGATCGAAGTTCAGCTTGTCTCGCACTTTCCTCTGGCGTCTGCTGCTTATCTTTGGCCCGCTCCGGCGTGCCTTGCATGGTACCTCTTCGCCCGCGCCTCATCTCATCGAGAGATCGTTTTGCCAATGCCGGCTTCGACTTCTTCGCTGGGCAATTCCTCTCACTAAGGCTACGCATGCGCGCAATCAATTTCCTTTTGAGTCCCCCCGCAATCGCCGTAACGGCCCTATTCCTTTCCGTGATCTGGATGCTCAGAGACGAGAAGGACAAGGTCCGGGCTGAACTGGTCTTCGCGCTTGTGCTCAATCTCTTCTACGGAGTACTCTTCAACATCTTCATGGCACGAGAAGGCGCCATTTTCCCCTGGAAGTTTGATCGCATTTTGTTTAGCCTGGACTCGTCCCTGGGCGTTCAGGCCGCTACGATCGCCAGAACGCTTGCTGGTCCTGTGCACATCTTTCTTTGGGCGATCTACCAATCGATGGTCCCCATGATGATCGCCTGGTACCTCTTGATTCGATACCGGCGGATCGCGGGTTCAATCATTCTCGCCTACATTGCCGAGCTTGTTACCGGCCCGCTGCTCTACACCATCGTTCCGGCCTGCGGACCGATCTATGCGTTCAAGAAACAGTGGTTGCATCCGCCAGTTGTAACGCCAGTCGCGATGCGCCTGGCGGGAATACCGAACGCATTTCCTTCGCTGCACGTTGGCACAGCTTTTGTTTTTCTGCCTCGCGCCAGGCAGAATCTGGAAGGCGACGGCGTTTCTCTTCTTCGTCGCTACTTGTCTGGCGACTCTATCCACAGGGGAGCATTACGTCATCGACCTGATTGCTGGATTGGCCTTCGGAGCATTCACCTCCAGCGTAGGACTGCACAACTTTCGCCGTGCTGGGGGTTTCCTTGCCCTCACGCTCGTCTGGTCGCTGAGCGTGCGCTTCGCCTATGCGACCCTGATTGCTCATCCAATGCTTACACGGTCCATGGCGGGAATTACGTTGTTATCAGTGATCGTCGCACTCTACAGACATTGGAGCGCTCAGAATGCGCCGAAGACAGACGGCGGCATCGCGGCTTGACGACTTGTGCCAACAGCCCCAATTGGATGAACGGCCTACCCAATCTCCACCCGGTCTCCACGCTCTGTGCGTGTCGCCAGCGCCGTGCCGGCCGGTAACTCCAGCACACTGTAAGCCGAAAAACACGCCGACAAGCGCCACGCCCCCACACGATGGCGAACCTTCTTTACCTGGAGTTTGCGATCCAAATAGACAAGATCGATCGGGAACCGCATGAAGAAAGTGTGCACTGATTCGCAGGGCGCAATCCACAAACCCTGGCCCGGCAAGAGGCTTTCCCTGCCCAGCAGCCCTTTTCTGCGCGCGGCCCCTGTGTGGGCTTTCACGAGCCGTGTCGCCAGCAATGTACCCCGGGTCAGGTTCAAGACCTGCTGAGGCTTTTCGGGCACAGACGTGCGCGGGCTAAACCACCCCCGCGCGCGTCCCGCTATGCGTTGGAAAGAATTCATCCGAATGTCTTCAACCGCCTGCGCCAACAGGCAGCGACAACTCCGCCTATGGACCGCTTGCCCCTGTCGCCGGCGCTGCACCGCCTGAACTCATTCCGCTTCCGGCTTGCCCAAATCCACCTCTACCCGAATCGATCGTCAGCGGCTTTTCCGGTTTCATGCTGTCGATCAGCGTCTCCACGGGGATCGTCGAAGGCGATGCAGGCAGCGTATTGTCTGCCGTTTTCGCGTCCGGCTGGTGCATGGGAATGTTCGAATTCGGCGGAATGAAGTTCGGATCCGGATAGTGCAGGTTCGGCCTCGGCGTTCCCGCCGGAAGCGGCGACACAATCTCCGGCGTCACCAGCACGATCAGCTCCGTGTCGTTCTTGTTCTTCAACTCCGACTGGAACAACTTGCCAAGAATCGGAATGTCACCCAGAAACGGAATTTTCTCGAAGGTGTCAGTGATGGTCTTGTCCAGCAGGCCGCCAATGATAAAGGTCTGGCCGTCCTTCAGCTCCACCTCGGTATTCACCTTGCGCGTGGTAATGCCCGGCACCGCGAATCCCGAGATCTGGACCTCGTTGGTGTAGTCCAATGCGCTCACCTCGGGCGCCACCTGTAACCGAATCGTGCCGCGCGGTGTGATCGTTGGAATAAAATTCAGCCGGATACCGTATTCCTGGAACTGGATGGTAACCGCAGCAAGCCCACCCGTCGAGCCGGAGACCACCGGATATGGATACATTCCACCCGCCAGAAAGCTGGCCTCTTTGCCATCAGCAGCCATCAGATTCGGCTCGGCCAGCACCTCAACCACGCCTTCGGTCTCCAAGGTGTGAAGGTCGGCGCCGACATTCAACCCGGGAAAGAATGCAAAGATATTGCCCTGCTGGTTAAACGTCGCATTACCTGCCGTCCCCGAGACCGCTCCTGTGGTCGCTGCGCCGCTACTATTGGAAATCGTCGGCGGCGAGAACTGACCCGTCGACACACCGCCCAGGGCGTTTCCCAGCCCCAGATTGAAGAGGTTGACGCCCAGCGTCAGGGCTCTGCTGCGATCCACGCTCGCAAAGCGCACCTTCAGCAGAATCTGCGGATCCGACTTGGGCACGGTCACGTCCAGCAAGTTCACCACTTTGCCCGCCGTCGATGCGATCTGCACCGCCCGCGCCGAGCTCGTAAGGTCTTTCACCGTGCCCCGCAGGAACAATGTGTTGTTGTCGTAAGATACTCGCACGGTCTGACCCGGCAGCTCATATCTCAACTCGCGTCGGATGGCGTCCAGCTTGTCTCCTGTCAGTCCCGCGCTGGCATGCACCTTCACCGTGAAAAACTGCCGTCCGCCATGGTTGTCCCAGATAATCAGGCTGGTTTCCCCAGGCCCTCGGCCGGTGACCATGATCTCCGTGGGGGTCACGGCTGTGGCTGCCGCCACGTCGCCCGATCCCATGGCCACGCGCTGCATCGGCTGCGCCGTGTCCACCAGCACGGCCTTTCCCACCTCTACGTTCAACTCGTTGGTCGAGTCTCCAAACGCAGCGCCTGCGGCTGGGGAGGAAGGTGGTGCTGCCTGAGCCTGTACCATTTGTCCGGTACAGAGAGCCGCAAACAGCGCACTGCTAAATGCGATGGCGATCCCAGTTGTCGATCTCAATGTTGCCCCCCGGGTTCGGCGAATTTCTGTTCCGTGGTGCTTGTGCCGTTGCTGATGATGACCGAGTAAGCCGTCGACGCCGCCTTACGTCTGGCTCTCCCGGACGGACGCGCCGGGCTCTTGGGCGGTGCGCCGCCTGAGAAGATCGTGCTCATCGCCGTAGGCGGCACCTTGGCAACCTGTGTATCCAGCGGATTGCGCAGCACCAGTTGGATCTTCAGCGAATTACTGGCCAGACTCAGCATCTCGGCTTGCTCCGGAGTCACCAGCAGGTTCACAACCTGAACCTGTTGCGGCTTGCCCGTTGCATCTTTCTGGTAATCGGTGCCCGCCGAAAGCACTTGAATATTTTGCAAAAGCGTCTGTGTCACCGTGTTCTGCGTCCCCCCCTGCGCATTCGGAGGCGTTCCCGATGCAAGTACGTCTACCCTCATGCCGGGAAGCACGAATCCTGCTACGCCCACCACCTCATCCACGCGCACCGCGCACGCCCTCATTCCATGCGGAATAATCGGCGCCAGTCCTCCGCCCGATCCGGCTCCCGCCAGACGGCTCTCGAGAACCGGTTCTCCCTGGTAGATCTCCGAAATTGCGCCCCGGCCAACCGCGTCTTCCGGCTTCAAAATCGAACCCTTGGGTGCTTCACCCGCAATTGTGATCGTCGTCAGATCGGCCGCCGTGACAATAGCTCCGAGCGGAATGTCCTTCGCCGCTGAGACCACCCGCGCCATGGCCAACGGCTTTGAAGCTGCCATGCGCGCGCCCACAAGCCGGTAAACCAGCCACGCGCAGGACGCCGCGATGACAAATGCGACGAGGAGGATCGTGAGCAGTCTTCGATTCATCCCTATCCTGTTGGAACTGACGATTCGCCAGTCCCGCCTTTCTCTGCCTGCCCTGATCCCGGACCTGGCAGCTTGCTTGCAATCCTGATGGCCCAACCATCCCCTATGTTTTGCCGCAGAATGTGCGGTTTCAGTGTAGCCCTTCCTTGCGTTGCTCTTGTCAAAGGAATTAATTACTTTGATAACGGAGGTACCAAGAGAGGAATGTCCCAAAGCACCGGATTGAGCGATTCTGATAAAGGTAACTGATTCCCTGGTATCCGGTTTGCACCGTTTGCTCCTGAGTTTGTCAGTTCATACTGAACCCTGAACCGTCTCATGTGATTTTCCGAGTCGGAGGTTGTGCTTGGTTCGTTTCGCGTTCAAGCGGGCTAATTCGGATTCGTCCCGATTGACCATCTTCCCCGGTCGGTCCCGCTCCGGCATATCCGACACAGTACCAGCCGATCTGCTTGCGGCTCCTTTAGTTGGCAGCGCCACGGTCTTTGTTATGCCCCCCCGCGACCTGACGATCTTCGCAGCTCTGCCGCCGCCGGACCGGACTTCCGCGCCATTCCTCGGTTCCATCTTCATCCACGCGATTGCTGCGGCCATCGCCTGGTTCAGCATTGCCTACATGCCCCCTGCGGCGCGCATCCTCCACGATCACTACGCGGTGCGCCAACTCGATCTGCATATGACTGCGGACCAGCAGCCCCATGAGACCGCCCAAATCTACTACCCGACATTGCATCGCTCCGTGTCGGAACCCGCCAGTCGTTCCCAGGGCGCCGCAGATCCTCTCATTCCCGCTACCACCGCCATGAAAGGTCCGCAGACTCTCATCCAGGCCGACCTCAACAATCCGGTCACACTCCCCCAGATCGTCCCTGTGCCACAGATTGTCCTCTGGTCCCCAAGCAAGACCGTGGTGAATAAGATCGCTCCGCCACTGCCGGAAAAGCCCACTGCCGCGCACGTCCATCCTGTTCCTGACCGCCCCAACCAGGAAATCAACCTGGCTGACGTCAACCTGGCCTCCAGCAATCTGCCATCGGTGAAATTGAAGCTCGCGGCCGGCACAACCTCGCCTGTCGCCGTGGACACACCCTTGCAGGTCGAACTGCCTCCCGCCTCTGCCTCACAACAGGCTGTGTCTCCAACGCCGGTCGCGATTCTGTCTCTTTCCGACATCCGCATGAAAAGTGGCACCGCCGTGCTGCCGCCGATCAACGAGGCGAAGGCCTCGAAACCGCAAAATGCAGGCGCTCCCGGCAAGTCTCTTAGCCCCTCCTCGCAGGTGGACAATGGCGCGCACTCCGCTGGACCCGGTTCCGCTCAGAGCTCCACGGCAGCAGCCAGGCAGCCCGGCGGGTCGGCCGCGCCTCAAACCGCTCCCAATTCTTCAACAGCGGATGTCGCGGCCAATCCTTACAGCCAACTCACCACTACATCGATTGCCCTGCCCAAGGACGGCCACTTCGGCGCTGTCGTGGTCGGCAACGACCTCTCACATAAGTTTCCCGAGCTAGAGAATACCTGGGGAGGACGAGTCGCCTATACTGCCTATCTTCACGTCGGCCTCTCCCAGAGCTGGATCATGCAGTACTCGCTGCCTCGCGACGTTGCGGCTTCCGCCGGCGGCACGGTCTCACGCCTCGAAGCGCCCTGGCCGTACGACATTATTCGCCCTAATCTCCCCCCTGAGTCCATTAATGCCGATGCCCTCATGATTCGCGGTTTTGTCGATACCTCCGGTCGCTTTCAAAACCTCAGCGTGATATTTCCGCAGTCCTTTTCGGGCACGCAGTTCGTTCTCGCTGCTTTGCGGCGGTGGCAATTCCGCCCCGCCACCCACGCTGGCCAACCCGCGAAAGTCGAAGTATTGCTTATTATTCCCGAACAGTTCGAATGACGTCTCTTGCGCCGTGAGCGCGCCTATAGGTTATGGATAGGCTCCAGAGTGCAGCCGCAAGATTCCCGGCAGATGCGTCTTACTGCAGAATTGTTTTTTCCGACGTAGCGCTCATCGACAGAGCCGTCATGCGCATAAAGGGAATGAAATTAAAGCTATAGCCAACCGTCACATTTACCAGACAGCCCGGATTGTTGGCGTTCGCTGTGCAGCCCGTCGTAGCGCCGGTTGCCGTCGTCCCAGGCCAGTTATCCGTATTAACGGTAATGCTGCCCGGATCGATCCCCGGGGGCGACAGGCTTTCCACATAGTTATGAATATCGCTGCTTTGCGCCGTGCAGTCGTACGGCATCGTAAAACCCGGAAACGATGTGGAGCAGTTCGTCGCCGTGTTCTTGCTCCAGGTGTGTCCGCGCACCATGGCAAAGCGCGAGGCCTGCTGCGAAGCATAGGTCGTAAAGTGATAGGCGTACATCGCATACGCGAACTCGAAGACACCGAACAGAAGCATCATCAGAATCAGGCTGGCCATAGCGAACTCCACCAGCTCCGCGCCGCTCTCATCGCGCGCCAGGCGGGTGAGTTTGTACATGCCGATTCTTCTATTCATCAATCACCTTTTCTTTTGCCTCCGCGCCTAGTTTCCGGAGATCTTTCCGGCCGGTGTTCAATCAGCCCACGCCGGCAGCAACGAGATGCCTCGCCTGCCTTCCTCATCCGCCATGGCCTCCCTTCCGATTCTTACGTCCCCGCGAAGGCCAGTAGTGCGCGTAGATACGCTAGCTGCCAGCGCTGCGCATCGACGCCGAACTCGAAAGCGAGATCTCGGAGGGTATCCCTGGCCAGGGAAACATTACCTTATACGGCGCTGTTACTGTTACGTTCACACGGTATACCTGAGTGGTACCCGTGCACGCCGGCGCTGCGGAACAACTCGCACTGTAGTTGCTGCCGTCCGAGCATTCGCAACCGTAGGTAGCGGACGATACCGAAAGGTTCGCTGCATTCGGCGCACCCTTCAGCGCCGCTGACTGCATCCCGGCGGTATCGGTTGGATTTTGTGATCCGTACACTGCCGCTGCGTGTGCCGCGCCGGCGATCTCCATCGACAGATAATACGCCCGTCCAAAATCAACCGCGCCCAAAAGCAGCAGCATGAAGACAGGCAACACCATCGCCAGTTCGACCAGGCTGGATCCGCGCTCGTCAAGCAAACGCCGGCATCGGTTTTGTCTCTTCACGGTCTACTCCGCAAGTGCAAAGGTTCCCAGCGTCGGAGGGTTTCCGCTGCTACCTAGAAGCGAGTTGGAACCATTGAGCACAAAACTTTCGTTCGAATTAAGCATAAGATTGTTCACATCGATCGCAGTGCTGACCGCCGTGCCGTTGATGTTGACGTTTGAATTGCTGTTGAGGGTGAGCGTCTGATCGGGAAGATAGATGATTCCGTTAAAGTACGAATTCGCATTGGAGTCAATCTCCATATTCGAAGCGCCAGACCCTCCCCAAAGCAACATATTCGGATAGGCGCCAGCGGTCTGGCTGCCCGGAGTGGCCGCCGTGAGCTCAACCGTGCTGTTGCTGTTCGCTTGCAAGTGCCCGGTATCAAAGTAAAGCGTCACGCCCTGCCCGCCCGTACATGTCGTGCATTCAAGCGTTGAGTTGGAGTTCACATTCAGGGAACCGTCGAAGTAATAGAGGCCGGGCGTCAGATCCACCGTTACATTCGAGTTAATATTCACGTCGCCCTGGTAATAACCCGGATTCAGCGTATTGGGCCCTGTGTTCGAGTTGAATGTAACATTTGTGTAGGTTGTACCCGGTTTACTGGGTGGTGTGGAGTATTGACTCGCCAGCGGGTCGGGCGTCGCCGTTGTGGTGTGTGTCGGCTGGGTCTCCCCCTCTCCCAGTGTCCATGTACAGTTCTTGTGACAGTTGTTGGGACTCCAGGTTCCGTAATAAAGAAAGTCCGTTGCTATCGTAGACTCGTTTGTGTCCGTCTGGAGATCCCCGTAGTCGTAGATGCCGCAATTTTGCAGAACGAGAGAGGCGTTGCTGTTGAATTCGAGCGACTTGGTGTAGAGACAGGCAGGAGGGGTAGGCGCGCTGTTGATATATGCCTCGCCGGCTTCGGCGCGCGCCACAAGATTGACGGTGCGTATCCCGAAGATCGCGCCAAAGAACGTGCTTTGCGGCTCCGTCAGCACCACTTCGGCCATGTTCGAGTTGCCATTATTGGGATCGCTTGCTCCCATCATGCAGGGAGCCACATTGATAATCATGGCCAGGCTCGATGACTTAGTCACGGCGCATTGATTGATCGCCGGCGTAATCGAAGCGCTGGCAATGCCGTCTTCCTGGAGCGCCGCCGCAGCCGCGGTTTTCATGTTGGCGCAGACAGTGTTGCCGCAGTTGCCAAGCTCCAGACCTGCCGCAATCGCTGCCGAATCGGCCGCTGTCTGCAACAGGCATTGCCTGTAGTGCAGCTGTCCCACGTCGATCGCCAAGGCCATCGCGCCCATCAGCGCCGTCATGCCAAGCGCCGTCAAGGCCAGCACCTGTCCCCTTTCACTACGCAACAAGCCTCGCGCCCTTCCGCTCCGGGCCACCCCGCCGAGGCTCAATCTGCCGAGGCTCATTCCGCCAGTGCCTTGCGCCTTCCTGCCGCCACGTGTTGCCGCGTTGTTTTGCCTCAAAACTCACCTTCCAGTTGCAGAGTTCTTGATCTCTTGCTGTCAACCCACTTCCATTTCGTCGCCCCACCCTTCGGACTCTTCGGCGTCTTTCAGTTAGGCCGCTTCAATTTCTCAAGGAAAAGTTCAAATTCCTTCTTATTCGCAGCATCCGGCACGCGCCCACCGATGGGACGCCGTTCCCGCGCGTCGGACAGAACAAATTGCAGGCCTACTCCGTCGGGCCCCCAGCGTACCGCTCGCGACTGCACAGCAATCGAGCGCTCCGCGACTTCTTCGCTCAGGCCTGTCCTTTGCAGCGTCATCACAATCAGAGTGCCGGGGTACCAACGCTCCTCGGTCACCACGTACAACCCCGAAGAACTGATGTCGCGAATGCCGTGCGCAACCGGCAGCGATCCGTTCCAGTAGTACGCAGCCAGACCCGGCGCTTTGACCCGCGGCGCTTTGCGCGGATCCGGCGACCACCAGCGCTGCAGCCAATTTCGCTCCTTGAACGCCTTTGCGCTCGGCTGCGTCAGCTCTATCTCGTAGGTTTCCAGCGCGGGTTTGTTGCCGCGCACGCTGCGATCTTCCAGTTCCAGCAATCCCGGTCCGCCACTCCACAGCGGCTTCTCGCGCAGCACCACCGCCCCGGCAATCGTCGAAGAGATCTCCACGGGCTCGACCCGTGGATTGCTCAACCGTTGCAACTGCCGCCCCATCTCCTCGGCCACGCACAACACCAGTTGATCGCCCGGCTGCGTCTGCGACGAGTAGATGGAGTGCGCCGGCAGCGCCAGCACGCTCTCCGGCCACGGAGAAGACTCTTTCACCTGAAAGGTAGGAAAAGATTCCACAATATCGATCACCCGGCAATCCTCATCCAGGTAGATCAGATCCAGCGGAGCCGGCATCGCCGTTGATGGAATGCCGCGAAATGGCGTCATCCAGACTCCCTCACCGGACTTCAGCGGCCGCGCCGACATGATTTCACCGATACGCGTCAAAGGCAGATCGCCCGCCTTGACCTCCAGACCAAGAAAGCACTCTCGGGTTTGGTTATAGGCGCAGTGCGCCGGCGATTCCATCACTGTTTCTTGTTGTAGCGACCGCACGGCGGCTCCCCTTCCTGTTTCAATCTCAGCCGCTGCTTCCAATCCTTCCGGAAGCTTCATAAAACTCGGCCCTCATCTTTCGCGCAAATCGTTGATGCGAAAGAGAACACTATTCCTGTTTCGCTCTCCGAGAAACCTTCCGTGACGCTTGACGCGCCTCGGAAGGCCCTCCCGGAGTCTGCGAAGCTGCATTCCGTTCGTGGCGCCCCCAATGCGTGCCGGGCCTCCACGAACTCATCCCCGCCGCTTACCTGACCTTGGTGCGGCGGCGCTGAATCAGAACCACCAGAATGATGACTGCCAAAACTCCGGCAATAATCCTGATCATCGAATCACCGTGCATCTTGTTCTCCCTTCCTGTTCTATTTTGCTAACTGGTGAAAGGACTCAACCATCACAATCGCGGCTGGTCCCAATGTAACCAGAAATAACGCAGGAAAGATGAACAGGACAAGCGGAAAGACCAGCTTCACCGAAGTTTTGCTTGCCAGCTCCTCGATCATCTGTATTCGCTGCGTACGCATGGTCTCCGAATGAACGCGGAGCATCTTGGCAATACTGGTTCCAAACTGCTCGGTTTGCACGAGCATCGAAACCAGAGCGCGTAAGCTTTCTACTCCGGTGCGCTCCGCCATGTTTTTCCATGCCTCGGAACGAGCCCGTCCGGCGCGCTGCTCCAGCACCACGATCCCGAGTTCGTCGCAGATTTCTGGCTGCGACTGAGTCAATTCGTCTACCGTCCGCGACGTTGCCTGGTCCAGGCTCAGACCTGCCTCCATGCAAATCACCAGCAGATCCAGCACGTCGGGCAATCCCTTATTGATCTTTTTCTGCCGCTTCTCGATCTGCCTTCCCAGCCAGAAGTCCGGCCCCAGAAATCCAAGCGCCAGCGCCAGCACGTAGGCAAAAAACGGGCTGAATTTAGATACCCCCGTCACCAGCACAAGCGCCGCCAGCAGGATTGGGATCACCACCTTGCTGCCATAAAAGATCCTCACCGCCGCTTCGTCCCGGAACCCGGCGCGTGTCAACCGCGTCCGCGCCACCGAAACTTCCTTCTCACTCTTCGGCACCAGGTTCTCGACCGATTGCATCAGGTTCCCGATCGAGGACTTGGCCTGCTGCACGACCCCTTTCAGGTTCTGCTCTCTCTTGCGCGGAGGATTGATCGCCTCGCTGATGCGCTTCAGCATGACTTCCCGATAAAACAGCAGAAATCCGCCGCTGGCGATGAGCAGGAATACAGCCAAAAATGCGAAAATCGCAAATGTCATCGCTTCTCCCCTACACGTCGATGTTGACGATCTTGCGAATCACCAACCCGCCAACCGCAATTAATCCCGCAGCGCCCCAAAGCATCTTGATGCCGATGGACCGATGCCACAAGATGCTGATCATTCCGGGATCCACAAAGTAGATGGCTATGCCCAGCACGACCGGCAGGAACGTCAGAATCCAGCCCGTCAGCCGTCCCTGCGCCGTATGCACCATGATCTGCCGCTTCAGCCGGAAGCGCTCCCGGATCACACCCGATGTCTTGTCCAGCACTTCGGCCAGGTTGCCGCCGCTCTCCTTTTGGATCAGAATCGCGGTTGCGGCGATCTTCATGTCCTGCAATGGTATGCGGGTGATCAGGTTATCCAGGGCAGTCTTCAGTTCTAGGCCGTAATTCTGCTCCTCAAAGCAGATCTTGAACTCGCTCTTGACTGGCTCCGAGCACTCCTTTGCCACCAGAGCCAGCGCGGCCAGCAGGCTGTGGCCTGCACGCAGTCCGCTTACCATCAGGTCCAGCGCCTCCGGCAATACCTTCTCAAACGCCGCGAAGCGCCGGCTCCGCTTGAATATCACCCATCCAAAAGGAATTGAGCCCAGTACCGCTCCCGAGAGCAGCGAAAGCGGATAGGACTGGAACAGATAAAACAGGATGTAAGGCGGAATGATCAAACCCGTCAGGGTCAAAGTCAACAGACGGCCCGCGCTCCAGTTCAGCTGGGCCTGGCTCAGCATTCGCCGCAGATAGGCAACCACATCGAACTTCAGCAACTGCCGGTTAACCCATGGAATACTGCTTAGCTGCTCGTCCTTGCGCAGGTTGATGGCCTGATGCCGCGACACCTGCTGGACATCGTTCTTCAGTGCCGCATCCAGCGTCGCCAGCGCCTGCTTGGAGCTATTGGAGGACGCCGAGGCCACCAATGGCAGCGCTATCATCGCAAAAACTCCGAGAAATACCAATACCGCAATGACTGTCACCCCGCTAGCACTCCTTTCTCCTTAGCCAACCTGGGTTTCCTTATCGAAGATGCTGGGCGGCAGAACAATGCCCGACACCCGCAGCCTCTCCAGGAACCGGGGACGAATGCGCGTGGGCACGAACACGCCGATAACGCGCCCGTCAGGTCCGATCCCCTTTTTCTGGAAGGTAAAGATCTCCTGCATGCTGATCACGTTCTCTTCCATGCCTGTAATTTCGGAGATATTCGTGATCTTGCGCGTTCCGTCGCTCATGCGCGTCGCCTGCACAATGATGGTGATGGCCGAAGAGATCTGTTGTCTTACCGACTTCTCCGGCAGGTTCATGTTCGACATGGCTACCATCGATTCCAGACGGGTAATGGCATCGCGCGGCGTGTTGGCGTGAATCGTCGTCATCGAGCCCTCGTGACCGGTGTTCATGGCCTGCAACATATCGAAGGCTTCCTCGCCGCGCACTTCGCCGATGATGATGCGGTCGGGGCGCATACGCAGACTGTTGATCAGCAGTTGCCGCTGCCGGATCGCGCCCTGTCCTTCGATGTTCGGCGGGCGCGTCTCCAGGCGCACAATGTTCTCCTGCGCCAGGCGGAGTTCGGCCGCATCCTCGATCGTCACCATGCGCTCGTTGTTGGGAATGTACTGCGAAAGAATGTTCAGAAACGTTGTCTTGCCGGCGCCCGTTCCGCCTGAAACCAGAATGCTGATCCGCGCCCGCACCGCCGAAGACAGCACTTCCATCATCTCCGCCGAAATGCTCTTCAACTGCACCAGCTGGTTCGCCGCCAGAGGCCCGGTCCCGAATCGCCGGATCGAGATCGACGGCCCATCCAGCGCCAGCGGCGGAATGATCGCGTTGACGCGCGATCCGTCGGGCAGACGCGCGTCCACCATCGGTGACGACTCATCCACTCTGCGCCCCACACGCGAAACGATGCGGTCGATAATCTGCATCAGGTGCCGGTCGTCGCGGAACGAGGTGTTCACCTTCTGCAGCAACCCGCCCTTTTCCACAAACACGTGGTCCTTGTCGTTCACCAGGATGTCGGAGATCTTCGGATCGCGCAGCAGCGGCTCCAGCGGACCCAGTCCGAAAACTTCGTCCAGAAGGTCGGCGTGAATCTTCTCCTGCTCGTCGAAGTTCAGCGGTACCCGCTGCTCCGACATGATCTCCTTGACCAGCCCCGAGACCGCCTGGCGCGCCTGCGTCGAGTTCACGCGCGACAGCTTTTCGAGATCCAGTTTCGCGATCAGCGTCCGATGAATTTCCGCTTTGTACGTTTCCAGATTCAGTAGTTCCACTTGTTACCTTCCATGTCGCCTGGCGTTCGCTTGCCCCAGTCGCCTTCAGAACAACCAGAAGTTCTTCTTCTTTCCCGCGGCCGCTGCCTCAACCCCTGTGATCTCATGCGCAATCTTCCTGACCTGCCGCGCAATCGGAGAGTCCTCGAGCACCAGCGGAGTGGCTTCTATCTGCATCTTCCGCACCGCCGCATAGTCGTTGGGAATCTTCCATTGCGCCTGCCGGGTGAGCGCCTTGGTGATGTGCTCCTCCGACACGCCCATCATCCGCGACTCATACCGGTTGATCACAATCTCCAGCTTCGGCGTGGGCCCGGCGAAAAACTGGTTGATGAGCCGGTTCGAGTTGCGCAGCTCCGGAATGCCCGCCTGCGTCACCAGGTAGACCGTGTCCGCTTCCCGATATGCCGTCGTGTTCATCAGGTCCAGCTTCGATCCCATATCCAGCACCACGTTGTCGAACTCCTGCCGGGCAACCTCGATGAGGCGCTCGATCGGCCAGTCTTCGGCGTGGTACGGCACAAAGGTTCCCGGCGCCGCCAGAAGCGAAACACCGGAGCTGTGGTGGACCAGCAGCTTGGAAAGAAATTGCCCATCCAGGCGATCCGCGGCTTCCAGGGCATCCATCGTCGAAAACTCCGCCGAAAGGCCCAGGTTCAGCGCCGCATCGCCCAGCGGAAGATCGAGATCGATCAACACCGTCTTCTGGTCCGGTTGCTGGGCCAGCGCCACGGCAAGATTGCATGCCAGCATGGTTGCGCCCGAGCCGCCTTTGGCTCCCATGACGGCCAGCAGCTTTCCCGCTTGCCTGACCGTGCTCGCCACCATCGGCCGTCGCGCCGTTGCCCGAGCCATCGCCCCCGTCATCTCGTCCACGGAGAACGGATACTTCAGAAACTCGCGCGCCCCTGCCTGCATGCAACGCACCAGCAACTCCGGATTGGCGCTGTTCGAATACACCATCACGGTCGCCCGCCCATTCGCTCCGATGCTCTTCACGAGTTCCAACGCATAATCCGGATCGCTGTCCAGATCCACAATGACGGCGTCGTACTTCTCTTCCAGCATCTTCGGCACATCGGTGAGCGCCGGCGGATAGCCGGAAAACTCACGGACCCCGCTTCCGCCGCAGAAGGTCAGAGCCTTCATCGCCGCCGAACGCCGCTCTTCGTCGGGTCCGATTACCGCAATCGCCAACGAGATCCCTTCAACCGGCTCCGCGTGCGAATTGATCAGATATGGGGAAGCATTCGTAGCCACTTTGTTCGTACTCCTTGCGGCACTCGCCGACTGCGGCGCATCGCTCGATCGCGCCGTGAATTCATAACGGGTTTGCTGCAAGCTTGACATCGCTTGTCTCCAAATCTCAATGCACTAGAAACGATAACAGCGTGCCGAACGCGATAGCCGGTGCGTACGGCATCTTGCGCCGCAGCGGGTTCGCAAGCACCGCCTCCCCGCGTTCTTCCTTCGAACCGAAGGCCAGGTCGCTTGCATGCTGGAAAATCTCACCCAGAAATCCCTTCCACACAGCCCATCCCAGAGCGATCAGTCCACCAACCAAACTGGTGAATACAAGAGCATAGATCAGTTGCATGGGGCCTATCCAGGAACCAATCGCCGCGAATAGCTTTACGTCCCCGGCACCCATCCCGCCCATCAGAAACAATGTCCCGTAAAGCAGGAGCCCCAGGCCCGCGCCACCCACACTCTGGCCCAGACCCTGCCAGCCATGCAGCCAGCAGGAAAGCACAACTCCGATGCCAAGGAACGGAAGAACCAGCCAGTTCGGAATGCGCCGGCTGTGGACATCGGTAAATGTGGCCACCGTCAATACCGCAACCGTCGGCCACCATGCAATTGAATGCGCCATCCAGCGATTTCCTTCCTCCGGCGTACCGGCCTCGCTGTCTACCATGCAATTTTCTAACCAAACGTACTCACCCAAAAACCCTTTGCTTCTCTCTACATCCCCTTTCCTTCCACAGCAGGTGTACACGGCTGTATACGGGTCCCGCAGCTTCGTGGCGTAGTCCGTATACACCCCGCAAGGGCCTGAAGAAGATGCCACGACCATCATTAAATAAATGAAAAACAGAAACTTACGCCGAATGACTCCATCTGCGATTGCTCTTGCCGCCAGCAATTCCGCGCGCCTTTCGAGAGATTTTGCTCTGGTCTCGCTGCTCTGTGTTTGCAGCACCCATCCCCCCTGCAAGCACGAATTGTCGCCTCCCAGCAACAGGTGAACACACTTTGGTAACCCCCTCGATTTGCCCTCCTTCGGTCTCTGCGTCCCACAAAGTGGCCTTGGACGGCCTCGCCGATGACTTGTCTTCGGCCGTTCAGGTCTCAGTGATTTCCCGTGATTTTGCCTGGATTTCAGGGTTTTACCGGTTTTTCCAGATGCCAAACGAAGCCCTGGTTTTGTTCCTTATAAACTCTTGACTATCCTCCTCAATCTACATAATCTTAGCGGCGCATCAGTCGTGCGTTTCGCTAGCACCAAAGAGGCATGTTCGTTCCCCAGCGAATTGCCGATGATGGTCATACGTTACCCGTTTACCGAGGTGGGCATGACAACCCGCCCACACGAGGATCTCACGTATGATCAGAATTGGACTGTATTCGGAAGATCGTCCGCTGCAACCGCTCCTTTCGTCTGCCCTTGGTAAAGACTTCGAGGTGATGATCGGGTCCGACGCCGAGCAAATGGACGCAATGATTGCGGCCGGCTCCTGCGATGTCTTGATCCTCGATCTCTTCTCCCACGAAGATTCGTTGCAAACCCGCATCGACTGCGCGCGTCATCTCATTGCTTCCAGTGTTCCTGCCATTCTGATGGCCGATGACAGCCTGCGTTCGACCGCCTTCGAGCTTGTTCGCTGCGGCGCCTTCGGCTACACCCGCCGTCCGCCCTCGATTCGTGACCTGAAGACCATCCTGAGCCGCGCCTCGGAGACCTCCGCGCTCAAGCAGCAGTTGCAGAGCGTGCAGAAGCGCATCGAGGAGCCATACCGGTGCGACCGCATCATTGGAACCAGCCTCAGCATGCAGAGTGTCTACCAGTTGGTGAACAGCGTCACCAACCTCAATGCCGCGGTCCTCGTCACCGGAGAAAGTGGAACGGGCAAGGAACTGATCGCCCGCGCCATCCACAACCTCGGGGCGCGCGCCAACAAGCCCTTCGTCGCAGTCTCCTGCGGCGCCATCCCCGAGACCCTCATCGAGGCCGAGCTCTTCGGCCATGAGAAAGGCGCCTTTACCGGCACGGTCGGCGCACGCGAAGGCTTCTTCGAGCAGGCGCAGGACGGCACGCTCTTCCTCGACGAGATCGGTGATCTGAGCCTCTTCACTCAGGTGAAACTGCTGCGCGTTCTGCAGCAGATGGAGTTCAGCCGGCTCGGATCGAACAAGCTTATCCCGCTGCGTGCGCGTCTCATCTTCGCCACACACCAGGATCTGGCCAAGCTGGTGGCCGAAGGCAAGTTCCGCCAGGATCTCTATTACCGCATCAATGTAATGCGCATCGAGTCGCCTCCGTTGCAGGACCGGCCCGAGGACATTCCGCTGATCGCGGGCCACTTCCTCAACCACTACTCCAGCGTCTTCCAGAAGCCCATGGACCTGATTGAGCCCGAGGCGCTCGACATGCTGCAAAGCTATTCCTGGCCTGGCAACGTTCGCGAGCTCGAAAACGTCATTCAGCGCGCGATCATCCTGGCTCCGGGCCGCACGGTCCGCGCCGAAGATCTGAACATCAACGCGCAGGCGCATGACGAAGACACAGGAACCTTCGACGGAGTTGTCGATTTCGCCGACTATCATCCGGCAGGCTCCTTCGAGCGTCAGCTCCGCGACTACAAGATCAAGCTCGCGGTAAGCGCCGTGCGCGAAGCTCATGGAAACAAGACCCTGGCTGCCCGCAGCCTCTCCATCTCGCGCGCCTATCTGCATCGTCTGCTGCGCCTGGCTGAGACAGACTCCGAAGCGATCTACGCCGATCAGGTCCTGCGTCAATCCGTCACCGCATAGAACCAGCCTTGGCGGGCAAAGTCTGCGAAGAGATTTGCCCGCCAGGAATTCTGCTGTTCCCGCGCCCATCCTTCTTCCGTACCCGTCCCGGACGAGGGATGGAGATCGCATCGCTCTTGATTCGCCGGAACAATCATCGCAAAACGGCTCGGCGCAAACGCGCCCACCTCGCGCTGTCTCACCAAAATTGCTCTACAATCGACCTGTCCTCCTGAACCAGCCGCCACCGGCGGCGTGTCGAGGGATTTGCGTTTGATTCTCCTGCTCAAGGAGCCGCATCTTTATGTCTCGAAACTACAAATTTCTGCCCGTACTGGGGGCCTCCGCCGCGGCTGCAATTCTGATCTTCCTCGCGGCTTGCCCTGGCACATTCGCGCAATCCGCTCCCCACGCTTCCGCAGCCGCTGCCGATCCCGCGCAGCCTCACGGCCAGATCGAATACCTCTGGCCAAATGGCGCGCCCGGCGCCGTGGGCGCCGAGGAGCAGGACAAGCCACATCTGGAGATCTTCACGGGCTACGGCCCCGGGCCGCACACGGCCGTCATTGTCTGCCCCGGCGGCGGCTACACGCACCTCGCCTATGAAAAGGAAGGCACGCAGATCGCCGAGTGGCTCAATCTCCGCGGCATCACGGCTTTCGTCCTCACCTACCGGCTCACACCGCGCTACCACTATCCCGAGCCCATCCTCGACGGCTATCGCTCCGTGCGCTGGGTGCGCAGCCATGCCGCCGAGTACCACGTCGCTCCCGATCGCATCGGGATGTGGGGATTCTCCGCCGGGGGTCATCTTGTCGGCATGGTGGGTACGCACTTCGACAACGGCAACCCGCAGGCAGCCGATCCCATCGATCGTGTCAGCGACCGCCCTGACTTCGTCATCAGCTCCTACGGCGGATTGACGCTGAAGCCCGGCGTCGCCAAGCCTGGAGCCCTGAGGAGTTTCTTCGCAACGCCGCCAACACCCGAGTTGCTGCGTGACAATTCGCCCGACCTGTATGTCACACCGCGGACGCCGCCCTTCTTCATCTACGCCACCACGCCCGATCATGCGGTTCCCGTTCTGAGCGCCGTGACTTTCTACACCGCTCTGGTGAAGGCAGGTGTGCCCGCCGAAATGCACATCTTTGAGACCGGCCCGCACGGCACCGCGCTCGGGCAATCCAACCCCGAGCTTGCCGAGTGGCCCACACTGCTTGAAAACTGGCTGCGCCTGAACGGCTGGATCGCCACGCCCGCCGCTCCTGCAATGCACTGAGATGGCGCGAACGTTACGATCTCTGCATGGGCGCCCCAAGTCCCTCGCTTTAGGGACTTGGGACAACGCAATCACTGCCGGAGTGCCCCGGCGGGACGCCATCTTGGAATCCCGCAAACGCGGGAAGGCTGGCACACCCAGTCTGGATTAGAACCATTTCGGAGCTCTGATGAAATCTCGCCGCCGTCCTGCCTCGCTTGTTCTTCTCTTGCTTGTTCTTTTTTCGCTTGCCACAGCGAGCGCGATTGCCGCAACCGCGCAACCCCTGCCCTGGTCGCAACGCGCCGCCAACGCAGCCATCGCCCGCTGGCCCGGCGGCCGCTTCACGCCGCCGGGAGCGCGCTGGACCTGGAATTACGAACTCGGCGTCTACCTTGAAGGCATGGACTCCGTCTGGCTCTCGACCGTCGATCCACGCTACTTCAACTACATCAAGAACTCGGTCGACGCGCTCGTCACACCCGACGGCGCGATCCCCACGCTCAAGCCCGAGGAGCACGAGCTCGACAACATCCTCCTCGGACGCCAGCTTCTCTTTCTCTACCGGGTCACGCAGCAGAAGCGATACCTCGCCGCCGCAACCTTTCTCTGGAACCAGCTCGCCCAGCAGCCCCGCAACGCCGAGGGCGGTTACTGGCACAAGCAGCGCTACCCCAACCAGATGTGGCTCGACGGCCTCTACATGGCTGAGCCCTTTCGCGCCGAGTACGCCCTCCTCTCGCACCATCCCGAGGAGTTCGCCGACATCGCGAAGCAGTTCGTGCTCATGGAACAGCACGCACGCGACCCGGAGACCGGACTGCTCTATCACGGCTGGGACGATTCAAAGCAGGAGCGCTGGGCCAGCAAGCAAACCGGCGACTCACACGAGTTCTGGGCACGCGGCATCGGATGGTACATGATGGCCCTCGTCGACACGCTCGACTACCTTCCCGGCAACGATCCTGGCCGCGCGCAACTGCTCGCCATTCTCCGCCGCGAAGCCGCCGCCGTCGCGCGCTTCCAGGATGCAAAGACCGGACTCTGGTACACCATGATGAACCGCGCCGGCGAAAAGGGAAATTACTTTGAATCCTCCTCGGCCTGCATGTTCGTCTACGCCTTCGCCAAGGGCGTGCGTCGAGGCTATCTGCCCGTGTCGTATCTTGCCAACGCCAGGCGCGGCTACGAAGGCATCCTCACGCACTTCGTCAAGGCCGAAGGCAGCAACGTCTCGCTCACCAACACCGTGAAATCCTCCGGCCTCGGCGGCAAGCCCTATCGCGACGGCAGCTACGCCTACTACCTCAGCGAAAGAGTCGTCACCAACGATCCCAAGGGAGTGGGCGCCCTCCTGCTTGCGAGCACTGAGATGGAGTACGCGCCCGAGTCCACGCTCGCCCGCGGCGATACGGTCGCCGTCGACGGCTGGTTCAACTCGCAGCAACGCACTGACGCCTTCGGACGGCAGGTCGAGTTCCACTACAAATGGGATACCTGGGACGCGCCCGGCTACTCGCTCTTCGGCCATCTCTTCCGCGAGTTCGGCGCCGCGACCAGCGAACTCGACGCCGAGCCTGCCCTCGCCAACCTGAAAAGCGCCCAGGTCTACGTGATCGCCTCACCCGACAACGCCCTGAAGAATCCCCATCCGCACTTCGCCAACGACCGCGACGCTGCGCAGCTTGCCGCGTGGGTCAAGGCCGGAGGCGTCCTCGTCATCATGGAGAACGACACCTCCTTCGCCGATCTCGATCACTTCAACGCCATCGGCGACAAATTCGGCATCCACTTCAACAACGTCCTGCGCAAGCACGTCATCGGCACAAACTGGGAGCAGGGAAAAATCCCGATCGCCGGCAAAGGCCCCATCTTCCACCATCCGCATACGATTTATGTGAAGGACGTCTGCACCATCACACCGGCAAAGCCTGCCCACGCCATGCTCCAGGAGGGCGGCGACATCTTCATGGCGACGGCAAAGTACGGCCGGGGAACCGTCGTCGCCATGACCGACCCCTGGCTCTACAACGAGTACACAGACGGCCGCAAACTCCCTGCGATGTATGACAACTACGCCGCCGGCAAGGAGTTCGTGCGCTGGATTCTCGATCAGATACCGCACGGGAGGTAACCTGGGCCATCGCATAAACAAATCTTTGTCGCCCGAACCGGTTCGGCGCAGGTCCACGGTCCCGATCCTCTTCCCAATCGAACTGACGTCGCCACCGGATGGATAAAATCTCACATGAGACCGAGGCCACCCAACCGCCGGTTAACCGCTCATTACCAACAAAAACACGCTGTCATGTTGAGCGCAGCGAAACATCTGCGGTTGCTCCCGGCGATCTTCGTTCGTCCAAACACGCGTACTGTTCCCATAACGGCTTCGTTCAAGTCGGCCAGCATTTAGGCTTCGTGCATCAATAATGGCTTCACTCGGAATGTGCCCTGAAAAGACCTACCGCGCGAACTCGCCAACTTGCGA
>JBMFHB010000054.1:0-24477 GCA_049977045.1 Occallatibacter sp.
CATGGCTCGAAATTAAAACAGAATCCGTCGCCCACGCTGTAGGCGCCGTCACAAATCTATGCCCGACAGGCTCCTAGTGACCGGAACGTGCTGATCCCGCCCCCGCTAATTCTTCCGCCGACAAAAAACGGCCGTAGTTGTAATACGCGGCGCAGGCGCCTTCGCTTGAAACCATTGTCGCTCCGAGGGGGTGGCGCGGCGTGCACTCCTTGCCGAACGCCGGGCACGCGGCGGGCTTCATCGCTCCGCGCAGGATATCTCCAGAGTGGCAGAGCGGCGACTCCTCGGTGTGGATGCCGGCGATCTGAAACCGCTCTTCGGCGTCGAACTCGCGATAGTTGGCGTTGAGCCGCCAGCCGCTCTGCGGAATCACGCCAATGCCGCGCCAGGCGCGATCGGTGACTTCGAAGACGTCTTTCAATAGTTGCTGCGCCGCGCGATTGCCCTCGAAGGTGACCACGCGGCCGTAGGCATTTTCCGCTTCGTGGCGTCCGCTCTCCAGTTGCACGACCGCGCGGCGAATGCCGTCGAGCAGATCGAGCGGTTCAAAACCGGTAACAATAATCGGCACGCCGTATCTCTCTGCCAGCGGCGGGTATTCCCAGTAGCCCATCACGCTGCAGACGTGGCCGGCGGCAAGGAAGGCGCTGATCTGATGCCCCGGCGCGCTCAGAATGGCTTCGATCGCCGGCGGAACGAGAACGTGCGAAACGAGCAGCGAGTAGTTCTTGAGGCCGAGGCGCCGGGCCAGGTGTACGCTCATGGCGTTGGCCGGGGCGGTGGTCTCAAAGCCCACGCCAAAGAAAACAACCTGCTTGCCGGGATTCTTCTGCGCCAGTTCGACGGCGTCGAGCGGCGAGTAAACCACGCGCACATCGCCGCCGCGGCCTTTCACCTGGAAGAGGTCGCCTTCGGTGCCGGGAACGCGCAGCATGTCCCCAAAGGAGCAAAAAATCACGCCGGGTTGGGCGGCGATGGCGAGCGCCTTGTCGATGAGTTCGAGCGGCGTGACGCAGACCGGGCAGCCGGGGCCGTGAATCATCTCCACACTTGCATCGGGCCCGTGCGGAAGCATCTGGTCGATGCCGTTCTTGATGATCGAGTGCGTTTGCCCACCGCAGACCTCCATGATCTTCCACGGGCGCGTGGTCGCCTGGACGATCTCGCGCGCCATCGCGCGAGCGATTTCACCGTTGCGGAACTCGGTAAGGTACTTCATAAGTCAACAAACGGAGCTAGCGGAGTTGGCAGTGTTAGCGAGGTTCGTCCCAGCTCCGCTAACTCCGCTAACCCCGCTACGCTTTACAACTCCCATCCGGACAATACGACTGCGGACGCGCGGCAGCACGGGCGAAGACTTCCTCTTCGCTGGCCAGCTCTTCGTCGAGTAGACCCATGGTGCGGAAGTCGGCGAGGGTCTGCCTGGCTGTCTCCTCGTCGATCTTGGAGATGGCAAAGCCCACGTGCACGAGAGTGTAGTCACCAACCTCGACCTCGGGCACGTAGTCGAGACAGACCTTCTTGACTACGCCGCCGAAATTGACCTTCCCCATGCGAATGGGGCCGTCGGTCGAGATCTCTTCGACTTTTCCAGGAATTGCGAGACACATAGCAACTTCTTATACCCCCGGGAGGTGCTGGTCAAATGTGATTTGAATCACATGGAGATAGGCTGAGCCGCCACAAGCAGGGAAAGATGATCCGCAGGGCCGGCTACCGACTGACCCTTCCGGACCTGGCTACGCGCCTTTGCGGATACCGATGACAGCCATCATGCGGCCGGCGTGGCCCTGCGAGGCGCGATGCGAGAAGAAGAGATCCTGCTGGCATTGGGTGCAGCCCCCCACAATCCGGATCGCGCGCGGAGAAAGACCTGCGTCGAGCAACTGGCGGCGATTGGCCTCGATGAGATTGGCGTGCAGGCTGGGGCCAATGGGCGAGTGGCCGGGAGCGCGCTGCGTCAAAAACAGCATGGGATATCTGGTCTTGATGGGGTCGGAGTCGAAGACCTCGTGGAAGAGATCGCGCGCATAGGAGAATTGCGACTCGAATTCGGTGCGCACCTCCTCGCCTACGGCATAGCAGCAGGCCGAAGCGCCGGGACCAACGGCGGCGATCAGGTCGCGAGAGCGCGATCCGTAGAGGAGCCTCATGCGGCCGACGCCGGTTTCGACGATGCGCTTCACTGTACCGCGCCAGCCGGCATGAAAAGCGGCGACGATGCGCTGTCGGCGATCGGCCACCAGAACGGGAATGCAGTCTGCGGTCGCGACGGCGAGCAGCAGGCCGGGTTCGGCGGTGATCTGGCCATCGGCACGGCGCGGCGCGGTGCGGCTGGCGTCTGCGTGCGTCGAATCGGCCACGAGATTCGAGTGGATCTGTTTGAGGGTGACGAGCGGTGTGGCGGGGTCGCCGGTAACGGCCTCAGCCAGGAGGCGGCGGTTGGCGAGAACGGTCGAGCGATCATCCGCTTCGGTAAAGCCGAGGTTCAGCTCGCCGGGAGCGTCCTCGGGGCAATAAGCCCGGCTCAAGCCGCCCTTGCGGGTACTGAACCCGCTCCAAAGCCAGGGAAAGTCCCAGCCGGGAATGCGAAGCCACTCGACTCCGTTGGCGGCGCGGCGGATAGCGGGGCGCGGTGGAGCGAGATCTTCAGCAGCTATACGGTCAGGACGGGATGAGCGCGTCGGATGTGCTTTGCCGCGCTGCGGCTGGCGCGGGTTACGGACCAAGCCTGCTTCGCGATAGAGAGCATCGAGGGACTCCAGCGCCGGTACTGGAGAAGCCAGGGACGGAGGAGAAGATGAGGGCCGCATCGCTGCTTCGATTCTATCGTTTTGCACGGAGCGGCGAGGTTACTTTGCGGTCCTTGGCGGCTGGTTCTTCAGCCGATGACAGTGGGCAGGCAAGCAAGGCAATGAAGGCGAGGCTCGATAGCCGCTTGCGGAGAGCATATGGGCCTACCTTCCGGTAGGCCCGCTCGAGAGGCGGTGTAAGGAGGGGATCCAGGGGGGTGAGTTTGAGAAGAGGTTCCGAAGAACCTTCAAAAGAGAATGGTTACCGTTCTTGGTGGGACATCATGGGGAAGCCTCTGCTGATTACTAACTATGATGCAGGACGTTGCGAAAGGTTGCAAGGAGACGCCTCAAAGCGGTTGGCAAAGAGATCCAATCTGGTCGAGAGAAGTGCGCATTGATTTGAAAATGGAAGGGTTGCTGCCGGGGCGAAGCCGGGAAACGATCTACCGGAACGCTGTTCCTTCCTTGCGGGCCGCTTCGCTTTCCAGTTCCTTAGTCCCTTCTCTGGCACCCTATGCAGGTAAAAGACGGCAAAAGGCTTGCGCGCGCCAGCAACCTTTAGGCACTCTTTAGGTTGTGAGGAAGTGGCTCTATTTCATCGTGGCCGCGGCTGCAATCGGAGCGATCGCCTGGTACGTCTATACGCGCGGCGTCTGGCAGGGAATGGGCGGCGGTGTGCCCACGGACGTAACGAATAGCTATCTGGAGCCGGCGCGCGTCTCGTGGCGCGGAATCAGTCGGCCTCAGGACGGGTTCAGCATCGAGATGCCGTCCGACACGAGCGAGATCCAGGTTCCCGCCTACAATGCGCAGGGTGAGCAGGAGCAGATGGAGATGCTGGTGGCCACGCCGAACGCGGAGACGACCTACGCCCTGGCCTGGGACGACAACCCGCCGGTGGTACGGGCCAGCGGCCAGGTGGCGGAGCGCACACTCGATCATGCGCGCAACGGAGCGCTGGCGCGAACCCAAACCACTCTGACGGGTGAATCGAACGCTACCTACATGGGCTATCCGGAGCGGAACTTCAGCGCCCGCAACGTGAACGGCGGCCTGTTCGATGCGCGGCTCATTCTGGCCGGAACGAAACTTTACATGATGGTTGCGGCCTTCCCTGCCGGTAGCGCGCGGCGCGACCGGGATGTGAACCACTTCTTCGACTCGTTTAAGCTGACTGCCGGCGCGCGGTGAAGGAGCGGGCAGCAAGTTAGCAGTTGCATACCTTTGAAATTGCGCGGGTACGCCCCCATTTGCCTCAGTCGCGCGAGGACTCCGGCCTGGGCCGCGCACCCTTTTCGACGAAGTGCGTGATAAGACCGACGGGCAGGAAACGCACGAGAAACGCCGTGAAGCGCCCGCTTGGCTTGGGAAGAATGGTGCGCTGGCCGCGGGCGAGAGCGTCCATGGCGAGGCGGGCCACCTCTTCGGCCGGCTGCAACTTCCGGGTGCGGAATCTGGAGGCGCGCGCAACCTCAAAGAATTCGCTCTCCGTGGTTCCGGGGCAGAGCGCAGTGACTTTGATGCCGAACTGCGCGACCTCAGCCGCAAGTCCAAGCGCGAAGAACCGGTCGAAGGCCTTGGTGGCCGCGTAGGTGGCCAGATAGGGCAGCGGCTGGAAGCTGGCCGTCGAGGCGACCACGAGCACAAAACCCCGGCGGCGCTCGATCATGCGCGGCACGAAGATCCGCGAGAGGCGCACCACGGCCTCGCAGTTGACGCGCACCATGCTGAACTCCTGTTCAGGATCGGTCCGGTGGAATGCGCCGTACTGGCCGAGACCGGCGTTGTTGACGAGGATGTCAACCGCGAGGCCGGCGCCTTCGGTGGCGTCGTAGATTTGTCGCGGAGCGGCGGGATCGTTCAGGTCGGCGATGACGATGCGGGTTTCCGTGCCTTGCGCTGAAAACTCGGCGGCGAGAGATTCGAGGCGATCCTGGCGCCGCGCCGTGAGGATGAGCTTTGCGCCACGCCCAGCAAGCTCGCGCGCCAAGGCTGCGCCGATTCCGGCGCTGGCTCCGGTGACCAGCGCCCATTTGCCATGAAAATCAGGTTCTTCCGCCATCGCACCATCAGAATAGAGGATGAGGCGCGTGCCTAGTTCGTCGAAGGCGTTGGCGCGGTTGCCGGAGCCGCGGACGGAGTGGCCGCTGGAGCCGGAGCCGTAGTTGGAGCCGCGGCAGGAGCCGGCGGCGCATTCTTGTAAAGCGTACGGATGTAGGTGATCAGTTCCCGGACCTCGGCGTCGGTGGCGCGGCCTGCGTCCTCAGGCGGCATCGGGTCCTTGCCCTTGCGAATGGAATCGAATAATTCGCTGTCGGTCTTGTTGGCCAGCGTCTTCGGATCGGTCCAATCCTCAATGGTGATACCCATGGTGTTCTTGCCGTTACCTGTGTCGCCATGGCACAGAGCGCAGTCTCTTATGAAGAGCGTCTTGGCGTGAGCCATGGACTGTTTCTCCTGGGCCTGAGCGTCTTTGGCTTGAGTCTGGGCCTCTGCCGCCGATTTGGCTGAATTTTTTCTCTGTGCGGCAGGTGCATTTCCCGACGCTGCTGCCGACGCAGCCTGCGGGTTATGCCCCACCATCGGCAGATAGACCAGGGCAAACAAAACCAGTGCGAAAACCAGTGCGAACGACTTGAACATCACACCCTCCTCGACAGATGTCAGCAGATACGGGCATCTTTGTGCTGTTTGGGTTCTCGGGAGGAATTATAGGCCGGTTTTGTAGAAAGGGCTATGGGAGCGAGCACCGATGTGTACCAGGATGCAAACAGAGAGTTCCTGCGCGGAACGGGACTGCCGTGGGAATCACCGCGCGTGGCGAGCCGGCCGCTTCGTGGGACGGCGCGCTTTCCGCTGGCGTTTCCCCCCTGTCACGCATGAAGCGCGAGCGCGTTGCGCTCCAATACCGCCAACCCCGCTGTCTCCTTTTAGTGGACAGCGCCCGGACCGGGCCCCTCGCCGGGACGGTTCTTGCTCAGGAGAAATGCCAGCGCCACCAGAGCGAGTGAGACCCAGGAGAGTTCCATGTAGACATCCTGATAGCCCTGCGTCTGCGCCTGCTGGTTGAGCTGCATGTAGACCTGCGCCAGCGCCATGTGGCTTGCGTTGGCCGTGCCGAAGGAGTTGCCCAGAAAGCCGGCCAGCGCCCGCGTGTGCTGATCGAAAGCGGGAGTTCCCGGCGTCATGGCTTGCTGCAGGTGCTGCTGGTGCCAGAGAGAGCGGCTGGTGACCTGCGCGTTGGTGACGGCGATCAGGATGGATCCGCCGATATTGCGCACGAAGTTGATGAGGCCGGCCACCTGGTTGCTCTGCTCCTTCGGCATGCCCACGTAGGCCGCGTTGGTGATGGAGATGAAGCAGAACGGCAGGGGCATCATCTGCACCACGCGCAGCCACGACGCCTCGGCAAAACTCATCTGCAGATTGGTGACGTGGGCTGCGTAGCGGAAGGTGATGAAGAGCATGGTGAAGCCGAGGGCGGCGAGCCAGCGCGCGGCAACCTTCCCCGTGGCAAAGCCGGCGAAGGGCATGACGAACAGCAGCGCAACACCGCCGGCGGTCAGGGCCAGACCGGCCGTGGTGGCGTTGTAGCCGAGCAGTTGCTGCGTGAACTGCGGCTGCAGAACGGTGTTGGCGTTGAGCACGCCGCCCACCAGCAGCATCAGGAAGCAGCAAATGGCAAAGTTCCTGAAGCGGAAGAGCCGCAGGTTGATGAGTGGATCCTTCTGGCGCCACTCCCAGACGATGAGGCCGATCATGCCAATGGCAAAGAGAAGGCAGAAGACGCGGATGAAGTCCGAGGCGAACCAGTCGTTCTCTTCGCCCTTGTCGAGCATGATCTGCAGGCCGCCCATGGCCAGGGTCAGAAAAGCCAGACCCATGTAGTCCATATTGCGCAGGCGCGAGAGATCGGCCTTGATCCATGGCGGATCTTCGACCATGCGCGTTACCAGCAGAAAGGCCAGGATGCCGACGGGGATGTTGATGAAGAAGATCCAGCGCCAGGAGAAGTTGTCGGTGATCCAGCCGCCCAGCGTGGGTCCAATCGAAGGCGCGAGCACGGCGACCAGTCCGTAGAGAGCAAAGGCCTGGCCGCGTTTGTGGGGCTCGAAGGAGTCGGCCATGATGGCCTGCGCCATCGGCTGCATCCCGCCACCGAAGGCGCCCTGCAACACGCGGCACACCAACAGGATGGTGAGTGACGGCGCCGCGCCACAAAAGAAGCTCGCAATGGTGAAGCCCGTGATGCAAAGAGTAAAAAAGTTGCGGCGGCCCATCAAAGAGCTTGCCCAGCCGCCCAGTGGCAGCACAATGGCGTTTGAGACCAGGTAGCTGGTGAGCACCCAGGTGGCCTCATCGGTGCTGGCGCCCAGAGCGCCTCCGATGTGTGGCAGGGCGACATTGGCGATGGACGTGTCGAGCACCTCCATGAATGCCCCCAGCGCCACCGTCATGGCGATGAGCCAGGGATTGACACGGGGCTTCCAGTGGTCGTGGGCGGAAAGGTCAGGCGAAAAATCGGGATTGACCGCCGCCGGAAGATTGCCGGGGCTTGCGCCTGCCAGGGCACGTACGCCCTCACGGCCTGATTGCGGCGCGGGCAGTGTGGCGTCGATCGCTGACAACAGAGGTCTCCTGGAACTGCGTTGTTTTTTTTGAATGTTGTTTGGCCGGGGAAAACGTATCGTTGCCGCCGACTGGATTGCGTGCCAAATTCCTCTGGCAAGCCGGTAGTTCATCAGGGAATACTTATAGATTAATAGATTCGCAAACGCGCCATTGGGTGCAGAGATTCTGGTCTGCGCCGGTTCTGGGCGCGGCCGGCATTGCCGGGGCACGCGGTTCTGGCAGCATCCATCGCGCGATGGTTTTGGGGATCTGAATTCTATGAGGATTTGACGCAGGAGCAGAGTCGCGGCCCTTGGCTGCGTGCGGTTAGAATCCGGTCAGCTTCCCGGATTCCGAATCGGAACCCGGGAAACCCGGTGCGGTGCAAAGTCTCACCTTCCCCTGCGCGGAAGCACAACGCCGAGCGAGTTACTTTGAGACAGGGTACACCCAAACTTCCTGCGGCGCGTCGACCTTGACGTGTCCGCTGACCGAGAGCTTGATCGACTGCATCTCGGGCTTATTGCCGATCGTCGTCATGAATTCCATCTCGTACTGGTTGTCGAGGCGGCGGCTGATGTCTTCAAAGTAGGGGACAAAGCTCACCGGATTGCCTATGCCCTCCCAGTAGCTGGCGCCTCCCGTGGTCGCAGTAAGTTGCGCAAGCAGATTCTGTCCATCGGCGGCGCCGTATTCCGTGCGGTCCAGGAAGTCGGCACTGCGCCAGTAGATGGCGTAGACGATCAGGTGCGCGCGCACGGCATCATCCATGGCGGCCTGGACGTAGGGATCCTCAGGGTCGTAGCGCACCTCATAGTAGTCAATGCCGTCTGTGATCATGACCACTTCGCGGCGTGCGTGCATGTCGCTCGATGGCCAGTTTTTCGCCAGAGACGAAAGGCAGAAGTAGGGACTGGCGCTGATGGCCGCGCCACCATGGACAGGCAAATGCAAACCGCGAAGAGCCGCGTTGTGATCCGTTGTGAGCGGCCCTGCCAATTCCGCCATGCCGTTGTACATATAGCCGATGGACACCTTTGTGCCTGGCCGCAGGTTCTGGATGAACTTTGCAATGTCGCTCATCTGCGTTCCCAGGCTGGTGCGCGCGCCATCGTCAATAAGAACCACCAGTTCCACGTCGCTCTCGGGACTGTGCAGCGGCACGAACCGGGTGATTTCCGTGTTCTTGCCGTTCACTTTCAGATGCAAAGCAGACTGGGGAATGCCGCCAGGTGCTTCCTTCTTGGGAACGACGGTGACGATCGTGCCTGTTTGCACCGGCTGCCTTTGCTCGGCGGCCATGGCAAACGTGGTTGCGAGCATCGCTCCGCCCGCCAACAAGACAGCAGCTTGAAGTTTGTGCCCGTGCATAAATACTTGCTCCTTTCGCGCTGGGCGCCCATGATGGACGTGCCCCAACTCGTGTCACAAGTTTAGATGCAGCAGGAAGAATTAGCACTGCAAATATGGGCCTTGGAATGCGGAGCGCACCGCTGTAAGGTGCAATATATTCAAACTAAAGGATTTGTTATGGTGCGAAGTTCTTCCAGATGATGAGGTGAGCTTGCCCGTGCTGCGGACCGTTTCGGCGCCGGGAGGGTTCCTGAAGCCCTTGTCGTGATCGGCGCGCATCTGTGACCAAAGTCGCTGTTCGCAGCCTGCCGCCGCATTAGTCTGCCTTTAGCGAGGGAGAGATGGCGACGCCGGTGCTGGAGAGAATCGAGAGCAGTCCCACAAAGAAAAAGCCGATCCGCCGATCCGTGCCCGATCGGTCCCAACGTATCCGCCACATCGTGCAGGCAGCGTTTGTGGTCTTGAACCTCTGGATTGGCGCACAGTTCTATCTGTGGGTGCGCTTCTACGAGCGCGGCGGCCACGGGCTTGCGGTTCCCCGGCCTGCGGGCGTCGAAGGCTGGCTGCCGATCGCCGGCCTGATGAACACGAAAGAATTCTTTCTCACTGGCCGCATCTCCGCCATTCATCCGGCGGCGATGTTTCTCTTCATGGCCTTCGTGTCGATCAGCCTGCTGGCGAAGAAGGCCTTCTGTTCCTGGATCTGTCCCGTAGGCACAATCTCCGAATCGCTCTGGAAGCTCGGGCGCAAGCTCTTCCGGCGCAGTCTTCATCTTCCGCTCCATCCGCCGCGCTGGCTCGACATTCCTCTTCGCGGCCTCAAATACGTGTTGATGGGCTTTTTCCTCTTCGTGGTTGGAACCATGTCGGCCGACGCGCTTCAGAGCTTTATGGCCACGCCTTACGGCCTGATCGCCGATGTCAAGATGCTGAACTTCTTCCGTGATATGGGAGAGACGGCGGCCCTGATGATCGTGTTGCTGGTGGTCGGCTCCATGCTGGTGCGGAACTTCTGGTGCCGCTACCTTTGCCCGTATGGCGCGTTGATGGGCCTGGTCTCGCTGCTGAGCCCGATCAAGATTCGCCGCGACGCCGATGCCTGCATCGATTGCGGCAAATGCGCCGGGGCCTGCCCGGCCGCACTGCCCGTCGATCGGCTGGTGCGGATCAGCTCCGTCGAGTGCACTGCGTGCATGGAGTGCGTGGCGGCATGCCCCTCGGCGAATGCGCTGCAGCTTGCGCTTCCACCCCGGCGCGGCAATGCTCCGGCCCAGCGCTGGCTGCGCCGGGCCCTTTCGCCGCTTGCGGTTGCATGCCTGATCGTGTACCTCTTTCTCGGAGCCGTTCTCTTTGCTCACGCCACAAACCACTGGCAAACGCGCATCCCGAGCCAGATGTATCTCGATCTGATTCCCAATGCCGATAGCTTTGCGCATGGCGGCATATGAGCGGAAGTCGCCGAGCTGAAAGATCCTGACCAGATTCGATCCGCGCGCGAAGGCTTGCCGCTATTGCCTGCGCGCGCGAAACTCCTCGCCGATGGCGGCGATGACTTGCGCATCCAGGGCCTCGGCGGCGCGGGGAAAGACCACGCGTTCCTCAAGCTCGATGTGCTCTTCGTAGAGGCTTTTGAGCTGGCCAGTGGTGGCGGCGAGTTGTTCCTCTTCCTCGGCGGATAAGCGGTCCGCATCGATCCACTTGCGGTAAAGCGCCTCAATCCTTGCGTGCAGCTCGTTCGCGCGCCGGTGATCGCTTTCCAATCCGCCGGTCGCCTCCGCCGCCTGGTCGGCGGTTGCCGCGCGAAGCCGCGGGAAGAGCGACGCTTCCTCGTCCGCGTTATGCCGCTGGCCGCCTGCACGAAAATACTGGAGCGAGGCCTCCACTGCCTCACGCTCTTCGTCTGTCAGACCTCGTCCGCGGGCGCGTCCGGCAACCAGGCACAGAATGTCGAGAAAATGCTCGATGCGGCGGTGGCAGTCCACCAACATGCCGATCGGATCGTCAAATCCGCTGTCGGGTTTGGCGCCAATTTGAATTCCCATGCTTCAGGCTCCCTGCAATACATGAAGGTTCGATGCGTGTTTCACGCTTGAAGACGGAATAAACCCCTTGGGGATATAGGAGCAGCATGGCTCTTCATCAAAGGGATTGCCGGTGAGCGCGTAGGCGCGGGCGCGCGAGCCGCCGCAAATCTGCTTGAACTCGCAGGCGCCGCACTTGCCTTCCAGGCGCGAGGGATCGCGCAGCGCAAGAAACAGGGGCGACTCCCGATAGATGCGCGCCAGCGGCTGCTCGCGGATGTTGCCTGCGGAAACCGGCAGGAATCCGCTCGGGAATACGTCGCCCGTGTGCGAGATGAAGACGAAGCCCTTGCCGTCATTGAGCCCGCGCGGCGCGCGGCCGATGGTGTCGGGCAGCTTCTCCGGCGATTCCATTGTTATGCCCGCGCGGCGTTCTGCGGCGTGTTGCTGCAGGAGATAGCGCCGGTAGTGTTGCGCCTCGGTGGTCTTGATGTCAAAGGGCGCAATCCCCGAGAGCTGGTGGAGCCTGGCAAACACCTGCTCGAACTCGTCGGCATTCAAGAGGTCGTTCAGTTTGCCGCGCCCCGTCGGCACCAGGAAGAAGACGCTCCACAGCGTGATCTTCAATCGTTCCATCAACGCAACCAGTTCGTTGATCTCGCCGATATTGCGGCGGCTGAACGTGGTGTTGATCTGTACCGGAAGTCCGGCCTCGTTGGCCCAGCGCACGGCGTCAAGCGTGCGGGCAAAGGAGCCGCTCATGCCGCGGAAGGCGTCGTGCGTGGCCGCGCTCGCGCCGTCCATACTCACGGCGAGCCGCGCCAGGCCGGCGGCTTTGAGACGAAACACGACCTCGCGCGTCAGCAGGGGCGTGGCGCTTGGAGTGAGCGAAACGCGCGCTCCCGCTTGTCGCGCGTGGACGATGAGCTCGAAGAGATCGGGCCGTTTGATGGGATCGCCGCCCGTGAGCACAAACACGGGAACACGCATGGCGGCAATGGCATCGATCAGCCGCTTGCCTTCCTCGGTGCTAAGCTCCAGTGGGTGGCGCTCGGGCTGCGCCGATGCGCGGCAGTGCACGCAGGCCAGGTCGCAAGCCTGCGTCATCTCCCAGATCGCCAGAAATGGTCTTTCGCTAAAGTCGATGGTTTCCGCCAGAATCTGCATGTATTCAGGAGACTCCTCACCGCCTTTTCGCGCAGTGACCAAAGTCGCTGGAAAGACGAGTGCGCCGTAGCGGCCGCACCCACATCTATCCGGCATGCATTGGCTGACTAAAGCTTCGTGCATCAATAATGGCTTCACCCGGAATGCGCCCTGAAAAGACCTGCCGCGCGAACTCGCCAACTTGCGAAGTCGCGAAGCGACGCCAATTCGCGAAGAATCGAACAACGGACCTCATCCACAGTTGACCTGCATCATCGTGTGGGACTGACACGGCGCCACGCAGGTGAAGCAGTTATTTTTGCGTACTGCCTAATCCAGAAACTCGCGCACGAATGCGTCCTCGGAATGCACGAGTTCGCGGAGCGAACCGTCGAAGATCAGTCGGCCCTCGTTGAGCATGAGAAAGGTGGTGCTGCGGTTGGTTTCGCCTTCAGGCAGCGGAACCATACGCTCCTGTTCGCTGTCAAAACGATGCGTGCAGATCGTGAAGGCGTCCTGCAGGCGGTGCGTGACGACCAGCGCCGGAGTCGCCCGCACGTCGCGTTGCTTTACGATGAGCTCGATGATGGTGTTGGAGGTGACGGGATCGAGACCGCCAGTGGGAGAGTCGTAGAGAATCAGTTCCGGCTGATGAATCATGGCGCGGGCAATGGCCACTCGCCGCTTCATCCCGCCCGAGAGGCTTGCAGGATAGAGTGAGAAGGTCTGCTCCAGACCAACGAAGCGCAGAGCCTCGTGAACACGGGCGTCGATCTCCTCGTCGGGCGCGCGCTCCTGGATTAACTGGTAGGCGACGTTGTCGCGCACCGTCAGCGAGTCAAAGAGAGCGCCTTCCTGAAAGACCATGCCGGCCCGCGCTCGCAGTGAAAAAAGATCCTCCTCGGGCATATGTGAGATGTCTTCGCCGAAGAGCTTCACGCTGCCTTTAAGGGGGCGAAGAAGCCCGATGATGAGCTTGAGCAGGACGCTTTTACCCACGCCGGCCGGGCCCAGCAGAATGCGCGTCTCCGTCGGCGCTACCGTAAAGCTTACGTCCTCGAAAACCGGCCGGTCGTCGAAGCCCGCGGCGGCATTGCGCACTGCTACGACGGAGCCGGCTCCGGGAGCGGCAATCGTCGGGTTGGCCGTTGCATGCGCGGAGTCATTCATGAGGGCAGGACGGGAAGAATCGAGAGCAGAACGTGCGTGATCAGAAAGTCCACAAAGATGATGAGCACGGACGAATTAACCACGGCCGAGATTGTCGAGCGGCCCACGCCCTCTGTACCGCCCGTCGTCCTCATCCCGTAGAAGCAGCCCACTGAGGCGACGATGTAGCCAAAGAAGATGGGCTTGACGAGCCCCTGGAGGATGTCGGCCAAACCAAGATGTTCGTAGGTCATGTGGAAATATTGCGTGCCGTTCTGGTGGTTCAGGAACACGGTGACTGCGGCGCCGCCGATGATGCCGAACGCGTCGGCCACAATGGTGAGAAAAAGAAGCATGATGATCGTCGCGAAAACGCGCGGCGTCACCAGCTTGCGCATGGGATCGACGCCCAGTGCCCGCATGGCGTCGATCTGTTCGGTCACGATCATGGACCCAAGCTCGCTCGCCATCGACGACGCATTGCGGCCCGAGACCATGATTCCGGTCAGCACCGCGCCCAGTTCGCGGATCATGGTAAGGCTGACGAACTGGCCCGTGACGGCGGTAGCCCCGAAGGCCGAAAGCGTGGCTGCGGACTGCAGCGCGAGCACGCCCCCGGTGAAAAACCCCGAAAGGACGACAATGGGCAGCGATCCGAAGCCGATAATATCGGATTGAATCAGGAAATCCGTCCAGTAGATGGGCGGCCGGAAGAGATTCATCAAGGCGCGCCACGCAAACAGGGAATACTCCTGGAGGGTCAGTACGATTTGCTTGGCGGTACGGTCGATTGTCTGGATCGCCATCAGAGGCCAGCCTTCCCATGGAGACAATTGCGGCGCTTCCCAGCCCAGAATAGCGCATGGCGCGGACCGTAATGCGGATTGATGCCTCCAAATCTGCTCTCCCACGTCTGCAAGGGAATGAAAGATGCACTCCGTTTCGCGCGATTGCCCTGGAGCAAGGCGCGGACGACATCGGATTTCGCTGTATCCTGAAAATAGCGTTCATGGTTCCCCTCGGCGGCAATCGCGGTGAAAAACTCTCCACGTTCAAGCTGGCTGTGGTGCAGTACGGCATCTTGTTCATGATGCTGGGGCTGGCCGCGGGTTTGTGGCGATTGCAGGTGCTTGATGTGGACAACTACCGGCAGCTCGCCCAGGAGAATCGCATCCGCAAGGAGCCGATTCTGGCCCCGCGGGGCAAGCTCTTCGACCGCTACAACCGGCTCGTTGTGGACAACTATCCATCGGTCACCTGCTTCCTGGTGCGCGAGCAGAGCCGGCATGTGGATGCCGATCTGCCGCTGATTGCCAAGGGCCTCGATCTCGATCTCGAACAGTTGCGCGCAACACTCTATCGCTACCGCCATGAACCTGGCTATCAGCCCATCCCCATCAAGCAGGATGTCACCGCCGACGAACAGGCGTTTATTGCGGCTCATCGCAATGAGCTGCCCGAGCTGGAGACCATCGACGAAGAGCGACGGCTCTACCCGCGCGACGGTTTTGCCTCGCACCTGATCGGCTATGTGGGCGAGGTAAGCGAGGACGACCTGAACAATCCCCGCTTTGCCTATTACCAGCCGGGCGACGTCGTGGGCAAGGCCGGCGTGGAAGAGACCTACGACGAGCTGCTGCGCGGGCAGGACGGCAGCCGTGAGGTGGTCGTGGACAGCCACGGACGCGAGGCGGGCTTCCTGGGCATCGAGCACGCCATTCCGGGGCAGGATCTGCGGCTGACCATCGACAACGACCTGCAGCAGGCTGCCGAGCTGGCTCTGGGCGATCGCGAGGGAGCGATCGTGGCGATGGACCCGCGCAACGGCGAGATTCTGGCCATGGTCTCCCACCCCAGCTTCGACCCCAACGATTTTGCGGTGAAGATCAATCGCGCGGAGTGGAACAAGCTCGTCACCGACCCCGAGCATCCGCTGATGAACAAGGCCATTCAGGCGCAGCTTGCGCCGGGATCGACCTTCAAGATTCTCATGGCGGTTGCCGGGCTTCAGGAAGGCATCGCGCAGAACATGCACATCGTCTGCAGTGGCGGCTGGGGCCCCTACGGCTACTACCACCACTGCGACGAGAAGCACGGCGCGGTGGATATTCACAACGCCATTCCCTACTCCTGCGACACGTTCTTCTACATGCTGGGCGACAAGCTGGGCATCGATCGCATTGCGAAATACGCCAAGGAATTCGGGTACGGACAGAAGACGGGAATCGACCTGCCCGGCGAACAGCCCGGACTGATGCCCTCGCAGCAGTGGGTGATCCGCAACTTCCACCATCGCTGGTACCCCGACGAGACGCTTGACGTCTCGATTGGGCAGGGGGCGGTCGAGGCTACACCAATCCAGTTGGCGCGCATCATTGGCGGCATCGCCTCGGACGGGCATCTGGTGCGGCCGCATGTGGTCTTCCCCGACCAGCTCTCCGAGGATTTCCGCAAGTCTCTGCTCGACAGCTTTCCCGGATCGGGCGACGCGTATGTGCCCATCGATCCCGATACCTGGCAGACCGTCACTGATGGAATGGCCGAAGTGACCGAGCCAGGCCTGTATCACACGGCCGGATCGGCGCATCTCGAGGGCATCGACTTTGCTGGCAAAACCGGAACTGCGCAGCAGATGAGCCACGCGGCGCTGGAAAAGACCAATAAGGGCCGCAGCACCAATCCCAACGTCTGGTTCGTTGGCGTGACGCCGCGCCGCAATCCGGAGCTGGTCGTGGTGGTCCTGTGGCAGCACGGCGAATTCAGCTATTATGCTGCGCGCATCGCCGCCAAGGTGGTCACGGCTTTCGTGGACAAGAAGCGCCGCGAAGCGGGCAATCTGCCGCCGCAGAAAGCTGCCGCTCCGGTCGAGGTGGGCGCAATCTGGTCGGCACCGCCCGTGCCGGGCGCAAAAAGCGCGGAGGCTGGCCAGGGCCAGATTCAGGGCGGGCATTTCTTCGTCGAGAACGGGCAGATGGTGGCAGCGAAAAAAGCCCCCGCACAAGCCAGTTACCAGCCGGCGAATCGGTTGGCGCGCTCGCCCGGGGTTCATCCTCCAAGCCGTCCGAAGCAGATGGCTGCTGCGCCGCCCGACCGCAGGGCCTGGCTGAAGTCCCAACCGAAGAAGGATCCGTAGCGCCATGCCACTTCGCCGTTTCTTGAGCTTTCGCGACTTCGACTGGTGGCTGCTGCTGCTGGTGCTGATGCTCTGCGCGGTTTCGGTGGTCGAAGTGCACTCAGCCACGCTGCACACCCGGTTTTCGAGCTTTGGCACACGGCAAATCTTCTGGGTTGCGGCTGGCGTGGCCGGCATGTTTGCCTTCGCCAAGATCGACTATCATCGCGTGATCGACTGGGCCCCGTGGGCCTATGGAGCCGGTCTCCTGACGCTGGTTGCGGTACTGTCGCCACTGGGCCACAAAGCCCTGGGCGGACGCCGCTGGATCAGGCTCGGTCCCGTGCTGGTGCAGCCCTCCGAGTACGTCAAGCTGGTGCTGGTGCTCATCGTGGCGCGCTATTTTGCCAATCTGGGCGGGCGCAACGTGACGTGGAAGGAGATCTTCAAGGCTTTTGCTCTGGTCGGTTTGCCCATGCTGCTGGTCTTGAAACAGCCCGATCTCGGAACGACCCTTACCTATTTGCCGATTCTGGTGGCCGGTCTGTTTCTGGGCGGGCTCAACCTGCGTCAGGGACTGATTCTGCTTCTCTCCGGCGCTGTGCTCGCCGGAGGAGTGTGGTCAAGTGGAAGGTTTTTGAAACCCTACCAAAAGGCTCGCCTGACCAGCTTCGTCAATCCTCAGAACGACCCCCGCGGCGCCGGCTACCAGGTGCTCCAATCGGAGATTGCCGTGGGATCCGGTGGAATATGGGGCAAAGGATCGGAGAAGGGCACCCAGACGCAGGGATACTTCCTGCCCATTCCCTATACAGACTTTATCTTTGCCGCCCTGAGCGAGGAGCATGGCTTTATCGGCGCGATTTTTGTGCTGCTGCTATACTTCCTAATATTGATGCGTTTGATTCAGAACGCGCAAACAGCCTCCGACCTGCCCGGTTCTCTCATTATCATGGGGATTGTGGCTGTGTTGACCTTCCAGATCGCGGTCAACGTTGGCATGGTCATAGGGTTGATGCCCGTCACCGGAATCCCTTTACCTTTATTGAGTTACGGCGGATCTTCGGTGTTGTTTACGTTCCTGGCGCTGGGCGTGGCGATGAATGTCCGCATGCGCCGGTTCGTCAACTGACGCATCTCGATCCGAGAGGGTCCAGGTGTTGTCAGTCGCAGGTATTGTTGTGTGCGGCCCGCGAACGATTCAAGATTGCTTCGGGCTGCAAGAGCAAGACTTTACATGTATTTCGCCGGCTCTGGTCCCATGGATCGCGCCTGGCAGGATTGGATTTATGAGCACGCAGAGACGGGAAAGCCGCTCCGCTCCAGCGACCGGAATCGGCCGTGATGAGATGCGGGATGGCTCGCGGCTTGCCGAGGGCAAGGATCGCGCAATCCGGTCGAAGCAGGCGGGCGCCACTACGAACTTCCCTGCGCACGCTTCCGATCAAACGACCCGCACGGCATATTCGCCGGCCGCGGCCGCCCGAATCACTCTGCATCAGGATGACCGCAACCAGCAACTTGTTCGGCTTTTGTGCCCCGGTTCGCCGCCCATGAGGCTGGCAGCCGCGCATCGGCCGTTCTTCGATCGCCTTAGCGGTTCTCTGCTCATCGCCTCGCCTGCCATCTTCGCGCGCGTCCATTGAACCTTGCCGCAGGCTCCGGCTGCCAGAGGCTGCCGGACGGAAAGGTACGATGGCAAAGGAAATTTGTATCTCTAGCACGCCGCATGAAACACGGCTTGCAATTCTCGAAGACGATCAACTCGCCGAAATCTACTACGAGCGCGAGAACGAGTACACCCTGGCGGGTTCCATTTACAACGGGCGCGTGACGCGGGTGTTGCCCGGCATGCAGTCGGCTTTTGTCGACCTTGGCCTTGAGCGCGATGCCTTCCTCTACGTTACCGACTTCATGGATCTCGAAGACCAGGAGGAGACCGACGAGCTTGAGAAGGCTGCTGCCACTGGCCACGCCCCGCGCGAGGTGCGTCACCCGCATGGCGTTCCTGAAAGCAGCGGCCGCGAGGGCTCGCGGCAGGCGGAACAGGCACAGGCCCAGCGCGTCGGACGGCGTCAGGAATCCCGGCATGAACGTGGCGCGCCGGAAGAAATCACGACTGAAGCGGTTGCTCCGGAGCCCGCATCGATCTCCGCGCCGGCTGAGGCAGATCAGGAGCAGGAAGCGCAGGGCGGACGCCGCTGGCGTGGACGCCGCCGTCGCCGCGGGCGCGGCCAGAGCGCAGCTCCGGAGGCTGTTGCCGAGGCGGAAACAGGCTTCGCTGAGCCGGCAGAAACCGTTGAGATCAAGCAGGAAGCGCCCCAGGAGCAGGAAATCGCGCCCGAGCCTTACGAGGCGCCGGCAAAGCAGCCCTACAAGGCTGCTGCGGCCTTTGTGCTGCCCGGTGAATCGCTCTCGAAGTACGGCGGCACCCCGGCGTCCGAGACGCAGAATGCGGCCGCGGAAACCGCGGCGCCGCGGCGTCCCAGTTCTACCTCAAAGCCCTCCACGCTGGTTGAGGCGCCGATCGCATGGGACGGAAGCGGCTTGCTGCCCGGCGAGTCGCTCTCGCGGCATCGTAAGCGGCCTGCTGAACCGGAGGTTGAAACCGGCGAGGAAAGCAAAGACTTCACTGCGGACTTCACTGCGCCTGAGACGGAGCAGACGGTTGACGAAGAGTTCGAGGAGTTTGCGTCCTCGTCTGAGGAAGCATCGCCAGTGATGGAAGCGCCGAAGCAGGCGGACTTCGAGTTCGAAGAAGAGACCGCCGAAGCAGGGGCCATCGGGGAGTTTTCGCGGACAAGCGAAGTCGAACCCGAAACGGACGAAGACGAAATCGCGGTCGAAGACGAGTTCGAGGAAACAACGGAGTCGGCTCCAACGGAAACCGAAGCTGTAGCCGAGTCCCCTGCTACCACGCGCCAATCGCCGGGGGAAGCCGAGCCGGAGAAGAACGCACAAAACGCCTCTGCCTCGCATCGCGTCGATCCCGCGTCACCCACCGGCTTCCGGATCTTTGGCTTTGGCAAGAAAAAGAAGGCCGGGGAAGAGGAGACTGTTAGGCCCGCTGCCGCTCCGGCTTCAACCTATGCGCCGGGTGTGGGACTTGTGGAAGAGGAAGTCATCGAGGGTGAAGAGATCGATGGCGCGCACCACGTGCGTCGTCACAAGCCCGAGGCGCACGACCTGGACGACTACGAAGAGGAGACGCTGCCCACGCATATGCGCAACGGCGATTTTGGCGAGATGCTGCAGGAAGCGCACCTCGATCATCGCATCCAGCGCAACTTCGACGAGCCCAACGGCGAGGAAGAAGAAACGGCCGAGGAAGAGGAGACCGCACCGAGCGCGCGGCCTTCGCGCGGCCGTGATCGCCGCGATCGCGTGCAGCGCGGGCGCGGACAGCAGCGCCGCGGCCCCTCGCGCCGCTCGGCGCAGACCTCTAGTCTGCCCATCATCTCCGACCTCTTGAAGTCTGGCCAGGAGATTCTCGTGCAGATCGCCAAGGAGCCCATCGCCAAGAAAGGCGCGCGCATCACCAGCCACATCGCCCTGCCGGGCCGCTTCCTGGTCTTCATGCCCACGGTGAGCCATGTGGGCGTGAGCCGCAAGATCGCCTCCGACGAGGAGCGCCATCGCCTCAAGCGCATTTTGCTGCATGAGCGCGGCGAGGCTTCCGGGGGATTCATCGTGCGCACCGCGGCCGATGGCGCGTCGGAGGATGAACTCCGCGCCGACCTGCGCTTCCTGTTGAATCTCTGGAACGACATCAAGCAGCGTTCCGAGTCGTCAAAGTCGCCCGCGCTGATTTATCACGATCTCTCGCTGATCGAGCGCATCCTGCGCGACCAGGTGAGCGACAACTTCTCAAACATCTGGGTCGATTCCGAGGCCGACTACGAGCGCATTGTGCGCTTCCTCAACCGCTTCTCGCCCTCGCTGGTGCGGCGCGTCAAGCTCTACACCAAGGAGACGCCGCTCTTCGAGCACTTCGGCATCGAGGACGAGATCTCGAAGGCCCTGCGCTCCAAGGTGTGGCTCAAGTCCGGCGGTTCGATCGTCATCAACCAGACCGAGGCGCTGGTCGCCATCGACATCAACACCGGCAAGTATGTCGGCAAGAGCGCGCGGCTTGAGGATACGATCCTGAGGACCAACCTCGATGCCGTGCCGGAGATCGTGCGCCAGATTCGCCTGCGCGATCTGGGCGGCATTATCGTGATCGACTTCATCGACATGGACGAGCGCAAGAACCGCTACAAGGTCATGGCGGCGCTCGAAGAGGCCCTGAAGAGCGACCGCGCTCCAACTAAAGTATTGCAATTCAACGACTTCGGACTGGTAGCGATCACGCGCAAGCGCGTCAAGCAGTCGCTGGAGCGCACGTTGAGCATACCCTGCCCGACCTGTCAGGCAACCGGCATGGTCAAGAGTCCAACCACCGTTTGCAATGAGATTTACATCGAGATGCGCAAAATGCGCAAGCACTTCGAGAATCCCGATGTGATGCTGCGCGTGCATCCGGAAACGGTGAAGGTGCTCAAGAGCAATAACGCACGCTGGCTGAACGAGTTTGAGGAGCTGATCGGACGCAATCTGCTGCTCAAGAGCGATCCCACCCTGCATCCCGAGCAGTTCGATATTCAGGGATAAGCGCAGCAAGCCTACGAGTTAGCAACTCAGCCAAAGGCCGGAGCGATCGCTTCGGCCTTTGAAGTTGCGGCGCCTCACCGGATCGCCAGGCACCGGCATGGCCATTGTGGCCATTCCTGGAAGATTCCGGGCAACCTTTGTCTGGATTTGGGTTCTAACTTATTGACTGGGAGAGTGATCTCCCTGATGATAAGAGAGACTTGTCGCGAGGTAAATGCCATGACATTCACGCGTCGGAAGCCACTGATTCGGTACGCCAGCGTTTTTGCGGCAGTGGTTTTGTGGGCAGCCGGTGTTGCAATCGGGCAGTCCGCCTCTGCCAACAACTCCAGTGCTTCAGCCGGGTATTCTTCGAGTCAGTCGGGGATGACCGAGCTTGCCAGCCTTTCCCTGCCTGAGGCTCCCGCGCCAGCCTTCGGCGCGCGGGGTGGAGCGGCTGCGGGCCAGTACGGGAACGGCAAAGGCTATTCCGGTGGGAGTAGTGGGCTGTGGCACCGCTTTACCTTTGAAGCCGGCGGAGGCGCCAGCGCCCCGGCTGGCGACAAGGCAGATATCACCTGGGGCGGAGGCTTCATGCTCGGCGGAGGCTTCAACATCACCCAGAACCTGGCTGCCTACATCGAGTACCAGTTCCTCGACAACAAGATTCCCGGAGCTGTCATTGCGGAAACGGGAGCCAACGGTGGCCACTACCATATCTGGTCGTTCACCGTCGACCCGGAATACGACTTCTTTCCCAAGTCGAGCAATGATCTCTACGCCGTTGGTGGAGGCGGCTTCTACCGCAAGCTGACAGACTTCACGAACCCGAGCATAAGCTGCGGCTACTTCTACTACTACTACAGTTGCGGAACCACCAATCAGGTGGTCGGCCACATCTCCTCGAACCAGGGAGGTTTCAATATCGGCGGCGGCTATCAGCACCGCTTTGGCGGCATGTACGGTCAAAGCCGTACCCGATTGTTTGCCGAGGTTCGTTACCTGGATGTGCTTTCGCCAGCCATCAAGTCCAAGTCGGCCAATGGCCTGGCTCCCGTCAGCATCGACCCAGACACCAAACTGCTACCGATCACAATCGGCATCCGATGGTGACAAGCCAGCGCTTGAGTCCGCGAATGCCGACCCTGGGTTTTCGACTGCTTGAAGATTAACCTTTTGTGCCCATTCCTTCGCCTCTTCGGGGGTGAAGGGATGGTGGGCGCGTTTCGCCGTCAACGGCTCCGCAAGTTCCGTTTCCGGGCTCCGATTGATGGCCCTGCTATGCGGTGCTCCACCGAAAAGGAGCGCCATAGGGTTCTTCATCCGTGAAAGCAAAGCCGCAATTGCGTCGCTCCATCCCCCGTGAGCTCGCATCTCCAATACATTGCGCGCCGGCAACCGTGCGCGCAGTCCGCACCTTGATTGTGAGCCGCGGAGCTTTTCTGCCGCTCGTGTTCGTGGCTCTTCTGGCGGGGTGCAATGCCCAGTTCCAGTTGACGCAGCCGCAGCCCAAACAGCCCACTCCCACGCCTCCATCGGCTCCGCCTCCCACCGCCGGCCAGAGCGGTTCCGTGACCATTTCGCCGCAATATGTAGCGTTGGCGCCGGGGCAGACCTTTCAATTTAACGCCACCGTTGCGGGAAGCGGCCAGACCGAGTGGCTCGTCAACGGGGTTCAGGGCGGAAGCGCGGCTACCGGCACAGTGAGCGCCAGCGGAAATTACACCGCCCCGGCTTCCATCACGCAGAGCGAAAACGTCACTGTCACCGTGGCGCTCTCCGGCTCGGCGCAGCAGAATTATGCCACGGCAGTGGTGTCCATCATGCAGCCCGCCGTGGTTACCTGTCCCTTCCAACTTCTCAGCCCGCTGGTGGCGCAGTACTCGCTCTACCTGCCTTCTCCGGGCAAGATGAGCGTCGAGTTCGGAACCACCACCAGCTACGGACTGGAAACCTGGCAGGTTCCCACCCCTTCGACCAATGGCGGAGACGTGCAGATCTACGTCGCCGGCATGAAGGGATCCACGCTCTATCACATGCGCGCCCAGGTGACGCTCTCGAACGGGGCCACCTATACCGACGCCGACCACACCTGCTACACATCCGTGCCGCCCGTTACCTCACCGGTCAACGTCACTCCAACCACCGGTGCGACGCCTCAATCCGGCATCGAGATGTGGAATACGCTCGTTCCTCCGACCGACACGCAGGCCTTCGCCACCGACCTGAAGGGCAACGTCATCTGGACCTACGCCTATACGCACGGAAACAACGATTTTTTGCAGGGCATTCAACTGCTCCCCAACGGCAACTTGCTGACGCTGATCTCCTATCTTTCCTCGATGAACCCAGTTACGCTGCCCAGCGGTACTTTTAACGAGATCCGCGAGATCGACCTGGCGGGCAACACCGTCCAAAGTCTGACCATGGATCAACTGAACCAGAAACTGGCCGCGGGGAACTGGCGTGACGCCGCGGACAACCTGATGCAGTTGGGCAGCTTCCACCACGATGTGCTGGCATTGCCCAACGGCCACTTTGTGCTGCTGGCCACCTACATTCGCAACATCGGTAATCTGACGGGCATCACCGGCACTGTCCCCGTGATCGGCGACGCGCTGGTCGACGTGGACAAGAACTTCAACCCCGACTGGGTGTGGAGCGCCTTCGACCATCTCGACGTGAATCGCCATCCGATGAACTTCGATATCACCAGCAACAAAGTGACCATCTACGACTGGACGCACTCGAACAACATGCTTTATTCCGACGATGGCAACCTGCTGCTTTCGATGCGCCACCAGAACTGGATCATCAAGATCGATTTCCTCGACGGCACGGGCTCTGGCGATGTCATGTGGAGACTGGGCTATCAGGGAGATTTCAAGCTCGTGGGCGCGAAAGATCCCACCGACTGGTTCTACGCGCAGCACGGCATGAACTTCTTCACATCCAACACCAGCGGCGTCTTCCGCATCGGAATGATGGACAACGGCAACGACAGGACTTTTCCCTCGGGTCAGGTGTACTGCAAGCCATACGCGCCTTCCAGTGCGCAATGTTACTCCACGATGCCGCTGCTTGAAGTGAACGAAAGCACCATGACGGCCACCATGATTCAGCACTACGTACCGCCTGACACATACTTCAGCTTCTTCGGGGGCAACGGCGATCTGCTGGCCAACGGCGACTACGAAGTGGATTTTTGCGCACCGACAAACGGCGCCATCGTGCAGGAACTTGACCCGCAAAAGCTGCAAGTGGTGTGGCAGGCCACAACGCCGAAAGCTGACCAGTACCACGCCTATCGCATACCCAGCCTCTATCCCGGCGTGCAGTGGTAGCAGCGGATGCCGCTCTGCTGTGAAGGAGATTGCGCAGCCTTGAACCTGCCCGGCCTTGAAGCATGTGTCCGGAGTCTTGGACGGTCGGTAGCCGGGAAGACGGCATGCCGCCCAGGGCAAACGCATTGGGACAAGGAGTCCTGCTTTCCTTGCATCCCGACTCCACTCATCGAGCAGTGTCATTCCGAACGGAGTGAGGGATCTGCGGTTGTCTTTCGCCCCTTGCGGCGTAGTCGCGTGAAATCAGCCTGCCAAACCGAAGGTCTGCGTGAGGAATAGACCCGAAAAGCAACCTCGGATTCTTCGTCGCTGCG
>JBMFHB010000055.1:0-24077 GCA_049977045.1 Occallatibacter sp.
GGCGGGTAAATTTCCGAAGTCGGAGGATCAGTGACCACTATATGTAGAGTCTACTGTACTCAGGCAGCTACCCCACTATCGAGATTGATAAAGCGAACACGACGGCGTCCTGGCTATTTTTCAGGGGGGACTGCGGAAGACAATCCAGAGGCCAAAGAGAGAGGGAATTGGCAATGCGGCCCGATTTTCGCTCATGCGCTCAATCTGGGTGCCAGGCCGCACGCTATCTTTTTGTTCTGGCCTTCGTAGAATAGATATATGCGCTGCTTTTTGCGGTATGTGCCGATTTTTTTCCTGGTCATCTCTCTCCTTCGCGCCGAGGGCCAACCGTTCGATCTTTCCGGTCCAAAAGTCGATGTGCACGTAAAGCGCGGCGATGTGACGTTGCCGATCTCCGAGACTCCCAATCTTCTCGCCGGCGACCGGTTGTGGATTCACCCCGATTTGCCGGAGAACCAGGCCACGCACTTCGTACTGGTGGTGGCATTTCTGAGGGGATCGACGAACCCGCCTCCACCAGAGTGGTTTACGCGCGTGGAAACCTGGACGCGCGACGCCCGCGACGAGGGCGTCTTCGTCAAGGTTCCAGCGGGGGCGCAGCAGGCGCTGCTGTTTCTGGCGCCGGCCACGGGCGGCGACTTTAACACCCTGCGCAACACGGTGCGTGGCCGGCCGGGCTCGTTTGTACGCGCCGCTCAGGATCTGCAGGCAGCAAGTTCGGAACGGATGCGGCTGGAGACTTATCTGAATGATGTGAAGGAAACATCGCAGTCCGATCCCGCGGCACTGAAGAAGCGCGCCGAGATGGCGGCGCGGAGCCTGGGCATCAAAATCGACGAAAGCTGTTTTTTGAAGCCTGCCATGCAACAGGTGTCGTGTCTGTCACAAAACTCCGAGGGCATGGTGCTGGACAACGCCAACGCGCAGTCGCGGGTAAGCCAACTGACGAGCGGTTCGACGCTTGACCTGATGAACCAGTTGAGCTTCACCAATGTAGCGGGAAGCGGCCTCTATAGCCCGTATGTTGGCGCCATTGTGGATACGGTCAGAATTCTCAGTTCGCTCCACACCGCGCACTTCCAGTACATTCCCGCGCTGGCGCTGCCGCAGGCCGACAGCATGAACCTGCGGCTCAATATGCCGCCATCGTTCGTCAATCCCAAGTCCGTGGTGGTGGTGGCGCTGCCGTCCGTGGGGCCCTCGCAGCCGGAACCGCTGCATCCAGTGAATTCGAGCGAGAGTTTGTGCGCAACGAAGCCGGGTCTGGTGCTTCCCGCCGAAGGCGCGCCAATCGTGTTTGCCTCCGGGTTGGCGCACGACCTGTATCTGCACATTGAACCACGCGACGGCAAGCACAAGGCGCTCGACCTGCCCGCAACCGTCGATCCGGGCCGTGGAGGCATGGTGCTGAGACAGCCGTTTCCGCAGATTCCGGGCGGCGAACTGACGGCCGTGATGCGCGGCAAATGGGGATTCGACGACTGGGAGGGTCCGCACTATCAACTCGTAGCGCCTGAGCCCGGAATGTGGACGCTGGCGGCCTCCGACCGGTCGGCGCTTGTCGTGGGCCGCGACGACACGCTGCACTTTGACGGCCCATCCACGGTGTGCGTGGAGAAGGTGGAAGAAGAGAGGGCAGGCAGTCAGGAGCTGCCGCTCCAGTGGAAGTCGCCCAAGCCCGGCGTTCTGGAGGCGACCGCACCCATGAACGATGCGGCGCCGGGACCGGTCGACGTCGCCATCTATCAATTTGGGCTCGCCAAACCGGATCGGCTTTCGATGGTGGCTTACGACGCAGCGGCCTCGCTTGAGGGGCTTACGCTCAACGCAGGCGACAAGACCGCACTGCTCAAGGGCACGCGGCTGGACGAGGTCGCCAGAACCCGGGTTGACGGCGTCGTTTTTACGCCGGCGGCTCTGCGCCGGGAGGGCAACCTGGATGAGTTGCCGCTGACGGCAAGCGAATCGACGGCGCACCTGGCGCCCGGCAAACGCTACGTGGCGCGGGTGGAGCTCAAAGACGGCCGCACGCTGACCACACCGGTGACGGTGGGTCCGCCGCGGCCGCAGATTGACCTGCTGAGCAAGGGTGTGCAGAACGGTGGATCGACGCAGGAACCTCCCGTGCAGCTAGGCAGTGCAAATGACGTGCCCATCGACGAGCGGTTGATCTTCTTTCTGAAGTCGGTTGTGCCGCAGAATTTCCCGCGCGACGAAAAAGTGGAAGTAGCCGCAGCCGACGATAGCTTCCACACAATGCTGTCGCTGAGCGACGGCAGTCTGATGCTCGAAGACGCTCAAACCGCGGTCGGCAGTCTGAAGCCGCTGGCCCGATTTGGCTCCTCGGCCTTTGGCCCGGTGCGCGTCAGAGCTATTGCGCAGAACGGCACAACCGGCGATTGGCTGCCGCTCGGCACGCTTGTGCGCCTGCCCGACTTCACGACCCTGCGCTGCCCCCGCTCGCCGGCGAAGTTCTGCGTGTTGAGCGGAAGCAACCTCTTTCTGGCAACTTCGTTTTCCGCTACGCCGGATTTTGACAATCCCACCGACGTGCCTTCGCAGTTCATGAGCGATCAGATTGCGGTTCCGCATCCCGTGAACGGTGTTCTCTACATGAAGCTGCGCGACGATCCCGCAACGGTGCAGACGCTCACGCTGCCGGTAACACCCTTGCCGGTAGCGCGGCTTGCGACGTCAGGAAAAACGCCTGTACCCGCATCGGCGGCAGCGCCAGGTGAGACGGCAGCGCCAACAGCAGCGCCAGAGACCGCACCGGCAACACCGGCAACTGGACCAGCAAATCCAGCGGTCGCGCCTGCGGAGACATCTTCAGCGCCAGCGAGTTCGGCAAACGCACCCGCAGCGCCAGAGACTGCGCCAGCGAAGTCAACTACCGCGCCAGCACCCCCGCCAGCAGCTCAGCAACAGGAGCCGACAGCCCCGGATGCGGCGGATCAAACACCCGCGCAGAAGCCGCAGTAGCCGATCCTGTACGGATCATTGCCTGCCCATTTGGTTTGATGGCCGCGAAGCAGCACGGCGACGGGAGACTTGAATCCAGCCAGGAAAATTCCGGGGCGCAAAACATGATGGTGCAATCTCCGAGGAGATTGCACCATCGGAATCCAGAACCGGCGCGAATCCTGAAGGTTCGCGCCAGTTCTTTTTGGGGAGGCACAACGGAGAACACCTTTGGAAGCCGCCCTCGATATTTGACATCGCGGGCGCTCTGCCAGCCACCGGGCTCTGCCGATTCCCGACAGTTCGGAGTGTGAAGCTATTGCAGAGTCAGCGTAAACAGGCCTGTCGCGCTGGCGTTTGGCGAGGAGCCGCTGACGTTGATGACGTAAGTTCCCGGAAGGGTGCCTGGCGGAGCGGCGACAGTGGAACTTCCGCCATTCCCGTTGCATCCCGAGATGCCTCCGGCAACAATGACGATGGAAGCCAGCAGAAGAACCAGGAAGCGGGCTCCGGAGCGCCGCAGGCGGATCGTGAAGGGAAGTCCGAGGAGGATGAAGCAAAGCGAGACGGCCCCGAAGCGGCTGCCTCGGCGGCCAGCGTTCCGCGCCTGGGTGTTCGCGGCTGCCGTGGTCAGGATGGTGAGCGTGGCCGTGCCCGGCGAAGCGCTCGTAATACTGACCATGTTTGAGGCGCCAAAGGCAAGAGTCGGATAGTCGAGCGTCGCGCCGGCGGGGCCTGAGGCAATCTGGGCCGAGAGCGTTACCGTGCCGGTGAATCCGCCGGCCGGAGTTACCGTAATGGTCGCGGTATTGCCTGTGGTTGAGCCCCGCTTGAGAGTCATGCTGGGCGCGGAGATGCTGAAGGTGGGCGCCTGTGTAATGGTAGCTGGAGCCGATCCGCTCGCAGGCGTATAGTTTGCGTCGCCGCTGTAGTTAGCCGTGAGTGTGACGGTTCCTGCGGAGAGTTCATTGGCCGGAATGGTCACCGTGGCTGTGCCGTTGGTCAGTGTTGCGGGCGTTGAGGTGTAGTTGCCTGCGCTGATGGTGACGGCGCCAATGGGAGTTACGCCCAAAGTACCCGAGACGGAAACCGTCACGCTGACGGCCTGAGCCGTGGTCGTGCTGCCGGCGGGTGGCGTCACCGTGACAGTGGGCGTAAGCGTACCGGCGAGGATCGGCCCGGTTCCGAAGTACATCTCGCAGGTGCTGCCGTTGTAAGCGGACGCGAACTCAAGAACGCTCTGCCCATCCACGGATGGAAGGAGCGGCGAGGAGTAGTTGGGGCAGTAGTTGTTGTAGGCGTTGGGGACCTGGACGGGAGCAGGCATTGTGCTCCAGGCTCCGGTGCCGTCCACAGTGTGATTGGTCAAGATCGTCACGCCGTTACCGCTGGAGACCTGGCCATCGCTGTCGTACATCATCTGTCCCACAAGCAGGATGGTTCCGTTGGCAGAGGCCACCGAGGGCGCCCATGCGTTGGTGGGTGCGTGCTCCAGCCACTGCCCGGCAGCCGTGACCACTCTGTTGCCCATGTTGGTCGGGTCGCCCCAGTTCCAGCCGTCGGGCGAGGTGCGGTCGAAGACGGTGCAGGCTGCCGGTCCGCAGAGCTCGTAGCTCATGAAGTAGGTTGCGTTGGGCAGCTTGGTGACGACGGCCATTCCGGGGCGATCGGCCTGGACGGTGCTGGCAATGGTGAAGGTGGAGTCCTGCCAGTGGATGCCGTCGTAGGAGCGGACCTGGTGAATCAACTGGCTGTGCCCGGCCTGCTGCTCATCGGAGTAGAAGCAGACCAAAGCGCCGTCGCTGGCCACGGTGAACTGCGGCTCCCACAGACCACCTGCCGTGGTTCCAATCGTCGCGCCGGTAGCGCAGTTGGAGAGATAGGTCCAGGTGTGTCCCTGATCGGAACTCGCATAGACCTCCAGTTGCATCGGCTGCGTGGTGGAACTCTGGCCGACGGAGCCGGACCACAGCAAAGTTCCGGGAGCGAGATTTCCGACCTTGGAGGGCAGTTCGTAGAGCGTGCCGCAACAGAGGCCGCCCTTCATGCTGGAATCCGTGATGGCGCCGATCTTCGTGAACTGCGCGCCGTTGGCGCTGGAGTAGATGTCCACCTCCGCGCCGGTTGAAGGAAATGCGACGACGCTGGCGACGATGCCTCCGTTCAGAGAAGCGTTTGCGTTGTGCGAAAGCCGCAGCACGCGCGCGTAGAGCGCGGTGGAGTTGCTCAATGGCGTGCCCGTCTGCGCCTGTGCGGCGGCGAAACGAGGCACTGCGACCGCAATCAGCATGACACACGCGAGCGCAACAGCCAACGTGCGCAGTTGTCGAAGAGAACGAAGGGCCGGACTGCGAAGCGACTGAAAAACTACGAGTGTTGGGAGCTTGAACATGGTTTACTCCAGTAGAGATGCATGATCTCAACTTGATGGTTGAGCGCAGCGGGATGCGCCAGTTCCTTTATTGATCCGGCCCTTAAGTAATTGCACAAATTCCGCGAAAGGCAACCGCAGATCCTTCGACGCCGCTGCGTTCCGCTCAGGATGACAGTTTCGAGTCGATGCAAATCTTTTGGGCCGATCAATGAGAGAAAAGTGCGGAGTCCGCAACCGTACGGACCCCGCTTTGAAGTTAGAACGCAAAGCGAACCTGAACGTTGACCGTGCGCGGCGGAGAGTCCGCGGTGGGCGTCTGTCCAGGGATGATGGAACCGAAGTTCGGATCCCAGGCGTTGGAGTTGAAACGCGCCGTAAGCATGTTGAAGTGGTTAAGCACGTTCTGGGCCTGAAGCCGGACGATGATGTTCATGCCATCGTGGACGGCATAGCTCTTCTGCAGGGCAGCATCGCTAAGCATCATCGGCTTCATCAGGATGACATCGGAGTTCCAGCCTTCAATCGCTTCGTTGGGCAGCGTGTCGTAAACGATCCAGTCGTACTGGCTGGTGTCGCTGGGACACGCGCCATAGGCGGTGTTGGTGGGCAGCGGCTGAACGCCTCCGCCGGCCAGGTGATGGAGCACGCAGTGGCCCCAGCCGAGGAAGCCGATCGGGTTGCGATTGCTCCAGTTGGGATTCCGGTTAAATTTGTTGTGCGGCAGCGGACGAGCGCCTGACGGTAGAGCAACAGGTTCGCCGCTTTGCAGGGTGAACATGGGCGAGAAATCCCACCCGCCCACGAAAGCATCGGCAATGCGGCTGTTCGCCATGTTGAAGTGGCGAGTGCGGCCGAAAGGCAGTTGGAAGACTCCGTCGATCTTGAACGCCTTTGGAAGTTCAAGGTAGTAGACGCTGCGCTGGCGAAGGTTGAGATCCTGGCTCAGCCAGCCCCATTGCTCGATCTGCTTCGACCAGACAAAGCTGGTGTTGAAGCTGACGCCGTGGAGCAGGTGGTAGTCATAGTCGAGCTGGAGGCCGTTGTACCAGATGTGGCCGTCGTTCATGCCGGAGACGGTGACGTCCTGGAACTCCGGATGCGGCCGGTGCATGTCCCACGCCTGGTTGGTTGTGTTGGTGTAGTAAGGGGTTCCGGTAAAGGCTGGAACGCCCTCGAACGGGTTGGCCGTCGCAGCCCAGCAGTTACTCCATTGAGCGTTCGGACCGCCATAGGCCAGCGAGCATGTCTGCAAGAACTGGTGCGATGGGTAGTTGGCGTTGTAGTTCATGTCGTACCCATTCACGCGGTTGCCGACATAGGCCACATCGAGAACGCCGTTGCTGAACAAGCGGTACTGGAAGCCCAGCGAGAACTCGTTCGCATCGGGGATGCGGTAGTGATGGTTGTAGACCGAAAGGCTGGTGCCTACGCCGGTCATGGTTCCCAGCGCAGCGCCGGTAGGCTGAATCAATCCACTTGGGAATGGGTTATTGAGCAGGTTGTCGATGGGGTGAATGCCGTTGTCGAGGGTATCGACCAGAGGCGTGTTGGAAGAGAAGCCAAGCTGATTCATCATTCCGTTGGTCTGGAAGTTGGTATAGAACAGCCCGTAGCCGCCGCGAACGACGAGCCTGTTCATCGGCTGCCACGCAAAGCCGAAGCGTGGCTGAATGTTGTTGTAGACGGTGGCGACAGCTTCGCGGGTTCCTCCGTCGATGCCGGCATAAACCAATCCGCCGGTAAGGTTCGACGCCGCGGGCAGGATCGAAGCCGCATTGCCTGGCATCTCCTGCTGCACGGCATTGGGAACGGTCGGATCGAAGCCGACAACCAGGCGGTTATTCCGGTCGACAGGACCGGTCAGCACATCGTAGCGCAGGCCGAGGTTGATGGTGAGGTGCGAAGCAACGCGCCAGTCATCCTGCACCCAGGGAGCGATGTACTTGCTGGAGATCTGCTCGTTGGCGTTGATAGTGTCGTTGCCACTGGTGGGCGTGCCAAGCAGGAAGGTGGCAAAACCGTCGCCGCTTCGAGTCACTGCCGTTGCATCCTGAGTGTTCCAGGTGTCTTCCGTCCAGTCCGGCCCGTTGTTGAAGGTGAACGTGCCGGGGTTGTAGAAGTTGAAGCGGATCAGGCGAAGATCGGCGCCCATACGCAGGTTGTGCTTGCCCATGGACCGCGACAACGATCCTTGCAGCGAGTAGGTGCCCGTAACTTCGGTATTGGCGAACCAGCCCATACCGTTATATCCGTTAAAATTCCAGCGGCCAAAGAGCGACGGCTGCTGCAGGGAGGTGGTGAGGCTTGAGGGCAGGCCGAGCTTGGTAAGATCGAAGCCTTGGTTCGCGGGGCTGGTCCATACCACGGCAAAGTTCGTGTAGCCTGCGCGCAAATTCAGCACGGTCTTGGGGTTGACGACATCGACAAAGTCGAACAGAAAGCCGCGGGATGCGCGAGAGAAGTCGCCGCCGTTTTCGCCGGGGCCGACAATTCCGCCGGCGTTGCTGACCTCGGTAAATTTGGCCAGGATAGGACGCAGGTAGAATTTGTACTTGTCGCCGACGTTGAAGTCGAAGCGGCCGAGCAGGTTATAGAAGTGCCAGTTGAAGTAGTTGTTGGGGATGGAGAGGTTGCTGGTGCCGACGCGCTGTCCGGTGGGTGTGGCGCCGACTGTCGGGAACAGCTTGGCAACTTGCACTGCGACCGGGTTGAGCCGGCCCGCCGGGATGATGTTGCCCGGGAAGGGATCGCGCACCCAGACGCCCTGGGTATTCTGATGGACGCTGTCCGGATCGTTGATGGTGATGGACGGATAGCCTGGCTGGTTGAGCAACTGGGAGAAATCGCCGGTGCGCATCTGCGCGGTGGGATAGGAGAGCAGCAGGCTGCGCGGCAGCAGCTCGGTATAGTGGTCGAAAGCGAAGAAGAAGTAGGGCTTGTATTTTGTGGACTGAGCCACCAGATGCGGAATCGCGATGGGCCCGCCGACCTGGAATCCAAGCTGCGTTTCCGTGTTGAACGGCGTTCCGTATTTGGTGCCGTTGACGGAATTCTCGTACTTGTTCTGGAAGGAGTTGGCATCCCAGCCGGTACGGCGGAAGTTGCTCCAGCCCATGCCGTGATACTGATCGGTACCGGAGAGGGTACTGAGGTTGACGACGCCTCCGCTGGTGTGGCCATATTCCGCGTCGTAGTTGTTGGAGCTGACCGAGAACTCCTTGGTGGCAAACTGCGGCGGTGTGTAGGCGTACGTGTTGTTGGCGAATTCGGCGTCATTCGGCGCGCCGTCGATCTGGAACTCGTTCAGGTACATCAGACCGCCGTTGATCATGTACTGCGAGGTGACGGTCCACGGTTCGGTATAGATGCCCAGATTGCGAATGCGCACGCCGGGAATGTAGTTGCCCAGCAAGACGGGGTTCCCGTTGATGACGGGGAGTTCCTTGACCGTCTGGTTGGTGATGTTGAAGGCGCGCGACGCGGTTTGCGTTTCAAGCAGCGCCCCTTCGGCCGTCACCGTCACCTGCGCGCTCACCGAAGCAGGTTTCAGGACGACGGAAACGCTGCTGGCAGCGTAGGACTGCAGCGCGATTCCGGTCACGATCGACGGGTTCATCGACGCTGCCGAAGCTTTGAGGGAGTATGTATCCGGTTCGAGAAACTGAAAGATGAAGGTTCCGGTGGCATCGGTCTTTGCCGGCGTTACGATGCCGGTGCTGATGCGCGTCAGTTGCAGGGCGGCTCCGGGAATCACGGCCCCGGTGCTATCCGTTACTGTAACAGTCAGCTTCGCGCGGTAGTCTTGGGCGCTCGCGCTTCTTGTAAAGAATGGGAGCGCGGCGAAGACGCACACGAGAAACGCCGTGGCGCAACGAAGAGGTTGCAACCTCTTCATGTTGAATTTCTTTCGCATGTATTGCCTCCAGGTTAAAGTGCAACCTCACGCAGATGGAACCGCGATATTGATTGTTCGTAGCAGCCGGAATTGCCTATCTCCAGCCATCAAGCACAATATGTTTTTTGCGATTGCTTATACAAGGTGGCGGAAGCACCAAATTTCAGTAGTACAGATGAACTATTGGCGTTTTTGCAGCCGAACGCTGGCGCGCGCCTTCGTCCGGCGATAATCTGTGATTCGGGGACTCCTGCAATGGCCAATCCTGTAAAGCCTATTCGCGTGATGATTGTCGACGACCATCCTGTGGTACGGATGGGACTCAAGACCATGCTCGAGAGCGAAGACGACATCACGGTGGTGGCGATGGCCGATTCCGGCGCCGACGCCCTGCGCCAGGTCGAGGAGACCGATCCGGAGGTCGTGCTGATGGACCTGCGGATGCCGGGAATGGACGGTTCGGACGCCATCGCCGAGATGCGGCGCGTGTGGCCCTCGGCGCGCATCCTGGTGCTCACGAACTATCAGGAAGACGAATCCATCTCGAAGGCCATCCAGGCCGGGGCCATGGGCTATCTGGTCAAATGCACGCCGCAGGAGGAGATCGTCAAGGCCGTGCATGTACTTCATGCGCATGGCCGCTTCATCCCCGACGAGATTTCCAAGCGGCTGATGGGAACCATCGGGCGCGATAAGCTGAGCGAGCGCGAACTGGAAGTGCTCACTCTGGTATGCAAGGGGCTCTCCAACAAGGAGATCGCGCAGAAGCTGTTCATCAGCGACAAGACGGCCCGGAATCACGTGAGCAACTGCCTGATCAAGCTGGGCGCCACCGACCGGACCGAAGCAGCGACAACGGCCATCAAGCGCGGACTGATCCGTGTTGACGACTAAGGAATCAAATTCGTAGCCAATCAGCCGACACGCAGCCACTTCATCAGGGCACGAAGCCTTTCGGCCGTAGTGGCCAGGATTCCCGCGCGCAAGGTAGCCGGTTTAGACGAAGCCGCCACTCGGACCCGCGTACCCTGGCCCGGCACGCTTGAGATCTGCAACTGGCCTGCCGCGACCCGCGCCCTTTTCCGCATACCGAGAATGCCAAGGCCGGCCCTTGCCTGCGTCGCATCGAAGCCGCACCCGTTGTCTTCCACGATCAGTTCCACTTGCGGCTCCTGGTAGCGCAAAATCACGCTGAGCGTCGTCGGGCCGGCGTGGCTCGCGGCGTTGGTAATGGCCTCCTGGCCGATGTGCAGCAGCGAGTTGGCGAGCTGCAGATCGAGACGGAACGGAGTTCCTTCCACCGCGACCCTGATGTCGATCTGGTCTCCCGCAATCTTCCTGGCGGTATTGGCCAGCAGATCCGGAAGCTCGTTCTGGATGTCGGGGGCGGAGGCATTCAGCATGGCGATGGTGCGGCTGGCCTCCTCGTGGGACTTGCTGACCAGTTGATACGCCACGTCCAACTGGTCGGCAATGGTCTTCACGTCGGCATGGTCCTTGCGCAGCACGGTGCTGCGGATGCCTTGAATCTGGTAGCCCAAACCGGCGAAGCTCTGCGCCATGGTGTCGTGAATGTCATGCGCCAGCCGCTCGCGCTCCTCGGTAATGATGCCGGCCTGCCACGTCCTCATGCGGAAATAAAGGAGCTGCACCAGCAGCGCGAATACGATGAGGAACAAAAAGAGCAAGGCCACGTGCTCCGGCGTCCACCACGGAGGAGGCGCAATGATCTGAATGTCGTCGCTCGATCGCAGCAGGATGGCGAAGGGCGTGATCTCACGCGTCACTTTGCGGTTGAGCACGCAGACACCACGAATTCGCAGCAGACTGTTGATCTCAAGCGGCGGGAGCGAACTGGAGGGCTGGTTCTCGTAGAGCGCGCTGAAGGGCTGGCCGCCTCCGATCAGCTCCAGCACCTGCTCGTTCGATCCCCACTGCCGGATTGCGGTGAGACGGCCCTCTGTCTCGACAAACCTGGCGTCGTAAGTTCCCGATGCGGCTTGCAGCGGCGTGATGACGATGGGTGGAGTTGGCGAGCCGTTCCACAGCAGCCGCACCGTCCCGTCGTTGATCGTGGAACTGTAAAGGCCGCGCTCGGCGTGCCCGGTCACCTCGACTTCGTCGCCCACATTGAGCAGGGGCATGTGCGGGCTGGGCACGAAGACGCCGCCCTCCGCATCCTGCACATAAAGATCGTGATTCGCCAGCGTGACCACGCCGCGTATCGAGACGGGATGATCCTGGTTGCGCGACAGGTTTTGCAGGTCGCCGGTATGGTACAACTGGTTCGCGTGCTCATCCGCGGCAGGCAGCGACATTACGGATGTGGCGTAGGACGGGCTGAAGCGGAAGATGCGGTTGTAATCCGCCTCGCGCCTGGGAAACTCCGGATGGCCAACCACGCCGGTGTGGCTGCGAATCTCCATGTAATCGCTGAACCCAGCCGGCCTTATCCCGATGTTTCTCCACGTGCCGCCGGTGGCGAGCGAGCGCAGGCCGATGCGTCCCGCAGGCGCGCAAGAATGCTCCTCGACCGTGATCCACGCGGTCTGATTCGTGGTGAGGTTCCGCGAAGATGCCGCAATCCTGCATCCGACGGCAACGACCTCAATGCGATACCAGATGCCGGCGTGCACGCCACCCGGCATCAGTACGGGCCGCGCTTCCATCCAGCCGTAATCGGACCGGCCGATAATCAACGTTCCGTCCGTTGTGCGCAGGCCGACGTAGTAGCCGTTGTAAGCGTCGACGCCTTCTTCTTCGTTCGTCGACCGGACGATGACGCCCATATCGCCGTGCGCGCCATCGAATTTCAGATCCGCTGTCAGCGCGTAATTCTTCCATCTTGCCGAGCCTATGACCAGCTTTGCGCCGCGCTCGTCCGAGTTGTTGTGGACGGCTCCATTCACAACCTCCCATGCGCCGCCATAGGCGTTGTAGCCTTCGAGCTTGCCACCCTTGAATTCGTACACATGGGTTGGAGGCGTGCTGCCGAGCCGGAGATAGACCCATCCGCACACGCCACACAGCAGCGCCAGAGCAGCCGCCATCGCCAGATATCCAGCCCTTCGCAAGAGCGCGGATCGACGACTCATTCCGGCACCCTCCAGTCCATATCAAGCACCTGCTGCACGGCTTCGGAATCCACGTTCTCGCGCGTAATCAATACGGGAGGAACAATCGTTTCCGGCTCGACGTGGCCTCCGGTCAGCTGCTTGTGGATGGACTCAATCGCCTGATAGCCCATTGCGTAGGTGTTCTGCGCAATCACGGAATCAATGGCGCCGGAGCGCAGGTGATAGAGCAGATCGAGATCCTGATCGCAGGCGATCAGCAGGATTTTCCCCGTCAGGCCCATATTGGACAACGCGGCGAAGGCCGCGCGCGACTGACTCACGTTGAGCGCCACAATCACCCGCAGGCGGGGATCGGCGCGGACCACCTCTTCGGCGACCTCTTCCGCCTCGGCGGAGCTGACCGAGGTCGTGAGCTTTTCTTCGAAGCGCACGCCGGGAACAAGCCTGGAAGCCGCCTGCTCAAAGGCGTTGGCGCGCGCGATGGAGCTGAGCAGATTGGGATTCAGCCCGAGAATGGCCACCGCATCGCCCGGCTTGAGTGACTTTGCCGCTCTCTCGGCGGCCAGCCTTCCCGTGGCGGCATCGTCATTGACGACAAAGGTGAGACGGTTGCCCGGGGAAATGCCCAGCGGCGATCCAACGATGACCGTGGGAATCCCTTGATCCAGCGCCTCTTCCACGGCGCTGATCAGAACCACATCGTGATCGGGAGAGAGCACGAGCCCGGCGACATTGCGCGCAATGGCCCGCCGGACGATGCGCGCCTGCAAGGGAAAATCGTCCTCGCGGCTGGGAGCGTTCCAGTACACCGTCCAGCCAAAGGTATGGGCAGCATCAGCCGCGCCTGCGTGCTCCGACTCCCATATCTCCTGCGCCGTGGTTTCGGGCACCACGGCAATCACCCTGGGACGCGAAGCCCGCCTGTACGCAACCACAACGAACAGGAGCGCGAAGAGCGAAATGGCGCATGCCCACACGAAGATATTGCGCGCTGTCATGGTTCTTACCTCGCACATTATTGCATAGCTTTGCGATGCATTATGCCTCGGCTCAGATTCGTACGCGGCGCTCAGTGCTTCATCCTGCGCGACAGAGTGGTGTAAATGCACTATTGCTTTTGGGCCAAATGCACTATTGAAAACCTCGATGCAACTCGGTATTGCTTTTGAGGAGGAGAAAAATCCGATTTCCGCGCCGCCACGTACGGTGCGGACCACGCGCATTCAATCCGTCAAGCTTACTCATAGAAAGTTGATTCGATCCGATGAGATCCCTATTCCGGCTTATTCCTTCACTGCCGACTCCTTACGCATTTTCCTCCCGCAAATTTCCCCAGATCCGGCGAGGCGTCGCCAATGCCACAGGTGCAGGCGCCGTCCTCTTTGTGCTGGCTGCATCGCTTCTCAGCGCCACCGCAGCTCCGCTGAGCGCTCAGGCTGCCTCCGGCGCGAATCGCTGGCCGCCTGAAAAAGCGCAGCAATGGTACAGCCGGCAGCCATGGCTCGTCGGAAGCAACTACATTCCGGCCGATGCCGACAACGAACTGCAAATGTGGCAGGCAGCGACCTTCGATCCGAAAGAGATCGATCGCGAACTGGGGTGGGCCCAGTCACTCGGCATGAACACCATGCGCGTCTTTCTGCACGATCTGCCGTGGCAGCAGGATCCTGCCGGTTTCACGCACAGAATCGACGTGTTTCTCGCCATTGCTTCGCGTCATCATATCCGTCCCATCTTCGTGCTCTTCGATTCGTGCTGGGATCCTTACCCAAAGCTCGGTCCGCAGCTCCCTCCTGTTCCCGGAGTTCATAATTCGCGCTGGGTGCAGAGCCCGGGCGCGGCGGCGCTGGCCGATCCGGCGCAACAGGCACGGCTCCAGAGGTATGTGCAGGGGGTGGTGGGAGCGTTTGCCCACGATCCGCGGGTGCTGGCGTGGGACATTTGGAACGAACCCGATAACACCAACAAAACCTCCTACGGCAAATCCGAGCTGACAAACAAGACTAGCTATGTTATCGCGCTTCTGCCCACGGCTTTTGCATGGGCGCGCGCGGCGCATCCGGAACAGCCCTTGACCAGCGGCGTGTGGGGCGGAAACTGGTCGCCCGATGGCCGGATATCGCCGGTGGCGCGCATTCAGCTCGAAGAATCCGACATTGTTACCTTTCATAACTACTCCTGGCCGGAAGACTTTGAAGCGTCGATCCGCAAACTGGAGACCTATCATCGCCCCATCATTTGCACGGAGTACATGGCGCGCGGCGTAGGCAGCCTGTTCGACACCGTGCTGCCCATTGCGAAGCGATATGATGTTGGCGTCATTAACTGGGGATTGGTCGCGGGTAAGACGCAAACCTATCTTCCATGGGATTCGTGGCAGCGGCCTTATGTAAATATCGAGCCCCCGGTGTGGTTCCACGATATCTTCCATTCCGACGGGCGGTTGTATCGCCCATACGAAGGAGAGCTCATCCGGAAGCTCACCTCCGAGCCGACGGCAAGAGGCGCCGAGTAATTGCCCGCCAGAGTTAAGCCGGGCGCCATCCAGATTTTGTGGAGATAGACAGAATGAATCGACGGTCTTTACTGCGAACGATGGCGGGCGGCGCGTGTGGCAGCCTCGTACTGCCATCTCTGGCGGCGCTGGAACCCGGCGCCGCGGCCTCTTTCGACGAAGCGCCGGCGGCGCTGCGGCGCCTGCGCGATGCACGCTGGAGCGAAGAAAAAGCCTTCCGCTACATGCAGCAGTTTGGAGAGATCAAAGGCTGCAACTACGTTCCGAGCGACGGAAGCAGCATCATGACATCGCCGAACGAGGCGCGGATCAAATCGTCGCGCCCGAACCAACGGCACGAATCGACTCTCAACTCGCGTCCGGCAAGGCCTGAGAGCCTTTCACCCACCTCCACATGCGGGAGACACGCAGATGAACAGAAGGCTCGCGAAACAATATGCGGGAGTATCAGCCGGCACGATTGCAATTTCAATCCTGCTGGCCGGCATGGCGACGCGCGGCGATGCTCAGGTAACCGTCGTTCAACCCATCCCGCCCAACGCAACCATCGAGATTCACGCCGATGTGACAAACGGACCGAAGATTCCCCGCACTATCTTCGGAACGTTTCTCGAGCCGATCGGCAACTCCACCTACAACGGACTTTGGGCGGAGCTGCTGCAGAATCCCAGCTTCGAAGCTGGTTTATGGAGTGCGCAACACGAGGCTGCCATGTTACGCGAAACGCCTGAGCTGCGCCGCGCAAGCCAGTTAGCACTCCCGCTGCCATGGCTGCCGCACGCCAGCGTCACCGTCATTTCGATCCGCCGCAAGTAAAGGATGCGGCGGACTCCGGATGGCGGTGACTTCATTGCACCATGGAACAGGAGTTACTGGAAGTTACATGATTTTGCTGAACGATTGACCAAGCAGGAGGATCGATCAAGGATCGCGATCTAACTGCAACAGGAAACAACCAAAAAACTGCCGTGAGAATCGAAGAGGTGATTATGATGCAGCGTCGCCAGAGTGCCGAATTTCTGAATTGGAGAAAGTTTCTTCGCCTTGCTTACTTGCTTCTGCTTTTCACGATTCCGCTACCTTCCTGGTCAGCGAATGGAACCTTATTGCCGGGAAGCGTGGGATACCCAAGGCTGGTCCGTCTGGCTCACGGACCTCGGGCCGCAAACGGCTGGATCGTCGCCAGCACGACAGGCATGTTATACGAGAGCAAGGATGACGGAAAGACATTTACCTTCCTCGGCAAGGCTCCCGTGCGGCCGGGCAGCAGGCTGAGATGTTGTGAAACACTGTACGAGCTGCCGCAGGCCGTGGGGAGCCTTCCGGCAGGAACGCTTCTTTACGCCGCCACTTATTCCTTTGAAGACGTACCGAAGTCCTTATCCCCGCAAACAGAAAGCAGCACAAGCGATCCCCATCACCGCGGCGTTCCGGCAATCGAAGTCTATACAAGCAGCGATCAGGGCGCGCACTGGACTTATCATTCAACTCCAGTCTTGGGGCGTGGAGAGAAAGGCTCGGGCGGACTCTGGGAACCCCAGTTCTCAGTGGCGCGTGACGGCTCTCTGGTCATGTTCTGGTCCGATGAGACCTACCTCTGTTGCAGCCAGAAATTATCTAAGATTCGCACGTCGGACGGAGTAACATGGAGAGACTCTTCCGACGTTGTAGCAACTACGGTTCCCGCGGACCGTCCCGGAATGATTATCGTAAACAAGCTGCCCACGGGAGTTTACTTCATGTCCTACGAGATTTGCGGCGACCCGCTAACTGGACATAAGTGCGCGGCATATTATCGTATCTCACGAGATGGGTGGAACTATGGGCCAGCCTCCCATCCCGGCACTCGAATTGAAAATGCTCAGGGGCAGTACTTTGAACATGCCCCGGCAAATATCTGGAGCCCCTCGCCGCTGTCGCCCAATGGAGTCATTGTCGTCGTCGGCCAGGTGTTGCACAACGCGGACAATTCCGTCGCACAACAGAATGGGACAGTGCTTTTTGTGAATCCACTGCTCGATGGATCCGGCCCCTGGAGCACCATTCAAGCGCCTGTCGAAGTGCCTTATTCGTACGACAACCCCTGCCCGAACTACTCCTCCGCTCTGCTCCCGGTTCAAGATGGCGCGGCTTTGCTGGAACTTGCCACCGACTTTCATGCGCTTAACCAATGTGGCGCGTACTTTGCCACGAAGTCATGGACAGAGATGCTGCGGGCTAATTCCGCAACGCCAAGGCACAAATAGCAGGAGATCTGAATCTGTTCCGGCGTCGAACGATCGAAACAGACGGAAGGAGATCGCGCTACACTCACAGTGATTGAATTCGAGGGAATCGAACGGCAAGATCGAGTTCACGGCAGACTTATCGCGGTGAGTCCTGCGGGCCATGCGCCCCCGCCAGCGCGCGAAGGAACCGGCGTGCGTCCATGTGGTACTTGAATGCCTTGCGCCCATCGATGAAGACCACCGGAATCTCATCGTTATACTTCTCACACAACTCACGATCGGCATCGATATCGACCTCGCGCCATTCAAAGTCGGCTTCGCCACAGAGTTGCGCGAGCGTCTCCTTGACCACGTCGCAAAGATGGCATCCCTTCCGCGAATACACCAGAACTTCATGCATAGGAAGATTGTAAGCGTGCCCGTGACCATGGCGAATCGCTCCACCGCATTTGGCTTTGAATTTGCAGCCGGCTCACACGGCAGCCGCATCTGCGCTGACGATTTGCATATTTGATTTTGGGACATTGAGGATTGCGCTGTTTGCCATTCAGGCATCCGATCGCTTAACTTTCTGCGGGGAGTCTCCGGCGCAGGAAACTCGATTGCCAAGGCCGCGCCGGACCAGCAGGCAACCAGCCAAACGCTGCCAGCTCCTCCCTATGGAAAGGCCTATATGAATCATCCATCGCTTCTTTTGCTCTCTGGACAAAACTTAAGTCTCGAAGAAATTCAGGCCGTCGCCTGCAAAGGGCGGCAGGCTGGAATCGCGGACCAGGTTCTGGCGCGCGTGGACGCGGCCCGCGAAGTCATCGAGAAAATTCTTGAAGAGGGACAGGCTGTTTACGGTGTCAACACCGGCTTCGGCAAGCTCGCCGACGTGCGCATTCCCGGCGATCGTCTCTCCGACTTGCAGGTGAATCTTGTGCGGAGCCACGCCTCGGGACTGGGCAGGCCGCTGTCGGAACCGGAAGTCCGCGCCATGCTGCTGCTGCGCGCCAACGTCCTCGCCAAGGGCTTCAGTGGCGCGCGCCGCCAGGTCGTGGAGATGCTGATCGGCCTGCTGAATGCCGGCGTTCATCCCGTGGTTCCGGAAAAAGGTTCCGTGGGCGCGAGCGGCGATCTGGCTCCACTGGCGCATCTGGCGCAGGTTCTCATCGGCGAGGGCGAAGCCTTCTATCGCGGCGAGCGCATCAGCGGCGCGGCGGCGTTGCAGCGCGCCGGGCTGACGCCGCTGCGGCTCGAAGCCAAAGAGGGTCTGGCGCTGCTGAACGGAACGCAGGCGATGACCGCCGTTGCCTCGCTGGCGCTTTATACCGCGCAGCGCATGGTTCGGCTTGCCGACGTGGCCGGCGCCATGGCGCTGGAGGCACTGCGCGGCACGCCCGCCGCCTTCGACCCGCGCATCCAGGATGTGCGGCCGCATCGCGGGCAAGCAGCCGCGGCGCGGCATCTGACGGCGCTGCTCGACCGCAGCGAGATCCGCGAATCGCATCGCACGAACGACCCGCGCATTCAGGATGCCTACTGCCTGCGCTGCATGCCGCAGGTGCATGGCGCGGTGCGCGACGCGCTCGACCACGCTGCCTCGATTGTGGAGATCGAAGCCGGATCGGCGACCGACAACCCGCTCATCTTTGTCGAGAACGGCGACGTGGTTTCCGGCGGCAACTTTCACGGCGCGCCGCTCTCCTACGCCTTCGACTATGCGGCCATTGCGCTCACTGACCTCGCCGCCATCTCAGAGCGGCGCATCGACAGGCTCATCAATCCCGACATCAACGAGGGACTGCCGCCGTTCCTGTCGAGCCATGCCGGCCTGTCGTCGGGCTACATGATCGCGCACGTTGCCGCGGCCGCGCTGCTGAATGAATGCAAGGTACTGGCGCATCCCGCGAGCGTCGATAGCGTGCCAACCTCCGGCGGCAAGGAAGACCACGTTTCGATGGGCATGACTGCCGCGCTCAAGCTGCGGCAGGTTGTCGAAAATGTCGAGCAGGTTCTGGCCATCGAGATGCTGTGCGCCGCGCAGGGACTGGACTACCGCAAGCCGCTGCGGCCGGGCAGGCAGATTGAGCAGGCAGCCGTCGAGATTCGCAAGATTGTTCCTCCGCTCGAAGCCGATCGCTCCCCGGCAGTCGACATCGAGCGGCTTGTGGAGGCCATGCGCAAAGGCGCATTCGACACCGCGGCGGAGTTGGAGATCTCCGCGCATCCGCGTTGACAGGCGCGTCTCATCGGCCCAGATCCGCCTCCCGGCCGGCAATGAAGACGCGCGGGCGCGGGGGCGCCGCGATCAAGTAGGCCAGTTCGCGGTAGTCGGTGCATTCGTGGATGAGGAAGTCGGCCTGCTTGCCCGCTTCGAGCGAGCCAATACTCTCGCCAAGCCCAAGGCTCCATGCAGCATTGATGGTGGCCGCGCTGAGCGCTTCAGCCGGGGTAAGCGCCATCTCGATGCAGGCAAGCGAGAGGATAAACGGCATCGAAGAAATCGGCGACGAGCCAGGATTGAAGTCGCTGGCAAGCACGATCGCGAGGCCTCGCTCGACCATTGTGCGCGCCGGAGGGTACGCGCCGCGCGCGAGCGCGAAGACCGATCCCGGCAGCAGCACAGGCTGTACCGCGGCGGCGCGCAGCGCGTCAAGCGTCTCTTCGGCCGCCATCTCAAGATGGTCGGCGGTGCGCGCGCGCAGCTCCGCGGCGAGCGCTGCTCCGGCGCCGCGGCGGAACTGCTCGGCGTGCACGCGCAGTTCAAGTCCATGAGAGAGCGCGGCCGTGAGCACTGTACGCGCTTCGTCGACCGTGAAGGCGTGGTCGTCGCAAAAGGCATCGCAGAAGCGCGCGAGCTTGAGCGCCGCGACCTCGGGGATGAGATCCTCGGCGATCCAGCGCACGTACTCCGCGCGGCGATCCGTGAACTCCTGCGGGACAATATGCGCCGCGAGCAGCGTGGGCACAATACGCATCGGCCCCTCGGCGTTGATCCACGCCATCGCGCGCAACATGCGCAGCTCCGCGCCACGCTCAAGCCCATAGCCCGATTTGGCCTCGGCGGTGGTCGTGCCCGCGCGCAGCATCCAGTCGCGATGCTTACGTGCGGCGACGAGAAGTTCATCTTCGGAAGCCGCGCGCGTGGCTTTCACCGTGCTCAGAATCCCGCCCCCGGCGGCGGCAATCTGCTGATACGTAGCGCCGGAGATGCGCAACTCAAACTCAGCCGCGCGGCTGCCGGCAAAGATCATGTGCGTATGCGCATCGACGAAGCCCGGCGTGACGCAACGGCCCTCTGCATCCTCAACCGCTGCATGGGGTGGAATTTTGGACTGGAGTTCACGGTAAGAGCCGGCAGCGGCGATGCGCCCGTCCTCAATCAGCAGCGCCGCATCACGAACAATGCCCAGCTCGCCGAGCTCCGGACCAACGCGCGGGCGCGCCGGCCCGGCGAGCGTGACGAGCTGGCCGATATTGACGATGGCGAGCGTTCCGGTCACGATCATCCTTTCGCCATCGGGATATAGATGCCGCGCTCCCGTGCGGTCCGCTGCGCCAGCTCGTAACCCGCGTCGGCGTGACGCGCGATGCCGATGCCGGGGTCGTTGTTGAGGACGCGCGCGATCTTGCGCGCCGCCAGATCCGTTCCGTCAGCCACCGTCACCTGACCGGCGTGCAGTGCGTAGCCCATGCCCACGCCGCCGCCGTGATGAAAGCTGACCCACGTCGCGCCCGAAGCGGTGTTGAGGAGCGCGTTCAGGATTGGCCAATCCGCAACCGCGTCCGAGCCATCGAGCATTTTTTCCGTTTCGCGATAGGGGCTGGCCACCGAGCCCGTGTCGAGATGATCGCGGCCCATCGCGATCGGCGCCGAGATCTCGCCCTTGCGCACCAAATCGTTGATCGCCTCGCCCATGCGCGCGCGCTCGCCGTAGCCGAGCCAGCAGATACGCGCGGGCAATCCCTGGAAGGCGAAACGGCCGCGCGCCAGATGCAGCCAGCGCGTGAGGATCTCGTTCTCGGGAAAGAGTTCCAGAGCCAGTTTGTCTGTGCGGTCGATGTCCTTTGGATCGCCCGAGAGCGCGATCCAGCGGAACGGTCCCTGGCCGGTGCAGAAGAGCGGGCGAATGTACTCGGGGACGAAGCCGGGAATCAGAAAGGCATCCGCGCATCCGGCGTCGAAGGCGAAGCGGCGGATGTTGTTGCCGTAGTCGAAGGCGATGGCGCCGGCGCGCTGCAGGGCAAGCATGGCGTCGACGTGCACCACCATCGTCGCCGTCGCCCGGCGCACATATTCTTCTGGATTGCCGCGCCGCAGCTCGGCTGCCTCGGCGAGCGAGAGCCCCTGCGGAATGTAGCCGTTCAGCGGATCATGGGCGCTGGTCTGATCGGTAATCACATCCACATGCACGCCGCGGCGCACAATCTCAGGCAGCACGTCGCCGCAGTTGCCCACCAGGCCCACCGAAAGCGCGCGGCCCTCGCGGCAGGCTTGCTGGCAAAGCCGCAGCGCCTCGTCGAGATTCTCGGCCATGGCGTCGCAGTAGCGTGTCACCAGCCGTCGCTCGATGCGGCTGCGATCAACTTCAATCACCAGCGCCACGCCGCCGTTCAGCGTAACCGAAAGCGGTTGCGCGCCGCCCATGCCGCCCATGCCGCCCGTTACCGTGAGCTTGCCCTTGAGCGATCCGCCGAAGTGCCGCTCGGCGAGCGACGCAAAGGTCTGAAATGTTCCTTGCAGAATGCCCTGCGTGCCGATGTAAATCCAGCTTCCCGCCGTCATCTGGCCGAACATCATCAGGCCCTTGCGGTCGAGTTCGTGAAAGTGCTCCCAGGTGGCCCACTTGCCAACGAGATTGGAGTTGGCGATGAGCACGCGCGGCGCCATCTCGTGCGTGGGAAACACAGCTACCGGCTTGCCCGACTGCACCAGCAGCGTCTCGTCTCCGTTCAGCCGTTCGAGCTCGCGCACGATTGCGTGATAGCACTCCCAGTTGCGCGCCGCCTTGCCGATGCCGCCATAGACCACGAGATCCGCGGGCCGCTCAGCATTCTCCGGATCGAGATTGTTCATCAGGCAGCGCAGCGCCGCCTCCTGCTGCCATCCCTTGCAGCGCAGTTGGCTGCCACGCGGCGCACGCACAGTTGGGGCTGCCGTTGTTTCCATCGCTTCCTCCCGTCAGGAAACCGCGCGCGGCAGAAGAGCCGGCATCGTCGAGGTTTTCCGGACCGCTAGACAGAATACTCCCGCCAGCGGGTGGTGCGCTGTGGCGATCATGGGTCGATTCTTCGCAGCCGGTTTTCCTGAGGTTGCCCAACAAAGCCGCAGATCGTATCCTTCTTGCCGTGGTGAATACGATCGTTGAATGTGTGCCAAATTTTTCCGAGGGGCGCGACCCGGCCAAGGTCGATGCCATTGTCGAGGCTATGAAGCTGCCCGGCGTCTACCTGCTCGATCGCGAGATGGACGCTGACCACAACCGCTGCGTGATTACACTGGCCGGCGAGCGTGAGGCCGTCGTGGAGGCCGCGATTCGCGGCGTAGGCAAGGCCGCCGAACTGATCGACCTCACGCATCACCAGGGCGCGCATCCGCGCCTCGGCGCAGCCGACGTCATTCCCTTCATCCCCATCGAAGGCGTCACGCTCGAAGACTGCGTCGCCATGGCGCGCCAGGCCGGCGCCGAGATCTGGAAGCGCTACCAGATTCCCGTCTACCTATACGAAGCCGCCGCCACCACGCCCGAGCGCCAGAACCTCGAAAATGTACGCCGCGGCCAGTTCGAAGGCATCCGCGACGAGATCGCCACCAATCCTGCACGCCAGCCCGACTTCGGCGAGCCGCGTCTTCACCCCACAGCGGGAGCAAGCATCGTAGGCGCGCGCAAGTTTCTGATCGCCTACAACATCTTCCTCAACACGCCCGACGTTGAGATTGCCAAAAAAATCGCAAAGGCCGTGCGTTTCTCTTCGGGCGGAATGCGCTTCGTGAAGGCAGCGGGGTTCCTGGTGCGCGGTCTGGCGCAGGTCTCGATGAATCTGACCGACCTCGAGCAGACGCCGCTGCATCGCGTCTTCGAGCTTGTGCGTCGGGAAGCCGCGCGCTATGGCGCCGTGCCGGTTTCAAGCGAGATTGTGGGTCTGATCCCCAAACGCGCCATCGAACTTGCCGCCGAGTGGTTTCTGCAGGTGGAGAACTTCGACACCTCGCTGATTCTCGAAAACCGTCTGTCGGCGGTGATGGGCGGCAAGATGGCCGCCGGCGGCCTGCGCGCCGGAGTCGAGCCGTTCATCGAGCAGTTGGCCGCTCCCACCGCGGTTCCCGGCGGCGGCAGCGCCTCGGCGGCCAGCGCCGCCATGGCCGCGGGCCTCGCCGCGATGGTCGCCGCCATGTCGCGCACCAGGAAGGCCTGCGCGCAGTACGAGCCGCAGCTCAGCGCGGCGCTCGCGCGCCTCAACCCGCTGCGCGAAGAGCTGAAGGCGGCCATCGATGCCGACGCCGAGGCCTACAGCGCGGTGGTAAAGGCCTACAAAGCGGCGAAGGAATCGGCCGACGGCCAGCGCCTGATTGCCGCCGCGCTCGAACAGGCCGCCAGAGTGCCGCTGGGCGTGGCCGAGCGAGCCGCCGAGGTCGCGCGCATCGCCGCGTCGTTGAGGTCCATCAGCAATCCCAACATGAAGTCGGACCTCACGACCGCGATTGCGCTCGCCAAAGCAGCAATCACAGGCGCGCTCGCCAACGTGGAGATCAATCTCGAATCAATGGGGCTCGAATCAATGGGGCTCGAATCGATCGAGTCCGGCTCCGGCGACGACTTTGCGCGGCAGGCCCAGGACCGTGTTGCGGCGCTCAAAGCCGATCCCGCGCTGGCCGCCGCCTCGTGAGGCCTCGCCGGACGCATCTCAATCCCGCTCCCTCCGCCGCTACAAGCGCAGATGGATCGTGGAGCGAACCAATGCCTGGCGTATTTGTTTAGCGGCCATGTGCCGGGATCAAGTCCAGGGACTTGGGCTGGGGTAGACAGAGCAATTGTTGGAG
>JBMFHB010000056.1:0-23445 GCA_049977045.1 Occallatibacter sp.
TCCTCCAACAATTGCTCTGTCTACCCCAGCCCAAGTCCCTGGACTTGATCCCGGCACATGGCCGCTAAACAAATACGACAAACGATCCGTTCTGGCTCGCCGTCAAGCCCGGCCACAGATAGTAATCCACTTCGGCGTCCGCGTTGTTGCGCACCGTCACGGTTCCCGCCGATTGCGTCGTCCCCCCCACCTGCATATTCCCGGTGAACTGCGCATCGCCCGACTTGTCCACCGTCGCAACCGTCGTCTCCACCGCGCCGCCCGACCCAATGATGACCCCGCCCGTGCCCGCTCCGTTCGATCCGTTCAGCACCACCGCGCCCGTGCCCGCGGAGTTGATCACCGTCTGGTCATTTGTGCTTCCCGCCGCAACGACCTCGGCAATCGCATTCGGCGCGCTCGTCTGGTTCGATCCGCTGAACGCCACCGTAGGCTGCGATGTGTAGCCGCTCCCTTGGCTGGTCATCGTCACGGTCCCTACCCCGTAACCACCCGCGCAGCTCGTGCTGTTCGTGATCGCGTACATGTTCGCGGTCGCCGCTGCGCCGCTGCCGCCGCCTCCGGTAAATGTGATGGCCGGCGGTGTCGACGACGTGTAGCAGCCCCCGTTGTTCACCACCACGTTGGTCACCACGTTCGCTGTCGCGCTCAGGTACTGCCCCACCGAGATGCGCTGCACGTTGTCGATCATGTCCGTAAGGTTCCAGAACTGCTCTCCGGTCCCGCCGTCGCTCAATCCGTCTTCCCAGCGATACCCGTAGTCTGTCTGGAACTCGTCCAGCAATCCGCGCTCGTTGCCCGTGCCCGTTCCCAGCCGGAAGTGGTTGGTCACCGTTGCATCCTGCTGGCTGCCGTACCAGTCGCCATTCATGCCGTTGAAACTCCGGTGAAAGGTATCCAGAAAGCTGTTGCGCGTGCCGTTGTCCGTAATCTCCCCGGTGAACATGGTCCCGCCCGTCACCCAACTGTTGTAGCGGCTGCCCGTGTCGGCCACCACCTGCTCGGTCGAGCCTTCGTTGCGCAGGCCCACAATCGTGTTGTTCTGCGCATTCGCTCCCAGGTGCACGGCCGTCGCGCATCCCTCCACGTCGCCGCCGGTAAACGTGTTGCCGTCGCCCTGCGCCAGATTGATCCCCGTCGTCCCTGCAATCGGGTTCCCGCTCGATGTCGGGCAGTCGATGTGCACCCGCACAAAGCTGCTCGCATTCATCCAGTCTGTCGTCGCCGCATTCGCCGCCTGGTGGCCAATCGCGTTCACCGCCGTCAGAAACCCCGTCAACTGGTCATCCAGAAACGTCCCGCCCGTATAGTTCCCGGTTCCATCCAGCGTCATGCCCGTCTGATTCGCATTCCCCAGAAAATACAGGCTTTCCAGATCCAGCTCCTGCGCCCGGTAGGCCACAAATCCCACGGCCGCCGCGCTCGTGGATGCGGTCGTGTTGATCGCCACATTGTCCATGTGGAACCCCGGCGTATCGACCGCGTAAGTCGGATCGCCCACCTCGACCATCGCGCCCGCGCCCGAGTAGGCAAAGACCGTCCCGCCCTCGCTGCCGCTCGCCGCCGACCCGCCGCGCAGCGCGCACCCCTTGAGCGACACATTCCGCGTTCCCGCCGTCACCACAATCTGGTTCGCCGTCGCAACCGTCGCGCACGGCAGCAGAACGGCCGCATTCGACGTCGTGATCGTCACATTCGACGCCATCGACAGGTTCCCCGTAAAATTCCGCGCGTCGCACGTCCCGCCGTAGCTCGCGCTCAGCGCGCCCAGGCACGCCTGTAGCTTCGCCCCGAAATCCGCCCCCGGAAACTGGTCCGCCTCATACAAGCCGCCAATCTGCTTCGCCGTCAACGCTCCCGTCACCGTCCCGCCCGTGAGCGGCAGCGCCGTCCCCACCTGCGTGTCTACGTAGTGCTTGGTCGCCGCCTGCATCGGCTGCGTCGGATCGGCATTCAGGTAGAGCGGCCCGCTCAGCGTTCCACCCGTGGCCGCAAGCTCGCTCTGGTTCAGCTCCGCAATCGCCTGGTCCACATACGCCTTGCTCACCGCCTGTACCGCCTGCGCCGCCGGCATCACCTGTGCCTGCACCTGCCCGAGCGTCGCCGATGCCGCCGCCGGAACCACCCAGTACTGCGTCGTCACCGTCCCGTCGCTCATGTAGTAGACGGCCGTGTAGTACTCGCCCGCCGGCGTCGCGCCCACGTTCGGCGCCAGGTTTACGCTCACAAAGCCGTCCGGCGGAATCGTGTAGGTCAACTGATCCGCTGCTACCGCCTGGCCCGAAGCGGTCGTAAACGACGGCCAGCTGATCTGGAGCGTTCCCGCGCCCGGCTGACCGTTCGCCAGGTACACCGTTCCCTGAACCGTCGTTGTGGTTACGCCCTGCCCCCACGCCATCGCCACCAGCCCCAACGCCAGCAGCCACGCCGCCGCCCCGTGTGCAACAGCTCCGTGCCCCACCCTTTTCGCGTTCTTTGCGAAAAGGGTGGGAAACCACGCCGCCCACAAACCATCGTTCTTCATGACCTTCATTCCCATCCCGTCCTTCTTCCTGCTGCTTACCTCGCACATGCGAGCCAACTTGCCAACTCGCTACTTCCGCGTCAGCGGAAGCCAACTTGCTGCCTTTGTCCATCCGTCCAGATCCGCCAACCCCGCTAACCCGCCTTCTGTTCCTGCCCGCCGCTCTCCGCCGTCTCGTCCCACTCCGGCTCCGACGCCAGCAGTTCCGCCCAGCTTGGCCCGCTCCGCTTCTTTGTCTTGCTCTCCTTGCCCGGTTTCTTCTTCTCGATCAGCGACAGCATCATCTCCGCCCCGCGCATATCGCCCTCTTCCGCCTTCTTCACCAGCCTCTGCGCCAGTTCGGCGCTCTTGGCCTTCACCACCGCCTTCACCGCGTGGCGCAGCTTCTTCCGCGCTCCTTTATAGTCCTCGGGATTCACGGGAACGCTCGCCTCGCCGGTCCCCTCTTCCGCCCGGTTCGCGCCTTTTCCATTGCCGCGCTTCGCCGGTCTCCTCGCCGCGTTCTTTTTTGCCTGCTCTGCTATGCATCTCCGGTCCACGCTGCTCACGCTCATCTGTCCGCCTCTCCGGTTCCGATCCGTGCCCGTGCTCCTTTCGCGGAGATGAAAAAGGGCAACTCGTCTCCGAGTCGCCACCGCGATCCCTTCCTCGCGCCCTGCGCCCGCTCACCTCGTGGCCGCGGACCGGAATATATCGGGAAAGCTCCTTCCACTCTCCCGCCCGTTCGCTTGATTTCGGTACGAATGCCCTTAGCTTACCCAATTCCACGCGAATCATCTGCAAACGATCTTTGCTTCGTACTCGCCTGTCTTTTCAATCACTCCCGCCCAAATCCGCCCCGCCAGCCTTTGACAACCCCCGCCCCGCCCTGGATACTCGCCCAGATCCCTTCGTATGCAGTTGTCATCCTGAGGCGAAGCCGAAGGATCTGCGGTTGTTTCTCCCGTCACATCCCATCCGATTCACCCGGCGTAACCGGCTGGTGGCCCCAGTCCTTACAGGCTTCCAAACTACAAATGATGGGTGCCCCCGGTCCCTCGCAGTTGGGGACCGGGGATCGCATAGACCTCGGCTGGTAGCCCGGGTGCTGGGGCGGCTGTGAGGCCTACCCCGAACGATGGGTGCCCCGGGTGCCTGGCATTTGGGCACCCGGGAGACCACGGACCCAAGCCTGCCAAAATCGAACCACAATGAAGAGCGATCCATCCCCGCCACCCGTCGCCCCCGCTCAACTCCCGGCCTTCCCCAGCCGCTCCTTCCAGGAACGCTCCTCGGCCAGCTCCGCCAGCGTCTTGCCCCCGCGCGGCACAATCGCATACACCAGCCTGCAACCCATCGTCTCCGCCATCCGCTCCAGCGCCCGCAGGCTGATCGACCTCTGCTCCTCGCTCTTCTCCAATCGGAAAATCACCGACACATTCACGTCCAGCTCCCGCGCCATCTCCGCCGCTGGAAGGCCAAGCCCCTGCCGAACCCTCCGCAGCCATTGCGGAAACTCCTCCGCCTTCCGCGCCGCCGCCCGGAAAAGCCTCTGCTCATGGTCCAGCTTCTCCCGCAGCAGTACCCGCTCTCCCTTCCGCATACTCTCTGCCCATCCTTTCCTCGTCCGTTTCCCTGCTCCTTCGCTCCCTGCATCTCCCACCTTAGCCAAAACCGCCGCAATGATCGGCAAAACGCGGCTCAAGGTCGTCGAATCGCCGTTTCCGGGGCGCTCCAGGTGGAGTAAATCGCCAAACCGCGCGACCTCAGGTGTACGGTTTCGCGTCTCCCAAAAACCGCACGATTTCCCCCTTGCGCCCATTCCCCATTTCGTCCACTTCGGGGTGTACACTCCGGCGGACGGGGCAGGTGGCGCACCCTGGGTTTTGGAGCCTCGCCCGGTCCACGCCGATGGGCAGGGCAAACGCGCCATCACTTTTCGACGCGAAAAGGAACGAGAGCACGGCGTTACGGGTTGAGAAAAGACCGTCGGCGGCAAGTTTTGTAACAAGGGCACGGCTTCAGCCGGGCCATAAAAGGCAAAAATCCGTGGGGCTTCAGCCCCTGCCGCTCTTCCTTTGCCGCATCCGCTCGCTGCTGGGCTTAGATTTTTCCATGGTGCGTTTGCCCTGGGAGGATGGGCTGGCATGCTGCCTCTCCGCCTCTCTCCCTGCTAGCATCTTTGCTATGCCTTTTTTGTCCTTCGCTCCTCGCTGCGCCGCGCTGTCCGCCGTTCTCTGCGCCCTCTCGCTGTTGCCCGCCTGCGCGCAAAGCTCCGCTCCAGCCGCCACCAGCCAGAGGCGCAGCCAATTCATCGGCCAGGTCGCCCTTTCGCCCGACGGCAAGCGCCTCGCATGGCTGGAACATGGCGAAATTCGCGTCGCTCCCATCGGCAGCCTCGACAGAAGCCAGCGCATCACCGCCGCCACCTCGCCGGACCGATCCTGCAGCGAGTCCAGCATCCTCTGGTCGCCCGACTCCGCCGCCCTTGCCTTCCTCTCCGATTGCGCGAATCTCGGCGGCCAGCCCGATCTCTACCTTTCGTACCTCGACGGCAAATCGCCCCGGCGCCTCACGGCGCTGAGCGGTTACGTTGACGCGCCCGCCTTCTCGCCCGACGGCAGGCGGATCGCGTTTCTCTACGTCCCTGGCGCCACGCGGCCTGCCGGCGCGCTCGCCGCCTTCGACGCCCCAACGGGCGTCATCGGCGAAGATCACATCGAAGTCCAGCGCGTCGCTGAGGTCCCTGCCTCCGTGGCGCAGCCCGCTGCGCCAACTTTTCTCACCCCCGCCAACCTCCACGTCTACGAATTCGATTGGTCGCCCGATTCCCGCTCTCTCGCCTACATCGCTGCCGATCGTCCTGGCGAAAACAACTGGTGGATCGCCCGTCTTTACACACAAAATGTGGGTGCCCCCGATCCCTCGCACTTGGGGACCGGGGAGACCAGACCCACGGCGATTCTGAACCCCCAGGTCATTCGCGGCCCGCTCCATGGCTTGCAGATTGCCGTTCCCCGCTGGTCGCCCGACGGCAAGACCATTGCCTTCATCGGCGGGCTGATGAGCGATCAGGGCGTTACCGGCGGCGACCTCTGGATCGTTTCCGTTGCGGGCGGCCACGATCCCGTCAACCTGACCGCCGGACGGCATGAATCCGCCGCCTGGATCTCGTGGAACATCCCAGGACAGATCGAATACACGGCGGTTGCCGGAGAATTCAGCCAGTTGCGCACCCTGGTTCTTGACCCCGCGTCAAACGATTCTGTCCGAAACAACGTGCTGAACTTCCAGTTTCCCGCGTCGATCGGCGATGGCCGGATGAAGCTGAGCCTTTCCCATGCCAGCGGCCAGTGGGCATTTGTGAAGAGCTCTTTTTCTGAGCCGCCCGAGATCTGGCGCGCGAGGGATGCCGGTGCCGAGTGCATTCCTCCCACCGATGCCCCCAATGCCTGTTACGAGTTCTCTCAACTCTCGCACTTCAACGACGGCATCCTGCCCTCATGGGGCCGTTCCCAATCGCTCACCTGGACCAACGGCAAATTCCACATCCAGGGCTGGCTCCTGCTGCCCGCGCACTACGACCCGGCGAAAAAGTACCCCCTGCTTGTCGAGGTCCATGGCGGACCCGCCTCCAATGTGGCTTCGCGCTGGAATGGCGGCGCCGGCGGCTTCAGCGCCGCGGCCTTCTCGTCGCTGGGCTATTTCGTGCTCATGCCCAACCCGCGCGGCAGCTTCGGCGAGGGAGAGGCCTTCACCCAGGCCAACCGCGAGGACTTCGGCTACGGCGACCTGCGCGACATTCTGGCTGGCGTCGACGCCGTCCTCGCCCAATACCCCGTCGACCCCCAACGCGTCGGCATCGCCGGCTGGAGCTACGGCGGCTTCATGGCCATGTTCGCCGTCACCCAGACCCATCGCTTCCGCGCCGCCGTCGCGGGCGCCGGCATCTCCGACTGGCTCTCCTACTACGGCGAAAACTCCATCGATCAGTGGATGATCCCCTACTTCGGCGCTTCCGTCTACGACGATCCCCAGGCCTACGCCAAAAGCTCCCCAATCACCTATATCAAAAACGCCGCCACCCCCACCCTGGTCGTCGTCGGCAACCGCGACGGGGAGTGCCCAGCGCCTCAGTCATTCGAGTTCTGGCACGCACTTCGCGACCTCCAGGTTCCTGTGCAATTGGTTGTTTATCCCAATGAAGGTCATGGATTTTCCGACCCCGCTCACCGCCGCGATGTGCAGCGGCGCGCGATTGAGTGGTTCGCCCGCTATATGCCTTCTGCGCCCTGAATCCGACTTTGCTTTCCATCGGACCGGAGAGGAGTCTATTCTTCAGAGCCGCAGGACAGATCGGTTCCATGCCAGATAGAGGCCCGCCCTGATACACTTTTTTCTTGGAGATTCAGGGTGCGATTTACCTCTTCGGCCGGGTGCGGCAGTGTGCCGCCCCGGATCGCGCTTGAGTGCGATCCACCTGTTGCGGGCCGTTCCCTGGCTGGAAAAGGGGCGGCAATAGGTCATTTTCTTAACGTGTTCTGAGCGACCGTTCCGCGGTTCGACGGCGCGGAGCGGGGAGGATTCATGCGGCGGTTCTTAACGCTTGTTTGTTTGCTTAGCTTGGCCCTTCCGGCCGGGATTTCCATCTCCGGTTGCGTGCGCAACCCGGCAGCAAACTTCTGTAATGGACTCGGCTACGGCTTGAAGACCACCGATGTTGCTTACATCCTTCTGCAGCCACAGATCACCGGGATCTCGATGGCCTATGGGCAGACGATGCAGGTACAGGCACCTACCGCTTATACCTGCAAAAACGATGCAGCCTCGATCAGTTCCAGCCAGTATAACTATGCCACCACCAACAATCAGTTGGCCGATATCTCTCCTACCGGCAAGCTTTGCGCTGGCACGTGGAACCGCAACACCGGCGGCGGCATTGCCGACTACACGTACTGCTATTTCCCGAATCCCGCGCCATCGACTGGCGGGCTGCCGTATTCCGTTGCTTACATCACTGCTACCGCTGACTCCATCACATCAAATCCCGTCGCCGTGTACATTCATGCGCCAGTGACGGCGATCAATCTAGTTGCCACCCCGCTTTCCAGTGCTTCCTCGTCGGGGCTTCCAGCGGTTTCATCGCAGCAATGCTTCTCTCAGAACCAGCAGGCTCAACTCAACGAGGAAGCCTGCTACGCCGCCACTGACAGCAACGGCGTCACGCATCAGTATGAGCTTTGCGCGCCGTCTTCGGTGACCTCCAATTTTGCCTGTACCGGTGGTGCACAGCCCAGCCCAAATATTGTCGCTAGCGGCAACTTTTCGGGGGCTACTGTCGGTGGCGGCGGAAGCGTCGCAGGATCGCTCTATCTCTCAGGCGGAACCATCACCGGTTCGGCGGGACAGACATGCACTGTCAGTAACTTCAACAACGGCTCAAGCGGCGCAACCGCGACGCTTCAGTTGACGGGAAGCAATGCAGTGGCTGCCGGAACTTCGCTCATCATGGTCTCCGGTGGTTCGGGGGCTACAGCTCCACCCACGCAGGCTACGCTCTCGAACGGGTCCGCCACCTGTTCGGGAACCATCCAGCTCAGCCAGATTGTTGGCTTGCGAGGCCAATACTGCTATCTCACCAACTTCAACAATGGTTCCGCAGGGGCTACCGCTACGGTGACCTTGACGGGGGATAACACCATTGCGAGCGGCACGCCGCTGGCCATCACAAACGGAGGTGTGGGAGCGACATCTGCCCCCACGCAGGCTCTGCTCACCAGCGGTACTGCGCACTGCGCAGGTCAGGCGGCGCTTTCCAGCGTTGCGCTTACCCCGGTTCCCAGCTGCAGCTCAGCCATTGGAACACTCAGCTTCCAGGTCGGTGATACCTCGATTGCTACCATTAACGCCACCACCAACGTCATCACAGCGCAACAGCCGGGCACTACAGCCGTTACCGCTACGATTGCGCAGTCGTCGTCGGCGGCTGGCTACTTCTCCACCTGTCCACCCGCGTCGATCAAAGTTTCATTGGCCAACGGAGCCGACAAGGGTGTTGTGGCTCAAGGTGTAACGCAAAACCTGACGACGACAGTTCTTGACACGCAGGGGAATCCCATCAACGGTCTGAATCTCAAGTACGAGTCGACTAATCCCATCGACATCAGCGCCACCAGCAGCGGTACAATCAGTACGATATTCCCTGGCGTAGCTTCGGTCTATGCGATTTGCGAGCCGGGCACTTGCAACCCGTCTCCCATTAACGAAATCGGCCTCAATGGCACCGGCCTCTCGCTGGCTTCCAATTCCGTCGATATCACGGTACCTGGCACCGCCGGCTTTTACGCGTTTTTCTCCGCGCCCGGTCAGTCGCAGTACTTCTATCCCGTCGAAGTGCTCACGGGCAACCCTGGCGCCACGACGCGCATGCCTTACGTCCCGAACTCCATGGTCATGGATCAGGGTGGCAACAACCTTTACTTCGGTTCCTACCGCGAACTGATGGTCTACTCAGCATCGGGCGGCGGCATTACCAAGCAGGATCCTTCGGTGCCGGGTGTTGTCCTTGCAGTTTCACCCAACAATAGTCAGGTGCTCATCAACGATCAGATTCGCGGGCTGTTCTATCTCTACAACACTTCTTCCGGCACATCGTCCTCGTTTGGAGGAATGGGTGTGGCTGCTTCCTGGACCCCCGATTCCCAGACGCTTTACATTGTCGATAGCGCCGCCGCGAACAGCCTGCCGCAGAACATCGCAGCGGGAACAACCACTCACTCCAACAAGCTCTACGTCTACAACAGAAACACCGGCTGGACGACCTACGACCTCACAGCTTCAGGCGGTTCTCAGAGCCTGGCTATTACGAACCCGTCCGTTGGCGCATATCTTGCCGGCAGTCCGACCGTTGCTCACACATGGTGCCCTGCCGGGACAGTCGGCAATAACGCCAGTATCCAGTTTTATCCGCAAGGCGATTCTCTCTCCGTGCCGACCAGTGTGCTTGGCGTCACCCTCGACGGTCAGCATTTACTTGGCGCCACGCTTAACGGAAGCAGTATTACTGGAAGTAGCATTACTCTCGATGACATCGGCCTAAACATTTCTGCAACTCCGCTCTGCCCTGTTGTTACCACGGGCACACCGCCGAATCAGGTCCAGACCATGTCGCCGCTTTCCACCAATCCCTCGATTAATGGCACAGTGAATCTCGGAGCTGTTACCGACGCCACTGCCATCGATCAGGTCATCGCTGGAGCGGCGCCGACCACGGCCTCCGTAACCACGGCTGCCCCCATTGCCTTTGTCACTTACACCACACCCAGCACCACGACCACGGCCGCACCGCTTCCTTATTACCTGCCCCAAGCCAGCGGTACGGGTCCGGTCGGTTATGTGACGCTTGCCGGCAGTACGTCTTCCACCCCGCCGACCGCTCCGCTGGCCGGCGCATTTTCGCCCGATAATTCCATCTTCTATGTCTCTACCGCGGGCGATAACAAGATTCACCTCATCAGCATTCCCACCAGCGTGAGCGCGACGTCGCCACCCACCGACACGCAGCAGTACAGCCCTAACCTGCCGGCTTGCACGCCGGTCTCCGCGGGCGGCGTTGACGCCGGTTGCCTCTATCCCACGGCGCCAGGCGCAAATGCCGTCGTCCCAGTAACCGCCATTGTCATCAGGCCGCGCAAGGTGACGTAGAAACGGTGAATAGCGAACAGCCGGGCGTCCTGTATGGGGCGCCCGTTGTTTTAAGGGCGAGGACGGAGAACAGGCGCGAAAGGCCGTGCCGGGAGACGATCGGATTTAGGGCGCGAGTGAAGGGGAAATCGCGCATGGGGAGCAGGCAAAATCGACGATCCGCAGGTGCACGGAATTTGAAGCGGGCTAAAGCCCAGAAACGTGCGCTTTTTGGCGGAGGTGAAAACGTACACCTGAGGCGGTACAGAAATGGCGATTCGTACACCTGGAGTTGAAAAAACAGGGACTGAGGGGCGGAGAAGCAGGTGAAGGCACGAAAAGGTGAACCGGAGAAGCAGGGGTCAAAGCCGCCGCGCGGACGAGGCGATGCCGCAGGAGCCTGTGGACATGCCTGCAGCCGCCCCGCCGCTGCGAGCTAGAATCAACCTATGATCAAAGGCATTTCGATTCTGCGTCCGGCCGGTAGCGCCGCGGCTTATGGACGGCTCAGCGGCTTTTTTGCCGCACTCGGCTTCGCTCCTGGGAAAGGATGGCAGGAAGAGGACTCGCGCGGCGTATCGTTTCTCGCGCCTCTTGGTAACCTCGAGTTTGTCGACGGCCGCTTTCCGCCGACCGCAGATCTTCTCATCGAGGTCACCTCCCTCGACTCGATCCACCAGGTGGCTGAGGGCTGGCTTCGCGCCCAGGGCGGAGATGCTGCCGTCTCCCGCCTCTCGCCTGTCTCCGAGACGTATTGGAAGTCGCGCATCTTCACCGTCGAGCCTGAGCCAGGTTTTCGCTTCAGCTTTTGGGCCTGGTCCGATCCTGTGAAAGGTAAGCCCGTCGCGATCGAAGGCGATCTCTCCGCTGCCGGGATGAGGTTTGCGATCGTTGTTTCGCGCTGGAACGCTGTCGTTACCGACAGGCTGCTCGATGGCGCTCTTGACGCGCTCCAGCGCAGCGGCGCCGGCCGCTCGGATATCGAAGTGGTTCGCGTTCCGGGCGCATGGGAGATTCCCGCCGCGGCGCGCGCCTGCGCCAATTCCGGCTCCGTCGATGCCGTCGTTACGCTGGGCTGTCTGTTGCGTGGCGAAACCGCTCACTATGAGGCCATTTACAACGAAGTCGCTCGCGGAATCGGCCAGTCACAGCAGGAAACCGGCGTTCCTCATAGCTTCGGCGTGCTCACCTGCGAAACCCTGGAGCAGGCCCTCAACCGAGCGGGCATCAAAGCTGGCAATAAGGGCTTTGAGGCTGCTGCTGCAGCCATTGAAATGGTGAGCCTTGGCCGCAAGCTTCAGCAAGGTGGGCCCGCTTGAGCAGCCGCCATCGCCGCAAGTCCCGCGAACTCGCCATGCAGATGCTCTTCCAGGCTGACCTCGGACGCCAGACCGCCGACGCGGTCCGCTCGACCTTCTGGAAGGCTGGCGATCCCGTCGAACCTGAAGTTCGCGGGTTCGCTGAAGACCTCTTTCGCGTCGCTCAGGAGCGCCAGGAAGAGATCGACGCGCTCATCGGCCGGCACTCCACCCATTGGCGGCTCGATCGCATGCCTGCTGTCGACCGCAATCTGCTGCGCATGGCTGTTGCGGAGCTGGTCGGCTTCACATCCACACCGTTCCCCGTCGTCATTAACGAGGCGCTCGAAATTGGCCGCCGCTATTGCGCTCCCGAGTCCATCCACTTTCTCAATGGCGTTCTCGACTCCATTGCCCGCAGTCTCATTTCCAGCCGGGAACAAGGACCAGGGAAGAGGAAATAGAGAGCCGGGAGCAGAGTGCCCCATCTTCGCCGATACGCGCTGCTTGCGAATCGGTCAAGGTAGTTCCGTACTTGCCCTCCCTGCTATTCTTGATTTTGTGATCGCACGTCTTCGCATTAGACCTATATTCGCTGTGGCCGCGTTTGCGGTCTTTACGTTAGCCGCCTGCCACAAGGAAGAGCAGGCCGTCGAAGGCGTAGCGAAGAAGGCTGAGACAGTCGAGCAGAAGGTTCAGGCCAACGAGACCCAACTCCAGCAGGAGCGCGTCGCACTCGAGCAGATTCCGTTGCCCACCAAGAGCCTTTACATCGATATTCACGACCCTTCCGCGTGGAAAAATCCCTTTCTTTCTGTTGGCTCTGGTACGATCATGCTCCGCGTCCTACTGCCCGACGCGAATCCCAGCCAGGCAGGGAAGGGCACCCTGTTGCGTCCAGTGGCAGCTCGCCGGCAGGAGCTTGAGTTGCGTCCCGCAGACCTCGATAAGGCCATCGTTGCCATTCCTGCGGGGGCTTGGCCCTATGGACGCGTGATCGCGATTGCGGAATCTTCCTCTGCTACGCCCAAAGATCGTCCGGTGGCGCGCCGCAACGTCGAAGCCGCCATTAAACAGCTCAACGATCTTGGCATCGTTGTTGAAGAGTGGCCTTCTCGCTGACACACGCGGCCGGCCCCAACGCGTTACCATTTGATCGTGAGCACTGCTAAGTTTTCCGTACTCTCCAGATCCGCGCCGCTCGACCATGAGCGGTTTTCGGCACATCGCGAACTCGAATCGCTTCTGAAGGAGTCTCTCCGCGGTGAGGTTCGTTTCGATATAGGCTCTCGCGCTCTCTACGCCACTGACGCCTCAAACTACCGCCAATTGCCCATAGGCGTCGTCTTTCCGCGCGATGCCGCGGATGTCGAGGCCGCACTTGCGGCTTGCCGTAAAACAGGCGCTGCTGTGCTGCCCCGTGGCGCAGGCACCAGCCTTGCTGGTCAATGCGTGAACGTGGCTGTAGTTTTCGACTACTCGCGTTTCATGAATTCGCTGGAAGAGTTGGATCCGGCGAATCGTCTTGCCCGCGTCCAGCCCGGAATTGTGCTCGACCGGCTGCACGACGCCACGGAGGTCCATCACCTCACCTACGCGCCCGATCCAGCCACCCACTCCCGCTGCACCCTCGGCGGAATCATCGGCAACAACAGTTGCGGAGTCCACGGTCTCATGGGCGGCAAAGCCGTCGACAACGTGGAATCGCTTGACATTGCGCTCTACGACGGCACGCGCATGACGGTGGGCGCAACGCCCCCCGACCAACTCGATGCGCTCATTCGCGCCGATGGCCGCGTGGGTCAAATCTACTCTGGGCTTGCGCGCATTCGTGACCGTTACGCCGCTCTTGTGCGCGAAAGGTTCCCGCGCATTCCTCGCCGCGTCTCGGGCTACAACCTGGACGAACTGCTGCCTGAGAACGGCTTCAACGTTGCCCGCGCTCTGGCCGGTTCAGAGGGCACCTGCGCAAATATTGTTTCTGCCACGCTGAACCTGGTCGCCAGCCCGCCCTATCGGGTTCTCACCGTTCTCGGCTTCAACGATCCCTATCTGGCCGCCGACGCCGTTCCGTCTGTACTCGAGCACCAGCCCATCGGGCTTGAGGGATTCGATCATCTTCTGGTCGATTTCATCCGTCGCAAGGGACTGGCGCTGCACGATCTTGACAGGCTCCCTGCCGGTGTCGGCTTTCTGCTCGTCGAGATGGGCGCATGGACGCAGGAAGAGGCGCACGCCAAGGCTGAATCCGTTGCATGCGCTTCGCAATCCTGGTCCTCTTCGCCGGTTGCTCATATCTGCACGCCTGAGGAGGCCGCGTCGGTCTGGCATGTGCGCGAGTCCGCACTCGGCGCCATGGTCTTCGTGCCCGGTGAGCCCGATCGATGGGAAGGCTGGGAAGACGCCGCGGTTCCTCCGGAGAAGCTCGGCGGCTATCTTCGCGCCATCACCGGCCTCATGGGTGAGTACGGCTACCGCAGCCCGCTCTACGGCCACTACGGGCAGGGCTGCGTGCATACGCGCATCAACTTCGATTTTTCAACTCCAAAAGGAATCGAAAGATTCCGGGAGTTCATCGATCGTGCCGCCGACGTGGTGATCGCTCATGGCGGTTCGCTCTCCGGCGAGCATGGCGACGGCCAGGCCCGCGCTGCTCTGCTACCCAAAATGTTCGGTCCCGAACTCATGGAAGCCTTCCGCGAGTTCAAGATGCTCTGGGACCCCGACAACCGCATGAACCCGGGCAAGCTCATGGATGCAGTGCGGGTCTACGACCCAACGGAAAATCTGCGCCACATTCCCGCAGCCGGCGACAGCCCCGCACATGCCACGCTTGAAACTCATTTTGTCTTCGCCAGGGACAATGGCTCTCTCGCTCGCGCCTCTGAGCGATGCGTTGGCGTAGGAGCCTGCCGCAACACCGCAGGCGGCGTCATGTGCCCCAGCTATCGCGCTACTGGCGAGGAACAGCACTCCACACGCGGCCGCGCGCACCTGCTCTGGGAGATGCTCTCCGGCGCGCTGCGCGAGGAGGGTTTTCAGAGCCGCGCCGTCTACGAGGCCCTCGATCTCTGCCTCAGTTGCAAGGCCTGCAAGTCAGAGTGTCCGGTGCAAGTCGACATGGCGGCCTATAAATCCGAATTTCTTGCCCAGCGATACAAGGGCCGCCTGCACCCAATTCATCACTATATCTTCGGCTTTGCCGATCGCCTCGCCCGGTTCGGTTCGCTCACGCCGGCTCTTACCAACGCGATTCTTACCGGACCCATGACCAGTCCGCTCATCAAATACATCGCCGGCGTGGCTCAGGAACGGCAGTTGCCGCGCCTCGCGCCGAAGAGCTATCAGAAAGCACGCCGTTCGTCCGCAAATCTCGCCCCAAAGCCTGCCCCCGCGCAGGCGCCGCCGCAGTTAGGGACACGGGAAACCGCGAAACACATTTCACAGACAGTCCTCCTCTGGCCCGACACCTGGAACAACTACTACCATCCGCAATCTCTTGAGGCTGCGGAAGAGGTTCTCACGCTTGCCGGTTTTCGCGTTGAAGTTCCGCGTGGTCACATCTGTTGCGGCCGCCCGCTTTACGACTTCGGCCTGCTCTCGGCCGCCCGTTCCTATCTCGCTCAGGTGCTTGATCGCATGGGCCCGCAAATCGACGCCGGCATGCCCTTCGTCTTCCTCGAACCAAGTTGCGCAAGCGTCTTCAGGGACGAACTTCTCGAGATTTTCCCCAACGATCTTCGCGCGAAGCGCCTGAGCGAGCTCGTCTGGCTCTTTGCCGACTTTCTCGCCGCCCACGCTCCGCACTTTGTCGAAGGCCGATTAGACGGCGCGCAGATTTTGATTCATGGCCACTGCCATCACAAAGCGGTTTTCGGCGGTCCTGCCAGCGAAATCGCGCTACTGCGCCAGGCGGGCGCGAAGGTCGAGCCCATTCAAGCCAGTTGCTGCGGTATGGCTGGCCCCTTCGGGTTCGAAGCCGACAAATTCGAGGTTTCGAAGGCCATCGCTAACCAGGGCCTGCTTCCGGCCGTCCAAGCTGCCAGTCAGGCTACCATCGTGGTAGCCGATGGCTTCAGTTGCCGCGAGCAAATCAGCCAACTCGCCCAAACCGAAGCGATTCACTTCGCGGAGGTTCTTGCTCGTAAATGCCGCTGTGGTCATTAAATGGGTCCATCTCGAGTTGGTAACTTGCGGTAAACTTGATCTATTTGGTACCCTCAGGCATCCTTTGTAGCGTAGCGAAAGGAGAGTTTCGATATGGCAGACGAAAATAAGTCCTATGGATTGGCGTGGTTCCTGGCCGGATTGGGCGTAGGGGCTCTGGTTGGTATTCTTTACGCCCCCAAGAGCGGCCGCGAGACCCGCGAGGATCTCGCGCATACTGCCCGCGAGGGCACAGAGTATTTGCGCGCCCGCACGCGCGAGGCTGCGGAAAATGTCTCAGCATTGGTCGACAAGGGAAAAGAGCACGTGAGCACGTTCGTCGACAAGGGCAAAGAGCAGGTTGGTGAATATGTCGACCGCAGCCGGGAAGCCATCGACCGTGGTCGCGCCCAGTGGGAGGAATTTGTCGAGCGGGGCAAGAATCTTGTTAACGACCAGAGTTCCCGCGTCGGCGCTGCTTTTGAAGCTGGCCGCCAAGCTTATCAGCAGGCGTCCGTTTCCGAACCCGAGAATCACGAGGGCTGAGAGTCAGCCTTTTGTAGTCTTTCCCGGCCTCGGCGTAGTTTGAACCCTCTTCGGTGCTGGAGGCGAGTCGCAAAGAGTACGCTTCCGCACCGGTGTGGAGAATACGCAACCGTTTAACCGGAAGTCTCCTCCAGCCAGTCTTGAACGGTTCTTGACTCCAGGCCCGCAAAATTTCCGCGCGGGAGCAATCACATGCCAAATTCCGATCCTTCGACACTTCAACTCATCCTGGTAGCCCTGGTGGCGCTGGCCCTGCTGGCTCAGGCTGTCGTTCTCTTCGCGTTCTTCATTGTCCTGCGCAAGCTGGCCAAATCGATCCTCGAAGAGATTCAGGAGCTTCGCTCCTCGGTCACGCCTGTCGTGGATAAAACGCGCGACCTCCTGACCCGTATCGCGCCCAAGGTGGAAGAAACCACGACCGATCTCGCCGCTCTCGCGCACACGCTGCGCGCTCAGGCCGCCGATATGCAAACGGCGGCCGACGAGATCGTTGCGCGTGTCCGCCGTCAGACCAGCCGCGTCGATACCATGCTCTCCAGCGTTCTTGACTCGGTAGATCGTGCCGGCGTTTTTATGGCGGACACCATTACCAAACCCATGCGCCAGCTTTCCGCATTTCTTGCCTCCGCAAAAGCTGTCGTCGAGTCGCTGCGCAACTCCCAAGGTACACCCCGCAAAGTCGTGAATCGCGCGCCTGACGACCGCGATCTATCTGTGTAGTACTGTGAGGGCCGGTAAGTAGCGCCGTCTCCAGACGGGCTGTCTTGAGCCCGTCCACGCCAGTACATCGAAGGCAGAAGAGAACTTATATGCGCACACTCGATCCCGTCCAAATTGCGCCCAGCGAGATCTACAAGCTGATGATCGGCATGATCGTGCCGCGCCCCATTGCCTTTGTCTCTACCGTTGATGCGGCCGGGGTCCGCAACCTCGCCCCCTTCAGCTATTTCACCGCGTGCAGTTCCAATCCCCCGGTGGTCTGCTTCTGCACTGCGGTGCGCTCCGATCCCCGTCCGTATCGAGACACTTTGCGCAACATCGAAGACACCGGCGAGTTCGTTGTCAACATGGTCTCTGAGGAATTTGCCGAAAAGATGAATCTCTGTGCCGCCGAGGTTCCGCCTGAGGTGGATGAATTTGAACTTTCCGGGCTGACGCCGCTTGCGAGCAACCTCGTCAAGCCTCCGCGCGTCGCCGAGAGCAAGGCGCAAATGGAGTGCCGTCTACATCGGATTGTTCGAGTCAGCGATAAGCCAGGCGGCGGCATTCTCGTCCTCGGCGAAGTTCTCCGCTTTCATGTGCTCGATTCGATCATCGACGGCTACAAAATCGATCCCGACAGGCTCAACGCCATCGGCCGCATGGGTGGGCCCATGTACCTCCGTACTCACGACCGCTTTGAGATGCAGCGGCCGAAATAGGACGCTGTGCACAATGGGGCTTCATACAATCCAGCCGCCACCCGCCACCTCGTCGCCGTCGTAGAATACGGCCGATTGCCCAGGCGTCACGGCGCGCTGCGGCTCATCGAAGACCGCCAGGCATTCATCTTCGCCTGCCGGCTCCAGCGTGGCCCATGCCGGTTCGTGCCGATGCCGGATCTTGGCACGCACCCGCATCGGTCCGCTGAGGTTGGCAATGCTGATCCAGTTCAACCTCCGCGCGCGCAAAGTGCGCGTCGCCAACTCGGCATCCGCGCCCACCGTCACGCGCCTGCTCTCCGCATCGATGTTCAGCACATAAAGCGGCGACGGCGACGCCACGCCTAATCCCTTACGCTGGCCCACGGTAAAGCCGAAGATCCCTTCGTGCCGCCCGATCGCCTCGCCATTCGACGCTACCAGTTCGCCCGCTGTTTCCGGCATTGGCTCGCCTTGCTCCTCGAGATATGCCGTCAGAAACTGCTTGTAATCGCCGCCGGGGACGAAGCAAATCTCCTGCGAGTCGGGCTTTTCGGCCAGCCGCAACCCATGCTGGCGCGCCACTTCGCGCACCTCCGGCTTCGTCATGCTTCCAAGCGGGAACAAGGTTCGTGATAACTGCTCCTGCGTGAGGCCGAAGAGAAAATACGTTTGATCCTTCGCCAGATCTGCCGGCCGCTTCAGAATCCACCGCCCGCGCCGCTCGTCGTACTCGTTCAGCGCGTAGTGGCCGGTCGCGATCCGCGCCGCGCCGATGCTTCGCGCCGTCTTGAGAAGCTGGTCGAACTTCAGATGGTTATTGCAGAGAGAGCAGGGAATTGGCGTGCGTCCGGCCAGGTATTCATCGACAAACGGCCGCACCACATCGCGCTCGAACCGCTCCTCCTGGTTCACCACGTAATACGGAATCCCTAAATGCTCGGCTACATGCCGCGCGTCGTACACATCGTCGAGCGAGCAACATCTTCCCGCCCTGGGCGCCTCGGGAATGCCGTGCCGTCCGGCCAGCCGCGTCTGATCCCAGAGTTGCAGAGTCAGCCCCACGACGCTCTCGCCTGAGTGCGCAAGAATCGCCGCTGCCGCCGAGGAGTCGACCCCGCCGGACATGGCGACTGCGATAGTAGTGTGCTTAGGGTTCATATGTTCTTAGCCGAAAGTTGTCAGTTATCAGTCGCAAAACACACCAATGGCTGCCTCTTGAATCAATTCTTGCCTGGCTGAGAAAAACTGATCACTGACTACTGACTACTGACCACTGATCACTGTCTCCGGCGCCAGCGCCCTCAAATGCTCCACAGCTTGCGGCACTACCTTCAACACCTGTTCCACATCCTCATCCGTCGCGGTCCTGAGTAAACTGAATCGCAAACTCGCCCGCGCGGCGCCCTTGTCGAGCCCCATCGCCATCAGCACGTGGCTCGGTTCGGTCGCTCCCGAGTGGCACGCCGACCCTCCGCTTACGGCCACACCCTTCAAGTCCAGCGCAATCAGAAGCGCCTCGCCCTCCAACTGCGCAAAGCGAATGTTCGTGGTGTTCGCCACGCGCGGCGCGCCAGCGCCGTTTATGGCTGTGCCCGCGATCCGCAGGATTCCCATCTCAAGCCGGTCACGCAGTGCCGCAATACGCTCGTTCGTTCCATCCGCCAGCTTCTCCATCGCCAACCCGGCGGCTTTGCCCAATCCCACGATGCCGGGCACATTCTGCGTGCCCGCGCGCTGACGGCGCTCATGGCTCCCGCCCACCATCAGCGGTTCGAGCGGCGTTCCGCGCCGCACGTACATCGCGCCCACGCCCTTTGGTCCGTGCATCTTGTGCGCGCTGATCGAGCATAGATGGCATCCAAACCGATCCACGTCAAACTCAATCTTGCCCGCGCCCTGCACCGCATCGATGTGAAAGAATGCGCTCGCCCCGGCCGCAATCTTTCCGATCTCTTCGACCGGCTGCAAAACGCCCGTCTCGTTATTGGCCAGCATCACGCTAATCAGGCGCGTCGTGGGCCGCAGTGCGCGGCGAATCACCTCGGGATCGATGGCTCCGTCCGCCCGCGGTGCAACCAATGTCACCTCTGCGCCACGCTTCGCCACACGCTCCGCCGCGCGCAACACTGCCTCGTGCTCGATCGCGGAGGCGATCAGGTGGTCGCCCGCGCGTACCAGCCCGAAGATTGCAGCGTTGTCCCCCTCCGTCCCGCCGGAGTTGAACACCACCTCGGCTTCACGGCAGCGGAAAAAGCGGGCGAGCGTCTCGCGCGCCTTTTCGACTGCCTTTCGCGCCTGCTGCCCATAGAGGTGAATCGACGATGCGTTTCCGAACTCCTCCATCAGGTACGGGCGCATCGCCTCCAATACCTCAGGCGCAAGAGGTGTAGTCGCATTGGCATCGCAATAGACGCGGCGCATCGGGGGAAGCACTCCTTTTCCATTGTAAGGTGAATCGCGATTTCGGGCGAACTTCACTCGCTCACCAGATGCGGCTTCAACCCTCTTTGGCCTTGAACGGCCAATGACGCAAGCGGTAAGCGCGGAGGAAATAGAGGATCGTTCCAGAGCCGGCAATCCCTGCCGCGACAGCAAGCTCTTTCAGCGCATGTGCGCGGTAGACAAGCAGAAATCCGAATCCCGCCATGGCAAAGAGCGGCGGCAGCGGGTAAAGCGGCATGCGGAACGGACGTGGAAGATCGGGGCGCCGGATGCGCAGCAGAATCACTCCAATTTGTTGCAATAAAAACTGCAAAAAAATGCGCGTAATCACCAGCAAAGTAATGACCTGGGTGAGCGGGAAAAAACAGAAGAACGCTCCCACAAGGCCCAAAGCCACGAGCGAACGGTGAGGAATGCCGTGCCTGGGATGCACTGCCGCAAGATAGCTGAAGTAGTTGCCGTCGCGGGCGGCGGCGTATGGCACACGGGAGTAACCGAGCTGCAGCGAGAAGACGCTGGAGAATGCGGTCCAGACAATCAGGGCGGCGATCGTGTACCCGGCCCAACTGCCGAAGGCCGAGCGCGCAATGTCGGCAACGAGCTGGAATCGAAGAGTCGGGGGTGCTCCCGCGGACTGTGCGGCATAGACCGCGCTACCGTGCAGCGAGGGCAGCACTGACAGGTTCATCAACACATAGATCGCCGCGACGAAGAGAACAGAAAGCATAATGGCGCGGGGAATCGTGCGCTCGGGGCGGCGAACCTCTGAGGCGAGAAAGCAGATGTTGTAGTAGCCCCAGTAGCAATAGGTGGCCAGCAGTGTGGCCTGAGCGAGGCCGTTCAAAGTTCCCATGTGTCCCATCGCAACAGAGAGCGCAGGCGCCGCTGGCATGTGCCAGCCGCCACCGGACGCTGCACGTGTGAATCCGGAGACAATGACGCCGGTAAGCGCTGCGATCACACCGGCAAAGAGCACCCACGCCGTGCGCGCGACGGATCTGATGTTGCGATAGAGCAATGCGGTGACGAGAAGACAGGCCGTGGCTGCGGCGAAGTTGGCATAGTGGAGCGCAGGTAGCGCGGCGAAGGGCGCAGAGTCGAGCGATGGCCAGAAGACCACCAGAAAACCTGAAAGCCCGATGCAGCCGGAAGCGATGGATAGCGGCGCTGTGAAGCCAACCTGCCAGACAAAGAGAAAGCTGAGCCAGTTGCCTGCGCTGTCGGGTCCGTAGATCTCGCGGAGAAATGCATACGAGCCGCCCGCGCATGGGCAGGCAGCGCCCAACTCGGCCCAAACGAGGCCGTCGGCGGCGGCGATGACCGCGCCCAGCACCCACGCCCAGATGGAGAGCCGATAGCCCGCCGCCGCGATGACCAGCGGAAGCGTGATAAAGGGGCCGACGCCAATCATCTCCAGCATGTTGAAGAGAACAGCGGAACGAAGCCCGATGCGGCGCGGGAGCAGACCCGAATCGCCGCTGACAGGCGCTTGTCCGGCGGGATGGCTGGCGGAAGTTGGAATAGCTGGAAGCATGGACCTGACGTTATCCAGATTATTACGGCGAGGCCTGGCGTGCAGCAAAGGTATTGACGACTGTGTGCTGGCTCGCGGAGACTGATTGCACTCGTACACGTGTGCAATCGGGAGCTTGATTCATGGCGGAAAAGAACGCGGGTGGCGTTGCCAATCTTGCGCACGGGGATCTGACGCGTGCGCAGGGGCTCAGCTCGCGACAAACATCAATCAAGGATATTGCGCGGCTGGCGCGCGTTTCTCATCCGACAGTTTCGCGCGCATTACAAAATAGTCCGCTGGTAAGCGCCGAAACGGCAGCGCGGATTCGTAAGATTGCTGAAGAACACGGGTACCGCGCCAGCGCGGTGGCGCGCGGGTTGGTCACACGGCGAACGCGCACCGTTGGGATCGTCGTGACTTCAGTGGATGATCCCTTTGCCTGCGAGGTAGCGTGCGGCGTCGAAGAAGTTGCCAGCGATCACGGTTACGCGGTGTTGCTGGCCAGTTCACACGCCAATCCGGAGCACGAACGCCGTGTGGTGCGGGAGCTTGCCGAGAGGCGCGTGGACGGGCTCGTTGTGACCTCATCCCGCGTGGGCGCGCTGTACCTGCCGCTACTCAAGAATCTGGACGTTCCCATTGTACTGGTGAATGACTGGCATCCTGACGAGTTTGTTCACTCGGTGACCATCGCCAATCAAGAGGGAATGCGAGCCGCAACAGACCACCTGATCGGTCTGGGACACCGGCGCATCGCATATCTGGGCGATAGCAACGGTTACCGGTCGGACGCGGAGCGGTTGGCAGGCTATCAGGAGGCGCTTGCGGATGCGGAGATCGATTTTGAACGAGAATTGGTAGTTGAAGGTGACGGTCGGCCAGAGGCGACAGTGGAAGCGGTCGGCGAATTGCTTCGGTTAAAGCGCCATCCCACGGCGGTGTGTTGCTACAACGATATGACCGCGCTGAGCGCGATCCGCGCAGTCCGCGCGCTCGGGTTGCGGGTGCCGGCGGACGTTTCGGTGACGGGATTCGACGATCTGTTTTTTGCCGCTTACCTGGCGCCGGCGCTCACGACGGTGCGCCATCCCATGCGGCGTATGGGACAGATGGCGATGGAGAACCTGTTTAAACTGATGTCTGGGCAGGAGTCGATTGCGCAGATTAAAGTCGGGGCAGAGCTGATTGTGAGGGAATCGACGGGAAAGGCGCCGAAGCGGGGGAGACACCATGGGCGATGAAAGCATGAAAGCCGGGACGCAGCCCGCATTGACGCCGCTGCGCGTGTACTGCGCGGAGGCGCCGATTATTCCGGCCATCCGCAAGCCGGAGTTTGTAGACCGGGCAATCGCGTCGCGCGGCAGGCTCATTTATCTGCTCACGGGCGATCCGGAAAACGTTGAGTCCATGATTCAGAAGATCATAGACGCTGGAAAGGTGCCGATTGTGAATCTCGATCTACTGAACGGATTCTCCCGCGACAAGTATGCGGTTAACTTTCTGAAGCGCGTGGGCGCGGGCGGAATCATTTCGACCCATCTCGACCCGCTGCGTCATGCGCTGGCTATCGGGCTCTATGGCGTCCAGAGAACGTTCCTTCTGGACTCGGGCGCCATGGATACAATTACAAATCAGCTGCGTAACACACCGGTTCATGCGCTGGAGATTCTACCTGCCCTGGTGGCGCCGAAGATGGTGGACCGAGTGCGTGCAATCTCCGCGGACTTGCCGATAGTGGGCGGAGGACTTATCTCAAACATGAAGGAAGTGGAGTCGCTGCTCGCGCAGGGGCTGAGCGCGGTTTCAACGAGCAATCTGGAGATGTGGATCAAATAAGCCAGGGACGAGGAACGGTGCTGAGATCCGAATCTGCTTGAGACCAGCGATACAGCCGCGTATTCATAAGGG
>JBMFHB010000057.1:0-23061 GCA_049977045.1 Occallatibacter sp.
ATCGAACAAGACGCGGCGAAGCCGCCTCCATATCAACTTCTACCCCTCGCCTTACCCACAAATTCTGCCGAAGAGCCGATCTTGCTAAAGTGTGTTTAAAAAATGGCAGATGATAGAATCATGGCATTCGCGCGGGGTTAAGTTCTTGGCTTTCTTGAGCTTTTTCGGAACGACTGAAATAATGCCTTTGCGCTATACCATTTTTTGAAACACGCTCTAGTCGCTCAAGTCCCTGACCCGCCGGAAAAGGAGAAAGGAAATCACTCCTCCAAATACAGCACGGCGCAGCAGCTTCTGGGCGTGGCCGGGGCCGGCTCGCACGTATGAACTTGCGCTCGCGGCGGTGATTTATCTTCCCCTGCTGCACTTCTTCGGCAGGTCGGGATTTGTCATGTCCGTAATTACAGCACTCACCGTTTGCGCCTCCTTTGTGTCAGCTTCTCTAAGAACGGATTTGAGCGTGCAAGATTGGAAATCGCTCAATCGCTTTTCGGTCATTATCATCCGGATTGCCGCGCTGGCCGCGGGCTACTGGCTTTTTCTCGAAACGCCGACAAAAGCTGGCCGCTATCTCGCTGCACTCGCCTACGCCGCACTGTATGTGGTTAGCGAGAGAGCCGCGTGGCGGCGCAAACGCGCCGTTGAGGCAAGTGGCAACCTGCAATCATAATTGGGAGGAGACTATGTACATGTCCATTCTTCGCCACGTTCTATGCAGCAGCTGCTTGATCGCGATTCTGGTCCTATATGCGATCCGAATCGTGCACGAATGGCGCGAGTACTACCCGAAACAAACAGCAAGGAGCACTGCGCCGCATGCAACCGAAACCTGCCAGTCACACCTGACAACTGCAGCTTGAGGGTGCAGTCTCGGTGAATGTGCCGCCGCTCGAAGAGCGCGCCATGGACGAGCAAAGCATCCAGCCGGGCGGGGGTGGAGCAGTATCCGGGGTATGCGGTAGCGAGTGGAAGTCTCGCGTAGATGCCTAGGGTTGGCCTGGGGCGCGGGGCGCTGACGACTCGCGTATCATCAAATCAGACCCGGAGCTGCGCAGGCATCGACCGCATCCCGGTGAACGATGATCCTCATCGACCCAGAACTGGATCTTTCCCGAGCGGCGGAGGCGCTAAACGCGCTATCGGCCAGGCGTTCTCATGGGCCTGCCGCGGGCCAGGATGCCAAGACGCTCCGGCTGCCATCCACACGCACATTGGCGCGATTCCTGACTGAAGCCCGGGCCGCGGTGCGGTTACGCGGGCAGGTTACGGTGCTGCTGACGAGCGACGCCGCGATGCGCGACCTGAACCGGCGCTTCCGTGGGAAGAACAAGCCGACGGATGTGCTTTCGTTTCCCTCTGATCACCTCATTCGAGGGACAAAGAAGATTGCCGGCGATCTGGCCATTGGCGTGGAGACCGCTCTTCGCCAGGCCGTTGAGCAGGGGCATTCGCTGGCCATTGAGATCCGGGTACTGATGCTGCACGGACTGCTGCATCTGGCTGGCTACGACCACGAGACCGACTCGGGAGAGATGCATCTGCGCGAGCAGCGTTTGCGCAAGCGGCTCGGATTGCCGCTGGGACTGATCGAGCGGGCAGCCAGCAAGCCAGCGAGCCGGCGAGCCGGCAGGCGAGCGCGGGTGCGCAAGCCATGACGCTTTTCGAGATTGCGCTTCTCGCAGTGCTCATGGCGGCGGCCACGCTGGCCTCCTACATTCATCGCGTCTACTCCGAGTTCGGCAAGATTTTGAGCCGCGAGGTCGAGGAGCATCTCGATCACTGGGTGGAACGGATCGAGCCGCATCTCGGCCTTGACCGCGAACATGCCGCACTCTGCGCGGCGGTCCTGATGCAGCTTTCTCTGGGGCTGATCGCGCTCGAGTTTGGCGCCATCCTTTTTGTCCATGCCGCGCGCCCCGGCGAACCAAGCACACAAGAGATCGCGCAGGCGGTTCTGGGCGTGGTGCTGGCAGTTGTCTTCTGCAACCAGCTTATTCCGTCGTTGCTCTTCAACCGCACGCGCGGGCTGTGGGCAGCGCGGCTGCTGTGGCCGATTGTCCTGCTGCTCTGGCTGGCAACACCAGTCACCATCGTCATTCGTTTTTTCTTTTCGGTGGCGGCGCTGGCCGAGGCGCCGGTCAATCCGGGAAATGAGCCCGCACCCGGCGTTGAAGCGCTGATCGAAGCCGGTGAAGAGGAAGGAATCCTCGAGCAGAGCGACCGCGAGCTGGTGCGCTCAGCCGTCGAGTTTGGCGACAAGCTGGTACGCGAGGTGATGACGCCGCGGCCGGAGATCTTTGCGGTCTCCGGCACGATCACGCTTGAGCACTTTCTGGAACTGCTGAAGCAGCACAATTACTCGCGCGTTCCTGTCTACTCCGGCGCGCTCGACAACATCGTGGGTCTGGCGTTTGCGCACGATCTGCTGCAAATCAGCGATGAAGAGGCGCGCACACACACCGTAGCGACGATCCTGAAGCCCGCCGCGTTCGTGCCTGAAACCAAGCGCGGCTACGAGTTGCTGCGCGAGATGCAGCGCGAGAAGCAGCACATGCGCATCGTGATCGATGAGTATGGCGCAGTGGCGGGTTTAGTGACAATTGAAGATCTGCTCGAAGAGATTGTGGGCAACATCCGCGACGAGCACGAAACCGATACGCACTTTGAGGAGCCGCAGCGCGAGCCATCGGGCGTGTGGCTTGTGCCGGGCAGCTTCCCCGCCGATCAGCTCGCCGATCTCGTCGGCGAGCCTGTCGAATTAGGCGAGGACTACGAAGCCACCACACTCGGCGGACTGGTAAGCGAGATCGCCGGACGCATTCCCGAAACCGGCGAGACCGTTTCCATCGAACCGCTCGGCCTGCGCGTGGAGATCGTCGCCTCTACCGGGCGTCGCGTGGAGCGTGTGCGCCTGTTTCCGCCCGAGGCAAAGACCCCCCTGCCAAAACAAGCCTGATTGCTTTCATACTGCCGTCTTATCGCCCGTGTCCGCGATAATGAAAGATGGAGAACAGCACGTGAAATCCGGATTTGTCGCCATCCTCGGCCGTCCCAACGTGGGCAAAAGCACGCTGCTCAACGCCCTCACCGGCGAGAAAATCGCCATTGTCACAGCCAAGCCGCAGACCACGCGCAATCGCATTGCCGGTGTAGTGGAGGTTCCTGCGCGCAAAGGGCTGCACCCGGCGGCGCAGATTGTCTTTGTGGATACGCCTGGCGTGCACCGGCCAGCCTCGCAGTTGGACCGGCGGATGCTGCAGGAGGTCCACGAGGCACTGGAAACACGCGATCTGGTGCTGGTGCTGATGGATGTGACGCGGCGGATCGGGCTCGAAAGCGATTCCTCGCAGACACACGGCGGCAATGCCTCCCAAGTCTCAAAATCGAGACCTGGGACACCCAACTGGTCTTCGGAGGATGAGTTTCTGCTGTCGCTCGTCCGCAAGCTCGATTGCCCGGTCTTCCTGGTGCTGACGAAGATCGATCTCATCCGCAAGGACCAACTGCTGCCGTTGATCGAGTCGCTCGCGAAACAGCACAACTTTGCCGAGGTGATCCCAGTCAGCGCGCGCAAGCGCGACGGACTCGATGTGCTGGTGCGGAAGATCACCGGTGTGCTGCCCACCGGCGAGCGATACTTTCCAAAGGATCAGTACACCGATCAACCTGTACGCTTCATGGTCGCCGAGTTGATCCGCGAAAGCATTCTCGTCGAGACCGGCGAAGAGGTTCCCTACGCTTCGGCCGTGGTGATCGAGCGGTTTGAAGAACCGGAGGGCCAGCCGCCACCGGGCAAGAGGCCACTGACAAGAATCAACGCAGTGATTTACTGCGAGCGTTCGGGGCAAAAGGCGATCCTGATCGGCAAAGGCGGGTCGAAGTTGAAGGCGATCGGCTCCGGAGCGCGGCACAAGATCGAGTCGCTGCTTGGCACACAGGTGTATCTCGAGCTGCATGTGATCGTCGAGCTCGGCTGGCGCGAGTCGAAAGCATTTATCGAATCGCTTGACTGGCGCAATCAACTGGACCGGTTAGCCTCAAAACAATCCGGAGCCGAACGGTCCGAAGAAGACGAGTCATAAAGCCCGCCCGCGCGAGGCTGGTTCCACACGCGTTGCGGCTAGCGAAGAATCTTGAAACCGCCGGGGGCCGGTGCGGGCGAGCCGTAATCCGAGTCGAAGCCAAGGTGCAGTTTGGCTGCCTCGGACATCTTGCTCTTGTCCCACGGCGGATCGAAGACCACCTCGACCCCGACCTCGCGCACCTCGGGCAGCGCGGCGAGTTTGCGCTCGACCTCGGCCTTGATGACGTCGGACATGCTGCAGCCGGGAGCGGTCAGTGTCATACGCACTTCGATCCGCTTGCCGCCGTCGATGTCTTTTGCCGTGGCCGCGTAGACCAGTCCCAGATCGACGATATTGACGGGGATCTCAGGGTCGCGGACAGTCTTCAGTTGCTTCCAGATCATGTCTTCACGAAATGATTCAGGAGCAGGCGCGGGCTGCTGGTTGTTTTGCTTATCCGTCATCGCGATTACGATTCTCTACCCTTCCAGTCCATTATCTCGCGAGAAATCGCGGACGGCTGAAAATCTCCGCCGGGGCCGCTGCCATAGGTCACCACGGTTTCGCTTCGCCCTGCACTCCCACCTCGCCGCGCTCGATACGTTCCAGAAACATTCGCGCGAGCTTGCGCTCACCGGGGTGGCTTTCGCCGTGCATCGTACACAGGTCGAGGAACTCATCCACAAGCGCATTGCGCTCGCCCTGCGCGCCGAGAATGTTCTGCAGCGCAAGGCCCAGTTCCCGCAGCTTTGCCGCTTCAGGCCAGCTTTGCTCCGGCTCGTCCAGGTCCATCGGCTCGCTGAACAGTCCATGGCGGCCGCGCGCGCATTCATCCAGCAGGGTGAGCAGTTGTTCGCCGAAGGCGCGGCTCAGCGCTTCGATCCGATCCTGAGGTATTTCGTCGCGGGGGTCCATGAAATCCATTATTGCGCGTTGGCTTTGCCTGCCTGCATCGCGGCTTCAATCTCATCCGCGGTGTGGGGAAGCGAAGCGTCGAGATCAATGAGCTTACCGTCGCTGGTCACCAGGAAGTCGCACTCGATGCGAATGCCGATCGCCTCTTCGGGAATGTACACTCCCGGCTCGATCGTGAAGACCATTCCCGGCTTGAGAACCACGGGATAGTTGGCCGGATCGTGCACATCGATGCCCATCAGGTGACCCAGCCCGTGCAGCCAATACTTGCCGAGCGGCTGACCGTGCAGATCCTTGCCGTGCGTATTGATGTAGTTGTACGCCACGGTGTCGAGCGAGTTCGGGTCCGTGCGGTCGCGGTCGTTGAGGGTAGACTTGCCGGCGACGAATGCCTGGATGGCGGCCTGCTGCGCTCCCAGAACGATGTTGTAGATCTCGCGCTGCCGCGGGGTGAAGTGGCCGTTGACAGGGACCGTGCGCGTGATATCGGCCGCATACATCGAGTACTCGCAGGCGGCATCGACCAGCAGCAAATCGCCGCTCTGCATGGTGCGGTCGTTTTTCGAGTAGTGCAGGATGGTCGAGTTGGGGCCGGAGCCGACGATGGGCGCGTAGCTCGGCCGCTCGCATCCGTTCTCCATCCATACGGCGGTCATCGCTCCCGCGATGGCGCGCTCCGTCATGCCGGGCTTGACCCACCATTGCATCATCACGCGCTGCGCAAGGATCGACGCCGTCGACGCCTTCCTGATGAGCGCAACCTCGCCCGCGTCCTTAATCTGGCGCAAAGGCATCGTCAGCGTGGTCACATCGTGCGCATGGGGTGCGTCTCCGCTGCCAAGCGTGACGGAGGTAAAGCGCAGGAGCGCCGTTGCCGCAGGCGTGCCGGGCTGCGTCCAGAGATTGGAGAAAAGTGCGCGGTCGGTGGAGATCATCCGGCTCAGCTCCGCTGGCAACTCAGTCATCGGCTCCACATTGTCTACGCCAGTGGCCTCCTCAACACCCGGCGTCGCGGCGTCCATCTTCACCCCTGTGTAAGCTTCCATGCGCAGGTTACGCGAGGGCAAAAACAGAATCTCCTTGTAGACACGCGGCATTGTGGCCTGCGGCGCATCGCTAACGATCATCAGCGCCGCTCCCGGCTGGTTCCATCCCGTCAGGTAGTAAAAGTCGGAGTCCTGCCGGTAGGGCATAAAGTCCAGCGCCGGTTCTTCGGCGGCGAACAGAATGGCGACGACGCCGTGAAGCTCTGCCGCCAGCGCCACGCGTCGCGCGCGATAGACGCCAGATGGCTGCTTCTCCAAAGCATGGATCGGAGGAGCATCGAGAAACAGTAGTCCCGATCCAAAGGTGAACCACGCCAGGGCAAGAAGGCAAAGCTTTTTCATTCCGCTATTGTCGCCCCTCAAACTCTTCTGCGCAAAAGAAATTGTGTTCTGAGAGCAGCGGCTCCAACCATGTCAAACGGGGCTCATCGCGCCCGTCATTTCGTCCGTGCTGGCAGGAGCGAACGGGGATCAACGAAGGCCGCTGACGCAAATCCATGCGATCGGCAGGGATGCTTCCAGTTTTCTTTTCCGCGGCAGGAGTTGTATTCTCCAGCGCAGGGAGTTTTGCGAGGGGAACGATGCACACGCCAAGCAGGGTCATCACCGTGGAGCGGGAGTATGGTTCGCATGGAGCGCAGTTTGCCCACGATTTAGCGGCGCGGCTGGGCTGGCGGCTATTTGACTCGGAACTGGTGACAGGGGCGGCGCACATGGCCGGAGTGGACCCAAAGACCGCGGCCAGATATGACGAACGGGTGGACCCGTGGTACTACCGGTACGGCAAGTTTTTCTGGTTCGACCCGGTCTATACGCCGGCCACGAGCGGTGAAGAGCGGATCTTCGACTCCGAGCGCATGCTGGAGTTGGTGCGGGAGGAGATCCTTGAAGCTGCGAGGCAGGGCAACTGCGTCCTGGTGGGCCGGGGAGCAGCATGCGCCCTTGCCGGGCGGCCGGGATGCTTTCACGTTTTCGTATACGCTACGGCCAAAGCCAAGAAGGAATGGTACGCACGCACATTTCCCGATCAGGCGCAGCACGCCGAGCAAAATCTGGCGGCGATCGACAAGCGGCGCGCGGCGGCAATCCGCAAGTTCTACCAACAGGAGTGGAGTTCGCGCGGGCTTTACCACATGCTGCTCAACTCCTGCATGGGAACCGAGGCCATGATTGCCGCGGTTGAGTGCGCATCTGGATTGTGCCCGGCGCCGGCGGAACCGGCCACGCGCTAGATTCCGGGCGCGGGCTCAACCCCTGCTTCAGACGGCCGTGCGCGCCACACGCTGACCGATGCGCGTAAAAACTTCCCACGGAATCGTTCTCATGGCGTGCGCATAGTCGTAAGCCGTGATGCTCTCGCCATCCTGTGCGCCAATCAAGACCACCTCGTCGCCGGCTTCGACGCCGGGAATCTCCGTAACGTCCAGCACCGACTGATCCATGCTGACGCGGCCCACAAGCGGCGCGCGCCGGCCGCGCACCAGCAGATGAAAGCGGTTGCCGAGCGAACGTTCAAGCCCATCGGCGTAGCCCACGGCGATGAGCGCAAGACGCATCGGCTCGGTGGCGACGAAGGTTGCGTTGTAGCCGATGGTGGACCCGGCCGGCACGGAGCGCACGCCGACAACGCGGGACTTCCACGCAAGAACAGGCTTGAGCACGGCGCGTGCGGCTGCGAGCGATGCCGGCTTCTGGCCGGCGTCGAAAGCGGGATCGAACTCCGGGACCACGCCGTAGAGCGCCAGGCCGGGACGCAGCAGAGCCTTCATGCCGTGACGCGCGGCCATTTCGCCAAAGGCGCGCGCCTGACCGGCCAGCAGCGCTGCGGAGTTGCCCACATTCAGCCACTCAGCAAAGAGGCCGGCGGCTGAGATGCGGCCGAGAACTTCGTCCATGCGCGCAAGCTGCTCCTGCGTAGCCTGGCCGTCGGCCTCGTCAGCGGCAAAGAGATGTGTCATCACGGCTTCAAGACGCAGCGGCGAGCCCGGCGCAAAGCGCGAGAGGATCCGGGAGAGTTCGCCCGGCGGCACGCCCTGGCGGCTCATGCCGGTGTCGATCTCAAGATGCACAGGCACGGATGCGGCGGCGCCGGTGGCGCGCGCGGCGGCGGCAAGCTCGTCGAGCTGCCAAAGCTCCCAGGCAATGGGCGTGAGTTGGAACTGGAGGGCAGCTTCGGCCTGGCCGCGCGCAAAGCCCGACATGACGAGCACACGCGCATCGGGACAAAGCGCGCGCGCGGCGATACCTTCTTCAACACTGGTGACGCCGAGCCATTTCGCTCCGCCACGCGCGACGGCAGGCGCGCACAAGGCGAGCGAGTGGCCGTAAGCGTTGCCCTTCACCATGGCGAGAAGCTCCGCGTGGGGCATGGCGAGGCTGGCGAGAAAGCGAAAGTTCTCTTCGAGAGCGCGAGTGCGGATCTCGGTCCAGCAGGGACGCATTGGCATCGGTGTTTGCAAAGTTCAGTGTATCGCGCGGCGTGACGCGAGTCTTCTATGGCAGCAGCGCAAAGGCCACGACGGTCTCAAAACTCTCGCTGGCTTCCCGGAGCAGATCCGCTTCAAGCGCGTGCGGAACCGGCATCTCGCAGGCAGCAATCTCCTCGGGCGCGGTGCCGATGAAGCAAAGCTCGCAGTGGCCTAGGCCTTCGATGCCCTCATCGTTCACCGAGCGCACGGGAGGGCCGAAGATGCGGCACGTCATGGGCCGCCATGCGTACACGCCGCAGCGGCCACTTGCCGGATCGAGCGCGGGGCAGGCAGCCTCGTTGGCGAACTCCGCAAATCGCTCCCGCTCTTCAGCCGAACTGCCGAGCGCGCCGGTCTTTCGGTCGCCGGGGAAATCCACGCCGTGAGCCGCCAGCCAGTCGCGGGCGCGCCGCTCGATTGCGGCAGCAAGCGCGGGATCGGCCACGCGCAGTTCGGCCATTCCGGCGCGAAGGCGCGCGGCGTCGAGCGCATTGATGGCGAAGGCTCCATGGCAACATTGGGTGCAGCCGATACGGCAGGCGAGAAATGCGCCGGCGCGGCGCATGACCTCCGCCAGTGAAGCCTCTACAATCTGCACAAGCTCTCGATCGCGCGCGGGGAGGTGCATAAGCGAAAGGATAGCGGATCGCGGCCGCGGCGGCGAAAGCGCCACATTTGACTTCACCCTTCCTTGCACGGGCGCGCGGGCGGGCGGAGAATGGTTGTGTGCGACTCCGCAAACGATTCGTCACGATCTTTGCCGCGCTTCTGGCCTTCGGTTGGGCATCCAGTTCCGGCGCGATTCCGGTCTCTGTGCAGACCGGCGCGGCGCATTCCGCATCGCGGATAAACTCCGCTCTTCCACCTGAAGCACGCATCGACATCAATCGCGCCAGTGTTGACGAGCTTCTCAAAGCGCCCGGAATGACGCGCACCTGGGCCGGCAGGATTGTGCGCTTTCGCCCCTACCGCACCAAGCTGGATTTGATCGAGCGCGGCGTGCTTCCCAGTAAGGTATACGATCGCATCGAGAATTCCATCATTGCGCATCGCGACAAGCAATGATTCCAGTCCCGCCGTTCCTGCTGGCTTGTTCTCCCGTTCACCGTCTTCGATACACTGGTCGAGACAGGAGGCTTCCCTTATGCAGGCTCGTATGATCGGCACCACCATGCCGGTGCTCGAAGTCGATCTAGACCCCAACGAAAGCGTATTTTCCGAAAGCGGCGAGCTTTCATGGATGACGGCATCGATTCAGATGGCGACGCACACGCAGATGGGCGGCGGAGGCGGTCTCTTCGGCGTGCTCAAGCGCGCGGTGGCCGGCGCCAGCATCTTCATGACGGAGTACCGCGCCATCCAGTACCCCGGCTCGGTCTCATTTGCCACGAAGGTGCCCGGCCACATTGTGCCCGTCGAGCTCGCACCGGGACAGGAATACCTGGTGCATCGCCACGGTTTCCTGTGCGCCACGCCGCAGGTCACCATCACTCTGGGCTTTCAGCAGTCGCTTGGCGCGGGCATCTTTGGCGGCGACGGCTTTCTGCTGCAGCGCATCGGCGGCATGGGAACGGCATGGCTGGAACTCTCGGGCGAGCTGGTTCAGAAGACGCTGGCGCCGGGCGAAGTGCTGCGTGTGCATCCCGGCCACGTGGGCGCGTTTCAGGCGTCGGTAGGTTTCCAGATCACCATGGTTCCCGGCATCAAGAACATGATCTTCGGCGGCGACGGAATCTTTCTGGCGGAGATGGTGGGGCCGGGTACGGTCTGGCTGCAAACCCTGCCCATCTCGCGGCTGGCGCACCAGATCTACGAGTACCTGCCCAAGGCCCCGGCACAGCAGGCTGGCGCCGTGGGCGGAGCGGGTTTGCTGGGTGGCATCGTGGGATCGATCCTCAGCGGAGGGCAGTAACAGCGGAGCTGGCTCAGCTCTGCACGCAAGGAGCGCTTCGTATGAATCCACCTGCTCCAGGTTCTGCACGGAACATTCGCGGCCACATCGTCTTTGCCTTCGCTCTCGCTCTGGCAATTTACATGATGTGGCTGCTGCGCAGTCTTCTGGCGCTTGTCTACGTCTCGGCGCTCTTTGCTGTGATTCTGACGCCCGTGGTGCACGCAACATCCCGGCTGCACATCGGCCGGTGGTTTCCATTCCAGCGCGCGGGATCTATTTTTTTCCTCCTGCTGCTTGTGGCTGGCGCTCTCACGGGCTTCGGCTTCCTCGCTTTTCCGCCCGTGATTCGCGATCTGCAGACCGTGCAGGGCGAGTTGCCCAACCGAATTCCAGCCCTGCTCGTCCACCTCAGGGAAATTCCCTTCATCGATCGCCTGCACTCCGTCGAGGTCATCGGCTGGCTTCAGGGATCTCTGAGCCACGCGGCGGGCACTTTGCTGCTTTCACTCACGGATTGGGCCGGCGCGATCGCCCAGGTTGCTGTCGGGTTCGTGCTGACGCTCTATTTCATCATCGAGGGCGAAGCTGCTTATCGCTGGTTTCTCTCGTTTTTGCCTCCTGCGCCGCGCAAGCGCCTCAACGTCACACTGCGCCGCGCCGCCGGCCGCATGGAAAAGTGGCTCCTCGGGCAGGCCAGCCTCATGCTGATCCTGGGAGCGGTCAGCATGATCGTCTATCTCTCGCTCGGCGTCCGCTACGCCTACGGCCTGGGCGTGGTCACAGGGCTGCTCAACATCGTTCCCGTTCTCGGCGTGACCATTTCCATCGTACTGGCGGTCCTGGTGGCGGCTATCGACTCCTGGGGCCGCGTTCTGGGCGTCGCGATCTTCTTCGCCATCTGGGTGCAGATCGAAAGCTCCTGGCTCGTTCCCCGCATTATGAAGAACCGCGTGGACCTGCCGGCGCTTGGGATCTTCGTCGCTCTGATTGTCGGCGCCGACCTTGGCGGCATTCCCGGCGCGATGGTCGCCATTCCTACGGCAGCGCTGGTCGCCGTGCTGCTCGATGAGTACTTTGTGCGGCAGGATCGGGCGTAAGGCGCCTGTTTTGCCGTCAAAGCCGAGTAAAGCTACCGCCAGCTTTTGCTGTCGACTGTTCACAGTCAACGGTACACTGCGCGCCGCCTCACGCAGGCATGCGCATGGCTTCGAGCGCGGCATTCAGGTCTTTGCCCAGCGCCTTCTGTGCCTCGGGTGTCAGTTTTCCCTCGTGACTGGTCAGGTAGAAGACATCGATCGCGCTTTCGCCTTCGGTGTCGATCAGCGCAATCTTGATGTTGCACTGGTGCGCGTTCAGGGTGAGCGCAATCTTCCGCAGCAGCCCGGGAAGATCCTGGGCAATCACCTGCAGAATCGTCGAATGGCTCGAAGATTCGGAGTCGAATTCGAGCCGCGTCTGCACCTCGACCTTAAGATTGCCGGGGCGATTCAGATGACGGCGCGCATCGAGCAGTTGCTCGACGGAGATCTTCTGCGACACTACGTCGTGAACATTCGCGAGGAAGCGTTCCTTCTCGCTGGGATTCAGTTCGATGGTCCGGAAAGCGTCGGCGAAATGGAAGCTGTCGACGATAACGCCGGCCTCGTTCGAGTAGGCGCCGGCGCGGACGATGTTCATGCCCCACGCCGCCAGAACTCCGGCCACGTCGGCGAACAGCCGCGAGCGGTCGCGCGTAATCACGGTCAGATCGAAGAGCTGACGAACAGATCTGAGATCGAGTTGCACCGGATTCTGGTCGAGGTTCAGGGCCATCTGGAAGTGGTTGCGAATCTGCTCGGGCAGGCGGGTCTGCAGATAGCGCCGCGGCAGCCCCTCAAGAAATTGCCTGAGCGCATCGTGTTGCGCCGGCGGCGCCATCGAACGGATGCGATTGAGAAGCGTAGGATCGATGGCGGCGCGATACCGCGACTCGTCCACCGAGCGATCCATGAAGTTCGACGTGGACATGTAGAACTGCCACAGATTTTCCGCCTTCCATGGCGTAAGCGCATCGGGATTGACCGCCTTGATGTCGGCAAAGGTCATCAGGGTCAGCATTTTCAAGAGTTGCGGTTCCCCTATCTTCTCCGCGAAGCCCTTCACGTTGTCCAGATCGAAGATATCGCGGCGCATGGCCGCTGACATCTCCAGATGCAGCTTGATCAGCTTCAGAACCGTTTCTTTCTCTTCGGCATCGAAGTCCAGCCGCGCCAGAAAACTTTCGGCCAGTTCCATGCTCTGCGCTGCATGTTCCCCCGTGCGCCGCGCCTTGCCCGTGTCGTGCAGGAGCAACGACAGCAGGAACAGGTCCAACCGGTCAATCTCCGGCAGCAGTTGCGCCAGCCGCTGCTCGTACTCGCGCGCCGGGGTGCGCAGGCCATGCACGTTGTTGATAGTGAGAAACGTGTGCTCATCCACCGTGTAGCGGTGATAGCTGTCGCGGATCACCAGCGCGTCGATGCCGTGGAACTCGGGAATGAGCATCTCCAGAACGCCGAGTGCGTGCATGGTCCTGAGCGCGTGCGCCGCGTGCGGCCCCAGCAGAACCTCGCGCAGCGCATTCCAAAGGTACGGTCCTTCGGGAATCGAGATCGCGAGCACCGGCAATGCGTCCGCGATGCGGTCCTCAGCGGCCTGCGACAGCGTGTAACCGTGCGTGGCCATCAGCGAGAAGATGCGCAGAATCGATGCCGTATCGTTGAACTGCGCACCGGGCTGGATGTCGATGCGGCCCTGGTCGAGGAGAAAATCGGTGCCCGCAATCGGCGAGCGCCGGCGCCGGAACTGCCGATAGAAGCTGACCGGCGCGGGCAGGTGTTCCATGAGCAGCGCCGCGCGGCGATAGATGACGCGCGCATGACGATAATAAGTGCGCATCCAGTAGGAGGGGTCGGCGGTTCCGCGCGTCTCCAGGCCAATCGAGCGCGCCGCGGCTTCGTCCTGCGATTGCCAGTCGAGCGCGTTATCGTCGCGGCCGTGACGGAAATGCAGGAAACATCGCGCGGCAGCCAGAAAATCGAAGGCGGCTTCAGCGTCTCCGCGCGCACTCTGGAAGACTCCGCCGCGCTGCCGCGGCCACTCCTTGGTTTCTTTCAAGTGGAAGAGTATCGCAAACCAGACGGCGAGCGAGTAATCGCGCAGGCCGCCGGGGCAATCCTTGATGTTGGGCTCCAGATGAAAGATCGTGTTGCCGAACTTGGCGTGCCGCGCGCGGGCAATCTCTCCCAGCTTCTGCGTGATTGCCGTCCACTCGCTCAGCACCAGGCCGGGGAACACCACCTGATGAAGCTGCTGATAGAGCGGAAACTGACCAGCCAGAAAGCGCCGGTCGAGCGTGGCCAGCGTAAACTCCAGGTTGTCGGGATCGAACTTGCCGGCTTCCTTCACCGTGCGCGAGGCAGGACTGGCGCGCAGCCCAACATCCCACATGCCCTGGACGATCGTCCGCACGGCCTCCTTCGATTGCTGCTCTGTCTTCTCGTCGGCAAACACGAAAAGCACGTCGATGTCGGAATAGGGGAACAGATCCTTGCGCCCGTAGCCCCCCAGAGCAAGAAGCGCCACGTTCTGTGTGGGTAAATTGGCAAAGGCTCGGCGCCACATCTCGATCAGGATGCGGTCCACAACCGCGGAGCGCCGCCGGATCGCAGCCGTGCCGTCTCCGGTGCGGTCGCAGGTCTGGCGCACGAGCGCCATCTCCCGCGTATACTGCGCCCGAAGATCGTCGACCTCGAAAACGGCTGCGCTCATAGGATTGTTTGGTTGCCTGCCAAAGCAAAAAGGGGTTGCTACAAGAATAAGCGATCTTTGCTGAAGACAGAGCGTGAAGGTTGCGGAACACGGATATACGGAAGCTTGCCGTCAACGAGCCTGATCGTGGCGAAATCGCTCCATGCCCGTGGAGCGTCCGCCTGGATGTGACTCTATTTCACCTCGCGAACGCCGCAACATGCCTTTTCTTCCCATGAAGACGATCGCGATGACGATTGCTGCATATGGGCTGCTCCGAATGCGGGTCAGCCCGCCAGTTCCATCGCCTTGAGCGATTCGTTGTAGGGTGCGCGCAGGACGCCGCGTTCAGTAAAGATAGCGGCGATGTACCTGGCCGGCGTCACGTCGAAAGCAGGGTTGCGGATTTCGACGCCGTTGGGCGTGACTTGCCTGCCGGCGAAGTGCGTCACCTCTTTCGCCGGGCGCTCCTCGATGGGGATCTGGTCGCCGGTCGGCGTGGCCATATCAATGGTGGACCAGGGCGCCGCGACGTAGAACGGGATGGCGTGCTCGCGCGCCAGAATCGCCACGTTGTAGGTGCCGACCTTGTTGGCGGTGTCACCGTTGGCGGCGATGCGGTCCGCGCCGACGACAACGGCCTGGATCTTGCCTTGCCGCATCAGCGTGGCTGCCATGTTGTCGCAGATGACGGTGGTGGGAATCTGGTCGGCCATGAGCTCCCACGCTGTCAGCCGCGCGCCCTGCAGAAACGGCCGCGTCTCGTCGGCGTAAACCCGAATCTTCTTGCCCTGTTCGACGGCGCCGCGGATGACGCCCAGCGCGGTTCCGTAACCGCAGGTAGCGAGGGCTCCGGCGTTGCAGTGGGTCAGCACGCCGCCCTCCTGGGGCATGAATTCGGCGCCATGCGCGCCCATCGCCTTGCAGGCAGCGATGTCATCCTCATACATCGTGTGAGCTTCAGCCAGGAGCTTCTGCCTGATCTCGTCCAGAGACAGGCCCGACGCGGCCAGAGAGGCAAAGAGCGCCTTCATCCGGTCGATGGCCCAGAAGAGGTTGACAGCCGTGGGGCGCGTTGAGGCGAGACGCGCGCAGATCTGTTCGAACTCGGGACGAAACTCTTCGACGCTGCGCGCCTGGGTGTTCTTCGCGCCCAGGGCGACGCCGTAGGCCGCGGAGACACCGATGGCCGGAGCGCCGCGGACGACCATGGTGACGATGACGTCGGCCACCTGGCCGTAGGTTGTGGCGAGCACGTAGCTCTCTTCGAGAGGCAACTTGGTCTGATCGATAAAGCGAACGCCTTCAGGGGTCCATGTGAGTGTGGGAATCATGTACAACCAGTGTAAATGGGATAGAGATCAGGGGACAGGGGGCAGAGATCGGGAACGTGGCATCGGGGCCGACGGCCTTGCGCGTGACTTGGTCTCGGGTTGAAAACATTTTCACTTTCTGCTGGACGACAGCCGCCCTCACTGCGTAGAGTAATGGCGGCACTTTCCAAATTGCTTATCATCGATTCTGCGGAGGACGAACTTCCATGGCAGCGCGCTCTACACCCGCGACCGGCGCACCCAACTACACCGGACCCTTCATCGCGGTCACGGTCCTGTTCGGCATCTTTGGGTTCCTCACGGTTCTGAACAACACACTGGTGAAGAAGCTCGAGGACATCTTCCAACTCGGTCACGGGCCGGCGATGCTGGCTACCTTCGCCTGGTTTTTGGCCTATCTGCTCTTCTCCGTGCCTGCGGCCAAAGTGATCGAACTGGTGGGCTACAAGCGGACGATGGTCATCTCGCTGTTTGTGATGGTGGGCGGGGCCCTGCTGTTTGTGCCGGCGGCGAATATGGTCAACTTCCCGATGACGCTGTTCGCCATCTTCGTGCTGGCCACGGGCGCCTGCGGCTTGCAGACCGCGGCAAACCCGTATGTTTCGATCCTGGGCCCCGAGCACAGCGCCTCGTCGCGGCTGAACGTGGCGCAGGCGGTGAACTCGTTCGGCTCGCTGGTGGCGCCGTGGATTGCGGCCCGCTTCATGCTCTCGGAGACCAGCAGCGCGGCCAATTCAGCGGCAACGGCGCACATGCTGGAGGGGCCCTACGTGGCCGTTGCCGGCGCGCTTCTGCTGCTGGGCTTCGTGTTCATGATGCTGCATCTGCCCGCCATTACGATGAAGCGCGCATCCAATCCGGACGCAGGCGCCCCGGTCGCGGAAAGGAATATCTGGAGCCATCGCCACACGGTGCTGGGCATGGTCGGCATCTTCCTCTATGTCGGACTGGAGATCAGCCTGGCCGCGATCACCATTCAGTTCTGCCTCAAGCAGGGCATCGAGCCTGTGGAGTCGTGGCTGAACGCACACATGTTCAACCATGCCGCGTTGAGCTACCTGTTCGGGCTGAAAGGCAGCATCGACACGGTCGAAACTGCGGGGCTGATGCTGACTCTCTACTACACGTGGATGATGGTCGGCCGTCTGGTGGGCAGCGCGATGATGAAGTGGATCAAGGCGCAGCACCTGCTGGTGGCTCTTGGTCTGGCGGGTACGTGCCTGCTGCTGATCTCGATGTCTTCGCACGGCCTGTTCGCGGTATGGACGCTGGTCTTCTGCGGCCTGACGAACTCCATCATGTACCCGACGGTCTTCGCACTGGGCATTGCCGAGCTGGGACCGCTGACCAGCAAGGGCTCGGGCGTGATTACGATCGGCAACTTCGGCGGAGGAGTGATTCCGCCGCTGTTCGGCTTCCTGGCCGAGCGTACCGGCATCCAGCACGCGCTGATCATCCCGATCGTCGGGTATCTGTTCGTGGCGTACTACGGATTTTGGGGCTACAGACCGGAGCGGGATTAGACGTTTTGCATTCTCGGAATCGTTGCAGCCAGCCCTCCGGTACGCCGGAGGGTTGGCTGCTTCTGGCGCAGGCAGGCAACTGTGCCAGGAGAATTTTTGTCTTTGCGGCGGCGATTGCGGGGGATGGATCCGCGCTTCCCTGCCTCGGAATGCGACACCCGGCCGCACCGCTTCGCAACAGCAGTTCGCATCGCAGCGCGACAGCGATTGCAGCGGATTGAAACATGCAGTGAGCGAAGACCGGACAAGCTGAGCTGGAGCCGGACAAAAAAACCACAAAAAGACTTAAGGGCAGTGACTAAAGTTATCCGCGCCGCAACCGATGAAAGGGGTGGATGCAAACAGACCTACCCGGAAGACGCGAACGCAGATCGTTGGATCGAGGCGTGGACCGGTGAACAGACAGCGGGCATCCGAGAAGGAGTTGAACCCATGCCTCTGGGTGTTTTGAACAATCTTTCGGCGATCTACGCTGAGAACAATCTGAACAACACGAACAACAGCCTGCAGACGGTTCTGCAGCAGTTGTCCTCGGGATCGCGCATCAACTCCGGCGCCGATGACGCGGCCGGCCTGTCGCTGGTCAATGGACTGGCGGCCAACTCGGCGGCCCTCACGCAGTCCACTACAAACGCCACCGAAGGCGTGGGGCTGCTGCAGGTAGCCGACGGCGCCCTGTCGCAGGTGACAAGCCTGCTGAACCGCGCGATTGCGCTGGCGACCGAGGCATCGAACGGCACGTTGGACAGCTCGCAGGAAGCCGCGGCCAACCAGGAGTACCAGTCGATCCTTTCCGAGGTCAACAACATTGGCACGACGACCACCTACAACCAGAACCAGGTTTTCACCGGTTCGCAGTCGGGCGTGGCCATCTACACGGGCGACTCCTCGGCAACCGGCTCTTCGATCGACAGCCTGTTCTTTGCCAAGCTGACCTCGGCGAGTGTGGGCGATGCAGGCGGTTCGGTGCAGCAGAGCAACAAAGGACTTTTCGTCGATTTGTCAAAAGATGCGGCAGGTCCGGTATTGAGCGCTGCTGCGGCGCAGACGGATACGCTAGGCGGCACGGGGATCGTTTTCACCATCACCAACCCCGACGGCACCCAAAGCACCATTACGACTACGGCAACCACGGTGAGCGGGCTGATCTCGGAGATCAATAAGGATGGAATACCAGGCGTGTCGGCCAGCTTTGCGACCGCAGCCGCAGTCGGCGACACGGGCGTGGCTGGCGGCGACACAGGCATTCTGCTCACCAACACCAATGCGAGCGTCGCCATCACCGCGGCCAACGCCAACGTGACCGACAGCACTACAGGCGCGACGACTTCAAACTTCACCTCCACGGCTGCGACCACTACCATCAGTTATGTGCCGGCAGCAGGCGGCGACCAGACAGCGGACCTCTCGAACACCAGCCTGTCTACGCAGGGCAACGCGCAAAACGCTGTCTCTGTATTGAATCTTGCGATTACGTACGTAGCTGCACAAGACGGCTACATCGGCGCGCAGATCAACACCCTCAACGCGATCAGCCAGGTCATGAGCACACAGCAGGAAAACATCGTCTCTGCGCAGAACGCAGTGCAGGCCACCGACTACGCCTCGGCCACCTCGAATATGTCGAAGTACGAGATTCTGAGTCAAACCGGCATCGCAGCATTAGCGCAGGCCAATCAAGTGCAGCAGGAAGTGACCAAGCTCTTGCAGTAACGCACGCAGATGGGCGCCGGGGATGAATCAGGAGTACAGCCCCGCGTTCCCCTCTGATTCAGGTTGAGCAAGACTGAAACACCTTACCAGACAACCCAGGGACAGGGTGGCGGCAGGACAAAAGCCTTGCCGCCCATTTTTCTTTGTTGCCGCTTGCTGACCCGTTCTGAACCGCACGCATCCGCCGCTCTTCGTCAAACATCCGCCTCTGCCCCCTGCTCGCCGCGCAGGAGCCTGCCCGGGCATCCTTCCTGCCGGATTTCTCTTTTCCCGTCCTGACAACCATTTGCAGGCTTTCACCCTTCTTAAAGAGTAGAATTGAAGAAAAGCATACAATCCATCGGCCTACGAGGAGAGAAAGCATGAAGGGTGTTTTTGTGGTCGGAGCAGGCCCAGCGGGCTTGTTTGCCGCCCGGCAGATCGCACTTGCAGGATATGACGTTTTTATATTGAACCGGGACATCAAACCCGGAGGTTTGGCGGAATACGGAATCTATCCCACGAAAGACAAGATGAAGTCGGGGCTGCGCAAGCAGTTCGTGAAAGTGCTGGAGATGCCCAATGTGCACTACTTCGGCGGTGTGCAGGTGGGCAAATCCTACGACCTGACTATCGAGGAACTGGAGGCGATGCGCCCGGCGGCGATCATCTTTGCCTGCGGCGCACAGGCCAGCGGACAACTGGGACTGCCCGGTGAGGACGCCAAGGGCGTTTACGCGGCCAAGGACTTTGTGTACCACTACAACGGCCTGCCGCCTTACTCCACCATGGATTTCTCCACCGGCAAGCGCGTCATTATCACCGGCATCGGCAACGTCGCCATCGACATCGCGCATTGGCTGCTCGAAGACAGCCCCTACCACACGCAGCTTGAAGAGGTGGTTGTGGTTGCGCGCCGCGGGCCCATGGAGGCCAAGTTCGACGAGAAGGAGATTGGCTACGTCGACAAGCATATTTCGCGCGCCGGTCTGGTCGCCGAGCTTGAGCGCGTGAAAGATCGCTGCGCACGCTGCAACCAGGACGTCTCGCCGGAAAATCTCTTCCAGCAGAGCTTCCGTAAATTGCAGGATCCCAACTTCGCCTCCGTGCCACCGCGGTTGTCATTCCGTTTTCTTACTTCGCCGACGCAGATCTTCAAGGACGAGAATGGCCGCGTGGCCCGCGTCGAGATCGCCGAAAACGATCTTGTGCTGCGGCCAGACGGAGACACCAAGGCCGTCGCCACCAAGGAGCGGACCATCATCGAGGCAGACACGCTGATCTACGCCATCGGCAACCGGCAGGATCCCCATATCGGACTACCGATGGGACGCGACGGATTTGCCACCGAGCCGGCTTCGGGCGATTCGCAGGAGCCTCACTTCAAGCTCTGGAATACCGAGACCGGCCAGGCGATTCCCGGCCGCTTCGTGGTGGGCTGGGCACGGCGGGCGAGCACCGGGCTGGTCGGCATCGCACGTCACGATGGCGAACTCGGCGCCGAGCAGGCGATCGAGTACGTCAAGAGCGCGCCCGAGAGCAACACTCTCAACGCAGACGAGATCATGGCCGAACTGAAGAAGAAGGGCCTGAATCCCGTCACCAAGGCGAACTGCGGCTTGGTCGCGTAGGCGGGATCCAGGGAAAATCGGCGGGGGGCGGTGCGCGGGGCGGAAATTGCTTCAATGAGTTTTTCGCGCTACCCCTGCCGCGCCTTCCAGAGCGAGTAGAGTCCCCATGCCGCCAGCGTGCAGTTGTCGCGGATGGCGCCGTCGAGCATCATGCGCTCGAACTCGGCGATGGGAACCGGGCGGGCGATCAGGTCGTGCTCCTCGGCGTCGCGCGCGCTATAGGCGGGCTTGAGGCCTCTGGCCAGATAGACATGCTGCCGCTGGCGCAGAAAACCATAGGCGATCCAGAGCGTGCCCAGTTGCGTCATCTCGGTGGCGTCCATCCCCGTCTCTTCCCGCATCTCGCCGCGTGCCAGCTCTTCGGGGTCATCGATCTCCATCTCCCAACTGCCCTGCGGCAGCTCCAGAGCACGCTGCTGGATCGTATAGCGGAACTGCTCCACCAGCCAGATGCGATCGTTCTCGATCGGCAGAATAATCGCTCCGTCGTGCTTCTCCACCACGCTGTAGATGCCTTTTGCGCCGTTATCGCGCAGAATCTCGTCCTCGCGCACTCGCATCCAGCGGTTGCGGTAAACCTCGCGGCTGGAGAGTGTGGTGATGGAAGGCTGTGCATCGGATGCATTGGAATCAATCAGCGGCATGAGATCTCCCTGGCGGCCCGTGCAGCGCCGCTCTGATGGCGTCGAACGTCGATCGATGAGGTGCGCCAGATTCCACTCGAACCCCGCTTGTCTCTAACAGCTCACCGCAACCACGGAGCAGCCGGGCCGCAGAGGACGCCATCTCATCAGAAACGCGGTGACGGAGGAGGATTGCATCTTGCCCATGGCTTCAAATTCGCCATTCTTCTGGCTGTAGAGCAAAGTGCCGCGCTCGCTGAGAACCGCCAGCGCGGGAACGCCCTTGCGAATGGGAATCCCGTACTTCCTGGCGAGGTCAAGATTGGCGTCCATTTCGCCGATGTTGATGTGCACCAGCACGTAGTTGGCGTCGAGAATCGGCTTGTTGCGGGTGTCGTGGAAATAGATGTCCAGCACCTGACAGTCGCTGCACCAGTTGCCTCCAAAGTCCAGCAGAATGCGGCGGTGCGTTGCGGCTGCGGTCTTGAGCGCGGCGGCAAGATCTGCGTGTGCCTGCGCGGGATCGGGATAAATCAAACGGCCTGCTGCGCTGGCCGTAGCAGCGGCAAGCAACGTCGCGGCAGCCAAGCCGAGCCACCTGGCGCTCTTCATAGGGAAAACCTCCGGCTTTCTCAGGAAGTTACAAACAGGCGTAAGGATGCAGATTGAGACAGTTTAACAGCAGCAGACCGGTCTGAAACCGTTGTGCCGGCGGCTGCCGCAAAAACACTCCCCCTGCGCTCGCACATGCACCGGATCGGGAGCATGGACCGAACGGCGGCCGGCTTTGCGAACTCGCGAATTGCACCACCTACGGCTCGGATGAGGCATGGCCAGCGCCAGGGGGTTACGCGTACGGGTATAGTTGGCGCTTGAAGTTCTCCAGATGCCCTATCAGTCGATCGTGTTTGCGCTCGTCCTCGACAAGATACTCAAGCAGTTGGCGTTGCGCCACCAGCGGGCAGTTGCGGCTCGCCTTCTCTGCCATCTCGATAGCTTTTTTCTCAGCGTTGTCGTGGGCTTTGAGTGAGTCCCATATTTCGGCCAACTCCTCAGGCCGCAGCGTGAACGATTCCTTCTCCAGACTGTCGAGGATTGCCTGCTGCACACGCTTGTGGATCACGGAATCATGCTGAATAATCTCCATCACCAGCCGGATGAGCGCGTTGTGCGTCTTGCCGATGATCTCGGTGGTTTGTGCAATGCTGCCGTCTTCGATCTTCTGCCAAGCGCGCAAGGTTTGCTTAAGCTGCTCCAACTCCTCGGCCTTGGTCTTCTTCTTCTCTGCTGATTTCATAGGATTGCGTCCCTTCTCGAACGGAAGCGTTCGTTCATGCGCCTTCTCTGCTTGAAGGCTGTTCCGGCAAACCTCGCATGTTCGGCGATCCGTTGGCGGTAATTATACAACCGGCTGCAAAGAAATCACCTGCCCGCTGTCACAGCGATCGGCAGGAATCAATACCTCCCGCTTTCCAGGACTTTTGGTGCATCCACGGGGCTGCGCTGCCTGCATGATCGATGCTTCTCCTCGCTCTGACCCTCCGGAGATGGCCGGAGGATCTTCCATAGGATTGAAGTTTCTGGGTGAAGACGGGCCTCAGGAGTGGTTTTGTGCGACAATAAAGACTTGAGAGCACGCAACGAAGTGTTGTAAGCGTGCGGAGGAACTATCGATGGGCGATCTAATTCAGCCATGGCATCTGATTCTGCTGGCGATCGTTGCTTTTCTGTTGTTTGGCGCCAAACGGCTGCCAGAGCTGGGTAAGGGATTGGGCGAAGGATTGAAGGGCTTCCGTGAGGGTATTCGCGGTATCACAGATCCGCCCCCGGCCGCCCCGCCTGCGCAACCAACTCAGCAACAGAACACGCAGCCGCCCGCGTCGAACGCGCCGACGGAGCAGAAGTAACACCGCCTGCACGAGAGCACGCGGTCTCAAGGGTCTCTCGCGCCCAACGCAGTCCCGCTCAAACGGGGCAAAAATACCAGAAACATGAACGGCCTGTGCGATTGCACAGGCCGTAGTTTTCGTGCGCCCGGCAGGGCGCACTCACTTGGGGGTGCAAGTCCCCTACACACCCGGCAAGGGGAAGTGTTAGCTGAAC
>JBMFHB010000058.1:0-21541 GCA_049977045.1 Occallatibacter sp.
CACTTTTCCGGGCACTGACCTGCGCCTGATTTACAAAATCGGCCCATGTTAATTTCCGCCCACTTCAGGATGTCTGATCTTGTCACCCGCGCCAAGTCCAACGCCGTGGCTTATTGGCCCGCACCCGTACCCGTGCGCCGCCGCCGCGGCCGGCCACGGCTCTACGGCGAAAAGGTGAAGCTCAAGGATTTGGCCCGCGACCAGTGCGAGTTTCTCTCTGCGCCCAGCCCCGTCTACGGCGAGCAGAACGTCACTCTGCGCTATCGCGCCGTCGATCTCCTGTGGCGCCCGGCGGGACGGCGGGTGCGCTTCGTCATCGTCTGCCATCCGCACCGCGGCACCATCTTCCTGCTGGCCACCGATCTGACCCTTGAACCGTTGGAAATCATCCTGCTCTATGGATACCGCTTCAAAATCGAGCTGGGCTTTCGTCAAGCCGTGCATGTCGTCGGAAGTTATGCCTACCACTTCTGGATGGCCGCCATGAAACCCCGCCGCCGCGGACAGGGCGACCAGTATCTGCACCGCGAAAGCCAGACTTACCGCGACGCCGTCCGCCGCAAGATGAATGTCTTCCACCTGCATGTGCAGTTAGGCTGCGTGGCCCAGGGGCTGCTGGAACACCTGGCCATCAACTATTCGGCCCAGGTCTGGCACCAATTCCGCAGTTGGCTGCGCACCATGAAACCAGCCCTGCCGCCCTCGGAGTTGGTCGTAGCCTCCGCCCTGCGTTCAGCCCTGCCGGAATTTCTCCAGGTTGCAGTGCTCCCGCACAAACTGAGAATTATTCTCCGCCGCTACAGGGAGCCGAATAACGCCTCACAATGCAACGACTGGGGCTTGGAGAGCGCCGCATGAGACAAAGAGAACCTGGCACTGTCCAGGTACGAGATCTGCCCTCGCAAACTGCGGAATGTAGGAACCAAGAAAAGATCGCGGTGTTTTATCTGCCCAGTTATTCGCCGGAGTTGAACCCGGACGAGCTGCTCAACGCCGACCTGAAGCAGCGCGTCACCAAGGCCGCCCCGCCCAGGACGAAGATGGCGCTGACGCGCACCGCCATCGGCGCTCTGCGCAGTATCCAAAAACAGCCAGATCGAGTGGGAAACTACTTCGGTCAGAAAGATGTCGCCTATGCCGCATAGGCGCATTCCTTCTATGCCGGATCAATAGCTCGAATATTCCCATTTTTCGCAGGATCGCTAACACCTTGATGAACCCAGCCACCGACGATACAGAATACTTCGGAGGGATCGAGATCATCATGTGTACATGGTCGGCTAGAAGATGCCCCTCCTCGATGCGGCACTTCTTCTGCTCGGCCAGCTTTCGGAATACCTCGCCCAAATGCTTGCGAAGGCTCCTGTACGGCACCTTGCGCCGGCATTTGGGGATAACGATTCCCCATGAAATAACCCGGCGTTCCACATGATTGCATCCTCACAAGGCCAGACTCTGCGGATTACGGCGCAGAGATAGTCTGCTCCGTCATAAACGGTGAAGCGGGCAGATCGAAGCTATTGAAGAGATTGACGGCAGGCGCATTTTGCCAGCCGTAACGGACAAACTCAGGATCAGGCACGGCGGGGGAAGAGATCTGCACGCTGCCGCCCGCGATGGATGCGGATGCGGGAACGAATTCGTGATTCGCTCCGGCGATCTCAAAGCCTGTGAGAGATCCACCTTTGGCCACCAGATTTTTCCCGGCGTGATCGAAATAGACTCGTATCGTGTTTCCTTCAACGGTTGCCTGACGATAAAGGGGGCCAGAGTACTCAATGCTTTCGCCGTATGCGAGAGCGCGCGCGGCCAGAGCCAGGCGATGGCCTACATCCTGTTTGTCAGCCGGGTGCACGTTGCCGGGATTGCCGATGTCGATGGTGACAGCCATGGCGGTTCCGGCTACCGCCAGCGTTCGGCGCTGCGCCTCGCGGATCACGGCCCAATCTTCCCGTGGCGAGGATTTGAAGCTCGAGATCTGGACGTAGAGAAAGGGAAAGTTGCCCTGGTTCCATTGACGGCGCCAGTCGGCAATGAGCGCAGGAAAGACGCGCTGGTACAGAGCAGCGCGGTCGAGAGCGCTATTGGATTCTCCCTGGTACCAGATAACGCCGCGAATGGCGAAAGGCGTGAGCGGATGCACCATGGCATTGTAGAGACCGGCCGGCTGCCAGGAGAGGGGATCCAGGTGCCAGGGATGCCGCGGCGGGACGCGGTTCGCGGCCTTTGCCGCAGCGTCTTCGCGCTGCTCCGCGGCCTCGATCGCGAGCGTATTCTCAACCCGGTCCGTCATCGCGGCCCAGGAGGCAAAGATGGGCATGAGCGACGAGTCGGCAGCGATGGAATCGAGCGAGAGCCAGGCCTCGGCGACAGTGCCGCCCCAAGCGGAGTCGATCAGGCCGACCGGCACGTGCTCCTTTTGGGCGATCTCGCGCCCGAAGAAGTAGGCTACGGCAGAGAAGGTCGCGGCCGTCTCGGGGGTGCATCGCGTCCAGTGGGCGTCGATGTCATCGAGCGGGTAGTAGGAAGATCGATCCGCAATATGAAGGAGGCGAATCTCGGGGTGTGTGGCGTTACGGATCTCCTCCGGTCCATTGTCAATCACAGCGATGCCCGGATAACCGATGAGGGGGATCTCCATGTTCGACTGACCGGAGGCGAACCAGACATCGCCGACAAGGATGTCGGTGAGCTGGATGGTATTGGAAGCGCGCACCGTAAGGGAAAAGGGACCGCCCGCCGGCTGGGGCGGGAGATAGAGGCTCCAATGCCCAAGGCTGTCGGCAGCGGCAGAAGCGGAAGCGCCGCGAAAGTCTGCCGTCACCTGCTCGCCAGGATCCGCCCAGCCCCAAAGGTGGATGGGACGGCTGCGCTGCAGGACCATATGGCTGCTGAGCACGTTGGGCAGGCGCACCTCAGCGCCTGCGTGCGAAGCAGAGAGGGTGAGAATCGCAAGAGCGGCAAAGCGGAATACGAGGTTGTTCACGGGTATTGACTCCATTTGTTCGAGAGCAGCAAGCCCACGGGTCATGCGCCGGTCTCGATTTGCAGTTGCTGGCCGGCGCCGAGGGTGAGGGGCTGGTCGAGGTGTACGGAGAGCAGCGCGTTGATTCTCTCGGCGCGGCTGGGAAGCAATTTTCCGGCGAGGGTTGCCGAAGCTTTGGACTCCGGCGCGGCAAGCTGGAAGACGCGGCAGGGCAAGGATCCGGCGAGAACATGGAGCGTGAAGCGCGTCCTGCCCCCGCCCTTGCGGAGGGAATACGCGCCCCATCCAGTGGCGCTAGCCCAGAAGCAGTTGAAGTTCGCCGCAGCGACGGGCGGCGCGGCAGTGACCTCGGCGATATCGCCGCGATACTGAAAGCCGCTCATGGCGACCAAAACCGACCAGGAGGCCATCGCGCGGACATAGTGATTGCCGGCCTCGACCTCGTTCCATGGATTGCGCCGGACGCCATCGAAGCGGGCGCGCGTGTTGCGCACGCATGTGACGCCCTCCGCGGTCATGCCCCAGCGAATAAGGAGAGCAGCGAGGGTGTATTCGAGGCCGGTCCAGGACTCGGAGAAGTAGGGAAACGGCACGCGGGGCCGCTCGGCGCGGGCATAGTCGCAGATCACTACGGCGGATTCGTCGTTGACGGCGTAGGTGCGCGCCATGTTCTCCCACTGCGTCATGGATGGCTTTGCGTTGTAACGGTAGATTGAGGCGAGAGTCCTGCGAATGTGATCGGGGTTGACAAGTGCGACCAGACCGTCGGCGTCGACCAGATACTGGCCGACAAGTTGATCAATCAGGCAGCCCTCGCCCACCTGGAACTGCGGGTGCTCCGTATCTTCGGCTCCCATGCCGCCCACGAGTCCAGGAGCAATCTCGCTCTTGCGGAAGCCGCGAATCTGCTGCACGTAGTACTCGCCGTTGAAGAGGTTGGCATCGATCCAGTCTCGACCCTTTTCGTAGAGGCTGCGGTACTGGCGGGCCGCATCGGAATCGCCGGCGACTTCGGCCATCTCGGCGGCAGCGCGCAGCGCGCCGAGATAGTAGATAGAGCACATGGGGTTAGGGCCGTAGAACTCCACGTCGTAAGTGTTGTGCTGCACGCCTTCGAGAACGCCGTCGCGGTTGCTGTCCCAGCCGCCCTCGATCCAGGCAAACTCGACCGCCTTGCGAATGCGCGGCCACAGCGCGCGCAGCCATGCCGTGTCGCCCGAGAGCCTCCAGTCGAGCCAGGCGTGAATGATCTGGCCCATCTGGCCATCGGCGGCGGCGTTGCCGGAGCGTTCGATACCGTCGGGAAGCAACTGGCGGAAGTGCATGGCGCCGTTGTCTTCCATCGAGTAGCCAAAGGCGCTCCGGCGCAGCGAGCGGGCAAAGGAGGGAAAGAGATGGGGCGTGACGGTTTCGTAGTTCCACACATGCAGGCAGTTGCCAAAGCAGCAGCCGGAGGTTTTGCCGCTGCCTTCAAAGCCGTGGAACTCACCGTCGGCGGTGCGGAAGCAGGTGGTAGAGGCGAGGGTGGACAGGTTGGCGCTGGCAGCATCCTTGATCTCGGCGGTCACGGTGCTCGCGGCAAATGCATTGGCAAAGAGTCTGGTGCGCGATTCGAGATCGGGCAGATTGGCGGCCGCGTGTTCGATCGCCTGCCATGCGTCCGGGAAGCGCGTGGCGTAGTAGTTGCCAATGATGCTGTCGCCGTGGCCCTTGGGCGCGGCCCAGCCGCACCAGTCCGGCGTGCGGTTGGCGAAATGCCAGCCGAGCAGAAAGCGGAAGCTCGCGGTCTGGCCGGGAGCGATGGTCTTCCGGATGGAGACGACGCCAACGCCGTTATGCGGATTGGGCTGGGGGCCGAGATCGCCATGGACGGAGAAGCGATCCCAGAACAGCAGCGCTGGGGTCCACCACTTGCCCTGCGGCCAGCCGCACCAGCAGGATATGGAGGCGCCGGGAGTGTCGAGCGCCGCCAAAGCAATGGTGCCCTGCATGGGATCGGCTGCGGGTATCGCAGGATTGTCCATCGATATGCCGTGGAGCGCGGCCGAATGACGGATCTGGTTGCGCCGTTTGTCGCCGTCCGGCACGGGTTTGCCGGGGAGGATGGGATTCTCAAGAGAATAGGCGATGCTGACCTTTGCGCTCTCAGGGCCGTGGTTGGTCACCTTGTAGTGCAGGATGGCGACGGGAAGGCCGGACTCGTCGGGATCGTGGGGGATGAAGGGAGAAAATGCCTCGAGTTCCACGCCGACGGGGAGGACCGAGTCGTGAAAGCGAATCTGCGCCAGCGGATAAGCACCAGTAAATGTGGCCGATTCGAGGCGGCTCATTCCGGGGACGTTATCCGCGCCCAGCCCTGACGGCCCTTCGTAAGGGGGAAGAATACGCGACTCGAGAATGCGCGCGACAGGGGCACCTGCGCCTATTTGCGCCCAGATGGCTGCAAACGCATACTGCGGGCGATAGCCCTGATTCGGGCGATTGAAGATCTCCCAGTCGCGCAACTGGCCGCGGCCGCCCAGACCCACAGACCCGGCGGCGACACCACCGAGAGGGAAACTGATCATGTGGAGCTGGTCGGCTTCGAAGCTGCGGGGAAAGCCCTGGTCCTGGGACGCAGGCTCCAACTTCTCTTCCGCGTGCGCTTCGCGCGCCCTCGGTTGGGCGCCGGACGCAGGCTGGGCGGCGGAGCGCACACTCCACTGGCTGGCCTGGGCTGCGGCGCCAGCGGCTCCGGCAGCCTGTTTAAGAAAGTCGCGTCGATCCAGAATCGTCATGGGGCTGTTCCTGTCTTCCTGCTCTACTTGAACCGGAACGTGAACGCGCTGTATCACGCCGCGCCTCGGAACCCAATCCGCCGGTTTCGGAGCGACACCAGCGTCCTTCTGCGCTCAGTGGCCTGGTTCACTTCGGTTCATCTGTGTTTGCGCAGACGGCGGGCTTTCGCGCACCACAGTCACGGGTCCAATGAGGCCTGAGGGCTGAAGGGGCGAGTTGGCGCGATAGGGTTTGACATCGGCGAAGGTGTACTGGGTTGCGCCGGGTTGCTGGTCGCCAATGAGCCGGTTCACCCATGCATTGACCACCTCGATCTCTATGCGGTTGGCGCCAGGCTTGAGGGCCGAGGTTGCGTCGACGCGATAGGGCGCATGCCATGTTTCCCCCATATCCTTGCCGTTTACCCTGACCACTGCCAGATTCCTCACATCGCCGAGATCGATCCACATTTGCGCTCCCTTGCGAAACCACGCAGGTGGGACTGCAAAGGTTTGCGTGTAAGTGCCGATACCCGAGAAGTATTTTATGCCCGGGTCGCTGTTCTGGCTCCAGTCACCGAGACGATCGATGACGGTCGACGGCGGTGCGCCGCGACCGGGTTCAAAGGTGAGCGTCCAGGGCCCGTGCAGGGTTGCGAGCGTGGTTTCTGTGTTCCGTGCAACCGTGAAGAAGGTACGGCTGGCGGGTTCGCGGAAGACGACAAAGACCGTCCCCCACGGCTCCAGCCGGAGCGGCACGGTGGTGCGGCCCCCTGCGATGGAATAGGAGACAGCAGCCGTCCTGCCGGAGTCCGGAAACCAAAGCCGCGGCGCGCGGCCGGCAACGCGGAAGGTGGCTTCGACTGAGGCGGGAAGGTCACCGCGATTGTCGATGAAGTAGATGTCGCCGCCCGGGAGCCTGCGATGCACGAACTGCAGGTCAGGCTGGGCGCCGGTTTTCGCTGCATAGGTAAAGTCCGGCGGCACACGCATGGCGGTCAGCGCCTGGGCGACCGTCCAACCGGCATAGACTGTGCCCTTGCCCAGGCGATGGATGCCGTTGCCGTTGCCGAAGAGCTCGTCGGCCAGCGTGTCGAACTCAGCGCGATTGTCGGCAAGGCTGGGGTCGTCGATGGGCTTGGCGCCGGCGACGGTTGCGCCCGCAAGAACTAACCGATGGATGGCGCGCAGGACCGGGAGAGACATCGACCGGCTGGTGTGGTTCAGGCCGAGGAGGCGATAGGAGACTCCGCCGGGGGTGACGATCCGGCCTCTGCTGTCGACTCTGAGAACGTGGATGAGCGCGTCGGCATTGACGTAGTCGAATCCGTAGCCGTCGGGTAGATTCGGCGCTCGATTCCTGTACACGCCAGTGAGATTGGTGTCTTCGCCGTAAAAGTAGATGACGTCGGCGGCGAAGCGGCCCTGTTGCAGCAGGAAGCTGCTGCGGGCCAGATACGTGATCCAGGGGCCGGCCTGATCCGCCCAGGTTTCGTTGCGGTTGAACCATTGCCCAAAAGGCCCAAGCGTGAGGCCGGGCTTCTTGTCAACGAGGGGCTGATGGGCCGACTCGTGGATGCAGAAGCGATTGATGCCGTTGAGAAACTCCTGATCGGCGGTGGGCTTGAGCGTGGCCGGAGACCATGCCCAGGGAGCGATGGAAGCGGTCATCGACTCAGCCGCGGCGAGGTTTTGCCCGTAGATGTGGGCGACCGATGCCGACTCGCGATCGTCGGTATTGTAGCCGTAGAGCGTATGATTCACGCCGGGCGATTGGGTCCACATGGCGCCCATGGGCACTTCGCTGAACTTTTTCACTTCCATGCCGTCGGCGACGAAAGCACGGCCGCCCTCGTGGGATTCGCTGTAGTGTCCCAGACCCCACTGGTGGAGCACTTCCTCAAGAACGCCGTAGTGCTGGCTGGCGATCAGGTCGGCGATGGTCTCACGGAAATCCCAGAGGAAGCGGTCGCTCTGGCCGGGGCTGCCTACCACTTCGCCGGCGAGCACGGGCATCCAGGGTGTGGGATCGTAGCCGCGCAGTCGTTTGAAGTCCTCAATCATGCCGGCGGTCCAGTTCTGCGATCCAGCCTCCCAACTGTCGTTGACGATATAACGGATGCCGTGTTTTCCCATTTGCTGGACTCCAACAGCCCGCTTATAACTATCGAGGTAGTTCTCCATGTATCGCCGCACGGCCCTGCCGTCGAGTTTATCCACCTCGAGCCCGGTGGCCTCTGCGGTGGCAGGGTGATTCGTGGTGCCCAGCAAACTCCAGCCGAAACGCAGCACAACCCAGCGGCCAAGAGGCGGCGTCCAGTGGAGCGTGCCGTCGGGGAGCATTTTGGATGTAAGGTCGACGACATCGGAGCGGCGAACAGCATCGCCAGGACCGGCGGGAGGCGTGGCGAACCCCTCCAGACCGAGCGCGGGTACAAATGCGGCCTTCTCCTCGAAGTGATTGACGCGCGCTCCGGGATGGAGAACCAGTTCAGCAATTTCGTAATTCTTCGGAGTGAAGCGATCTTGTTCTTTGGAAGATTGCGGCGCAAGCCCTTCAGCCCATACCGGAAGCGGCGGCGGGGGTGTGCTCAGGAAGCTGACACGGAAGAGCTTTGCCGTGACGGGCGGAAACGAGATGGTGATCTCCAGGCTGCCGCTGGAAGGAATCTGCGCGACCGTGCGCCATGTGTGGCCGTCCTCGCTGGCCTCAATGGCTTTCTGCGGGATGGCGACGCGGTGGATGGCCGCGATGTAACCCTTCTCTTCCCTGTCGGCCAGCGTAACCGCACGGATGGTGACTGGCTGCGCAAATGCGTACTGAATCCAGGCATTCTGCCCCGGAGGCGGAATGGGCAGCTTGACGGTTCGCGCCAGATCGCCGTCCGTGAGCAGCGCCGCATCGAGCGAGCCGCCGCTGGCAGTGATGACGGGATGGTAGGACTCGACAGGCAGATCGGTCGCGGGCTGGCGGTAGGCGACCACCACCGTGTCGGCATAGTCCTGCGGCGCAGGTTTACTCCCGGGAGACGAGTCGAACGGAAGATTCTGAATTGGTCCAGTAACAACCGGCGGAGGCGCGAGCTTGCCCGCAAAGAATTTTCCGCCTTCGATCGTGGTCCCGCTCCAGACGTATTTCTTCATGCCGTCGGCAGGCGCAACCCAGGGACCGCCGGATTCGCTCCACCCGGGCGAGCCGGCAATCGCCATCTCCATCCCGTAGCGGCCGCCAAGATCGATGGCGTAGCGGAATGCGTCCTGCCATGCGGGGGTCATATAGATCAGACGCGTCTTGACGACCTGAGGCGTCGCAAGGGCCGCATCGAAGGTCTGAAAGCCGCCGATGCCTGCGCGATGCATCCAGTCCAGGTCGAGCTTGATTCCCTCTTTGCTGATGTTACCGTCCATCCAGTGCCACCACACCCGCGGACGCGCGCTCTGCGGCGGATTCAGAAAGCCGCTGAGCAAGGGATCGGCAGGCTTCTGCGCCGCAGCCGATATGAGTGAAAGGATCGAGATGAAACCGATAGAAAATGCGTTTGCCAACCACGACTTCACTTGATTCATACTCCATTTCCAGACCCAGCGCTCCAGACAGGCCCCAGCGAGTAGCATAACCATCTCCCACGGGGAGGCATCCTCGCCCAGCCCGGATGTTCGATGCCGGTCTCTCACTGCCTCGATCGGGGGATCGGCGCTACATTCCGGCTGATTTCACACAAGGATTGCTGTAAGGATATCTTTACGTAAGCCGCGAGAGCGTGGGAATCAGCGGCAATTCCCAGGCTCTCGCAACTACTACAGGGATAGCTCCATTGCCGCGCATTTGCGGCACGGGACGAAGACTGCTGTGCCCTGCCTAACGGGTTCTAGAACTCAAGTCTCCCCATCACCTGCAGAATGCGCGCCTGGTTGGCGCTTTGCGACACACCCAATCCATTCGTACTGACGGTGTTCAGGTCTGTCGATGCCGGACCACCAAGGTTCACCCGATTAATTACGTTGCTTCCCTCGAGGCCGAAGGTCATGGTGCTTGTGTGATTGCCAAACCAGGGAAGATACACTTTCTTATGCACCGCGCCATCGACCTCAAGATATCCAGGTCCATAGAACGAGTTATATCCCTGGTTACTGTATACAGGGTTCGCCGCATATCCAAGAGGGTTCGTAAATCCAGGGCCGCCGGCAGCAACAGCGTAAGTCGGAGTAGATGCAAATGTGTATCCAAGATTAGAAAAGACACCGTACTTCCACTGAGCCCGGCTGTACCCTTTCCTCTTAAGACCAGCGGGAACGTTGACCAGAGAATTCGCGTTTCCGTTGGCCAGGTAGGTTCCAGCGACCGAAGGGTTCGTGATATCTTTGCCGCAAGTCGTAGCGGTTCCGGTCGGTGTGCATGTTCCACCCTCCGAAGGCATTGCGGCTGACAAGGGCACAAATGGCGCAGTCGTTTCGAGCGAGAATGGCGTGCCCGACTGTGCCGTTACCAGAGAGCTGAGTTCCCAGCCTCCCAGAAGAGCGCGCTCCACGAGATTCTGCAGCCCTCGGCCCGGAAGCTCATAGGCTACAGTTCCGTTGAAACTCTTGGGAACCGACCCCGATGCAGGGCCATAATAATGGCTAGCATCGTAGATGTCGTTAATGAGACCACCGTAAGTGAGGGTCTTTGCCCACGTATACGACGCCTGCCAGCTCAGGTTGTGATAGTTCTGACGAGCAGTGAGGAGCAGAGCATTATAGTTGCTGCTCAACAGATTCGTATTGAAACTGACGCCCGCCCACTCCTGAGATAGACGCAGCTCTTTTCCGTTATTCTTAATCTGGTCGCCGGGATAAGAGTTGTAATCTCCGTTTGCGAACTGATCCCAGGAACGCGATCCCGAATACCCTACCCCAACAACCAGATTGTTAAAGAGCTCTTTTTCCACCTGGAGGCTGTATAGGGCCGTCTTTTGCGGCTTCAGTTTGGGATCGACCCCGGAGAGCGAACTGGTCAGCGTAGTGGGCACACCGCCTTCATTGAGGATGATTTCTCCGTGGCTATCCACGCCCTGCGGCGTGAGGGCTGGGAAGGAATACGTATTGCCATACGGAGGCGGACCATTGGGGCTGGTGCCATAGAAGTTCCGCGGGTCCATGATGTTCAGAGGGGACACGCAGGTTGCGCAGAAGTACGTATTTAGGTAACTCGGAGAGTTGATTGAGAGCCCGGTTACGGAACCGCCAACGTTAAAGGCATCCTCATAGAATCCGGCGCCGCCGTGTACTGTAAGCTTCTCATTCGGGAACGGCGACCAGGCAAAGCCGACACGGGGCAGTATGTTCTTGTTCTCGCTCTGGGAAAATGCATTGGGCGTCTGTTGCGTGGAGATATTGTTGTTGATAATGTTCTGCCGCAATGAAGATCCCGCAGGAGAATTGAGATTAAGGAAGGGCAGCACCGCATCCCCGTACGGCTGGGGATTGCCGTAATCGTCCCAGCGCACGCCTAACGTCACTAACAGGTTGGGCCTGATCTTCCAGTCATCCTGACCATAGAGTCCAAACTGTGTCACCTTGTCGCCCTGGATATTCCCCAGGAACTTACCGGTCGTCCCCGATAAGGTATCGAGGCTGTAGCCCCAGGGATGGTCATCGAGCATGTCGCTCCAGCCAAAATAAATTGGGACTTCAGCCTTGGACATCCAGCCGGCCGCGTTATCGTATGTATCCTCGTGGCTGGCCGAGAAACCCGCCTTGACGTTATGTCTCCCGTGAGTCCATATCACGTTGTCAAGAAATTGATAGTCGTGCTGTTTGGTATTGCTGGGAGCCCCGGGCGTGCCGAAGTAGTCAGTGGCATCATTTCCGCTTCCGATCATGAGGGAGAGGAAGGGAATGTCGTTGGCGGGACTCGAGGTGAAGGCAAAGTATTCACGCGAGTAGCTGAAGATCGCCTGATTCATCAGGTTCGGCGTGAAAATGTGAGTGTAGTTGGCATTCACATAGCGGGTTCCGGCCGGCGTGGTCGAGTTGAAGCCGGGACGCGGCTTGATGAAGTCGGAGACTTCGGGCTCGAGCAGGTAGGCGCCGTAAACGCGGTCGTTGCCTCCGCGGAAAAATTGATCGATACGCCCGTTGATTTGGAAGCCATTGACGCGCGGAGTCTGATTGAAGAGGCCATTGTCCACGATTTCCATGGTGCAATCGATCGGATTGGAGCCGATCTGGTGGCCCAGGTAGAAGGGCCCATTCTTGATCGGCACCGCGCAAACGCCTGGCGTGCTCGTCGAGAATAGATCGGACGCGTACTTTGTCACTCCCGTCTTGATCACAGTCGCGGATTGCCCCCCCGTAGCGTTGCCGACGGGGAAGCTCGCGAGCAGGTTTTGCACGTTCGCTCCCTGCGAGTGTCCGACAGGCTCTGAAGCAAGATAGGGGTAGTGCGCCGGCGCCCATGTCCCGGTAAACTCATTTGTGGCATAGTGAATCACACCCGACAAGGCGGAGAGTTGGGTTTGGTGCAGGAAGGAGAAGAAGAAGAAGGTTTTATCCTTCCAGATCGGGCCGCCAACCGCGCCTTCGTACCAGCGGCGTGAGTTCGGAAGCTCGGGAGATGCAAAGTCGGCAATGGCGTTCAGACCGCGCCCGCTATACCGGTCGGTAAAGCTTCCGTGGAACTGGTTCGTGCCGCTCTTGGTGGTGAGGTTGATCCTCATCGAAGAGGACGCGCCGTAATCGACAGAATATGAGTTCACCTCGATCGCAGCTTCCTGCACCATGTCATCCGCGGGGACAAAGTAGAGGCTCGATGCGCTGCCTTTGGAATTGCTTTCGATACTTACACCGTCAAGCTGGTAGGTGCTGGATCCTGAAGGCCTTCCATTGGCCTGGGCGTTCATTGAGGTGTTGCCGATGCTGATTGCCCATAAATTTCGATCCTCGTCGATGCCCGTGACCCCGGGTGCAACCTGCACCACCTGAAGCACGCTTCCATTCTGAAGCGGAAGGTTTTCTATCTGGTCGGCCTCCAAAGTGGTTTGGAGGCGCGTTTCATCTGGATTGAGCGTATCGACCCGGCCGCCTACCACCCTTACGGTCGTTGTGGCGCCGCCAGGCGAAAGAGTCACGTTGACAGCAGCATTCTGATCCTGCGTAACCTGAATTGATACCACTGTTTTCTTGAAGCCTTGCGCCTCGACAATGACCCCGTAGCCGCCGGGACCGACGGCGTTGAACCTGTACAGGCCCGCGCTTCCCGTGGCGGTTTTGAGATCAATTCCAGTTTGGTTGTTGTGCAAAACCACCGCAGCGTTTGCCACAGCGGCTCCACTTTGATCTGTAATGGTGCCTTCCACGCTACTGTTGAATTGCGCGTAGCACGATGGCAATAGAAAAACAAGCAAGAATCCCAGTGCACTCCACCGGGCAATTGCAATCAACTTCGCTGACATTCTGGTCCTCCATTCTGAAATTGTGATTCCAGTTCGCTGCAAAAACCGAGTGCTCACGACGATCGATGGAACGCTATGCAGATGGGCTGTTGCATGCAAGTAAGAAACGGTAAGATACCTGACCGGATCTCCGCAGCGTCGAATAACAGGTTCCTTTACAAGGACTTCGCCATATCGGCTCGGAGTAATCTCGCACCTTACCTTGCCCTCGCCTGCCTTCTCGGCGAGGGGCGACGCCGCCGCAGATGGGTGAATGGGAAATGAATTATTCCTTGGAACCGAGCGCGAAAAAAGCCTTCATGACGGCGTCCAACAGCCCGCGGCTTACTGCAAAACCAGAGTTCTTGTATTCTATTCTGCTTCAGTGCAAGGCCACCGCTCCTCGATGGCCGCATCGGTTGAAGAGCAGTAGGTCATCGGGTGGAGAGAAGTGGCTTCGGAAAACACTGACTCTGGCTATGAAGCAGGCTGCCGCCAGACTTCCAGAATGAATTTGCTGCATTGGCCATTGCAATCGAATCGCCGCGCTTGCGCACTCGGCTGAGAGTGCGTTGCTGGCGGCAAACAGCCTAGCCGCACCCGAACTCCTCAAAGCTGGCCTGTTGATAGCGATTCACTCCAGTCAATACTGCGTCTCAAGGGCCAGCGCGAGGTATTTTACGGTGACGCACCTAAATCGATTGCCTAATACAACTTATTGATTAATATGTAGTTATAAATTATCCCTTATGCCATCAGATAACTTACCGTTTCGTACTTGCGATGTAAGGATTGTCTTCTTAGCGTGGTGGCGACGAGGAGCAAGAAGATATTTTAACCGAATTCACCGCGCGTTATCGTTACCTTCGCATCGAGATCGGGCCGTCCGGAACAGATCCCAGGGACAGCCTCATCCAGTCTGCGTGGGGTGCGTCGACGATGTTGCCTGCAATTCGCTCACGGCGCCCGTCGGGTGACAACGATGACTGAAGATCTGAATCGACGCAGCTTTCTGGGAATGACAGGAGCCGGCCTGCTGGGCGGAATCGCCGGCTCGGCGCCGTTCGCACCACCAGCGGCAGCGAGTGAGCCGGCCGGTTCTTCAACGTCCGGAGCGCAGCCACTCAGCAACGCGCGGCCCAACCTTGTGATTTTTTTGCCGGATGAAACGCGGGCAGATAGCCTGGCTTGTTACGGGAACCCGGTTACAAGAACGCCAAACCTCGACCAGTTGGCAAAAGAAGGAACGCGATTCGCCAACTGCCATGTGCAGTTTCCGGTCTGTGGCGCGTCACGATGCAGCCTGCTAACAGGATGGCCGACGAGCGTGCGCGGCCATCGCAGCCTGTACTACTATTTGCGTCCCGAGGAGCCGAATCTCTTCCGCTACCTGCGGCGAGCCGGCTACGACGTGTTCTGGTATGGCAAGAACGATGCTCTCGCCGCGCAGTGCTTCTACGATAGCGCGACGGAATGGAACGACACGTTTTATCAGCGGACAAGGAACTCGGACCCGCCCGTGCATCTTACGCCGAACGCGCTGACCATGCTCTATTCGCCGATGGGCGGCCGGCGCGAGACCCAGGACTATGCCTGCGTTCAAAAGGCTATTGAAGTGCTTGAACAGAAGGAGCACGATAGGCCGTTTTGCATCTTTCTTCCGCTGATCGGGGCCCATCCTCCTTATACGGCTCCCCTGGATTTTTACAATATGTACTCGCCCTCCGAGGTTCCGGCGCCAATTCCACCTGGGCTGAAGAACAAGCCAAGCTTCCATGCGGGAATCCGCGAGATGTACGGGCTGGGGAAACTGGATGACGCAGCGCTGCGCAAAATTCGCGCTGTGTACTACGGGCAGGTCAGCTATACCGACTGGCTTATAGGTGAGGTGATGGAAGCACTGGAGCGCACGAATCGCAAAAAGGACACGGCGCTCTTCTTTTTGTCTGACCACGGCGACTACGCCGGCGACTTCGGGCTGGTGGAGAAGTGGCCTAACGGACTTGAGGACTGCCTGACGCATGTGCCGTTGATTGCGCGCGTGCCGGGAGGAGCGCCGGGCGTGGTCGCGGAAGATATGGTGGAACTCTACGACCTGATGCAGACGGTACTCGATCTGGCGGGAACCACGGCGGCGCACACGCATTTCTCGCGCAGTTTGCTGCCACAATTGAGGGGCTTGGCAGGCGATCCTGACCGTGCCGCATTCTGCGAGGGTGGATACAACGTATACGAACCGCAGTGCTTCGAGCCCTTCGGTTCAGGCGGCGAGGATTATGTGGGCAAGATACGGCTCCAGAACGAGCGGCCGGTGACGGTTTCAAGAAGCGCCATGATCCGTACACGGACGCATAAGCTCATCCTGCGCCCACAGGACCAGAGTGAGTTATACAGCTATCGCGACGATCCGCAGGAACGCAACAACTTATTCGGTAGGCCCGGCGCCGAGACCATTCAGGCTGAGTTGCAGGCAGCGCTGCTCACACACTTTCTCGAAACCAGCGGCATCGCGCCTTACGATAAGGACTCGCGCGCTTGCCCTCCGTTCTATCCGACGCGCAAGGATATGGCGCCGGCTGGCTGGCAGAAGAAGATCCTCGACAGAACGTGAGCCTGTGTCCCCGGCGGATGCCCCCCAATCGCCAGTGCTGCACGCGCCGCACACCAGAAGCGTCTTCTTCGATGTGAAGACGCGTCCGCGTGACGGCCGTGCGCTGCTATGTGAAGTCGACTTCGAGGCGATGGATGCCTGCGCCGGTCTGCGGTAAAACTAGATACGTCGAGTCTTCAATCATGCGTTGATGTGGTTCGACGAGCAGGCCATCCAGACGCACGGCCTTTGCCTTGCGATCGCGTGGGAGCAGAATTTGCGGCTCGAAGAATTGGGCGTTTCCGGTAAACTCCAGTTCCAGACCGTGCTCATGGGTTCGATACTTATAGGCACAGTAACCGGACGAGGAGGGGTAGCGCACCGTCACCTCTGCCGATGGCACGCCGGCGGCGAGCCATCGCGGCGCAAGGCGCACCGTGCGCAATCCGGCGCCGGTGTCTTCGATGCCGGCGAGCCCTTCAATGAGAGCCGCAGTCACGCATCCGGCGCCCCAGTTGTTCGGCATGCCGGTGGAGACGTCGTTCCACGGCGGCAGGAACGGCGGCATATCGGAGAGAGTCACGCCAACCACCAGCCACTTGGCGCCGTCGGCCGCGCTCTCCATCTCCAGCGTCGCGATCGGCACATCGGCCCTGCGGGGCACGAAGCTCGATATCCATACGCCAACATTCGCGATGAGCGGCGAACTGCCGCGCCACGCAATCTGCATCCTGTCCAGCTTTAATGTCCCGTTCCGGACGCTGAATTCGTCGGCTTCCTCCGGCATCCAGAAGGCGCCAACGTTCACGCCACGCTCGATGTACTGGACCTCGCGGCTTCCGTCCGCATAATGAATGGTGAGCTTGCCCATGGTGAGTGCATCGCCGGCACAGGCATGAAGCATGTAAAAGCACTGGCAGGGTTGATGCACGGGCACATCGACTTTCGTTGCGTAAAGCGGTGCGGAGGATAACCCGATGCAGACGCGATGGCCGTTCCGCTGGCTGGAAACGATATGAAACGGCACTCCCCGGAACTCCTGCCGTCCGGAAGGAAAGTCAATGAGGTAAAGTCTCGGGTCGTTCACCCACCCCGGAACTCCCTCCGCACCCTGGCCCGTATCGCAATTCGCCTGGGCGCTGAGATCGAGCGGGGTGAACTGCGTGGACGGGCGCTCGGGCTGCTTGCCGCGCAGGATTCCAGGAAGGAAGTCGCGATGGCGTTTGGTGATCTCGTGCAGGCGCTTCAGAATGCCGGCGCCGTACTCTTCGTATCCATGCTGCAGACAACCGCGCGCCAGTTCGCCGGCAGTGCAGGCCAGCACGCCCCCATTGACGTAGTTCCACATACTCTGCTCGGGACCGAATCCCTTGGAGAACGGCGGATAGATCGAGTAGAACTCGCCGGGCGAGGTCGAGGGCATCTCACTGCGGATCGACAGGTACGTTTCGATGATGGCTTTGATCTGTCGCGGACCGATGCCGCGGTTGAGTGAATATGCGTTTGAAAGAGAGACCTGGCGCGACATGTCGACTCCGAGATCGGGCTTGAACTCGGGATCTTCAGCGACCCAATGCGTATAGAAGCAGCCGTTCCATGCGATTCGGTTTAACCGCTCCTCCATCTCGGTGGCTAGCTTGCGCATAGCGGCGGCGTCCCCGGCGCGGTCTGCGCGATCGAGCATCTCGGCCAGATAACGGCATCCGGCGATGAACCCCGTATTGTCTCCGTAGAAGATGCCAAAATGGGTCATTTTGAGATCAATGACCATTGCATCGCCGGACAACTCGGCTTCGCTCTCGCAGAGAAAGTCCCATGTGTCGATGGTGAGTCCGCGTTTGAGCAGGCCGTACTGCGAGGACCAGCGATAGGGATCTGTCGTGCTGTAATGGACGGCGCGCAGCGCGCGATCGAGATGCTGGCGCATCCAGACATCATCGCCAGTGGTCATCCAGACCAGATAGAAGGCTTCGAGAAAGTACGCTTCAACATGATTTTCTACAGGGGCGCGGCGAAGACCAACATACCCGCCATCGACAGCGCGGGAGAAATCGCCGTATTTGAAGCGCCAGTCCCAATAGTTCTCAGGCGGCGTACGTTCCAGGTGGTTCTCCCAGATCATTCCGTCTTCGCGCTGGGTGACGGAGAAGATCTCAAAGCCCTGACGCACCTCGGGCCAGAAGTAGCGCATGCCCTTCAGGGTGTTGGTGTTGTCCAGCACCCAATTCTCCCAGTAGGTGTAGACCTTTCCGTTGTGACGGCGCACGCCCACGGGGCCGTCGGAGGCCATGGTCCAGTAGAGCGTCTGGAGCAGGTGCTCGAACTCGCCGGCCGGCTCGTGAATTGAAGTCGCTGCATCCAGCAAAAAGCTGGTCCAGGCGATCAGGCTGTCGCTCTCGTCGAACAGCAGCACGCCATGAGTGCCCAGTGCGCCGCCGGCAAGGAAACTGCCCGGGAGCGTGACGCGTTGATCGACATAGGGGCGGCCCTGCCCGTCGAGTACAAGGAGACGTCCGCTTCCGCTTCCAGCGACAGTAATTGCATCGAGGGGGTGATAAACGCTCTGTGCAGGAGTTAGGGACAGCGGCTTGCTGTCCGCCTGCGCTTGTATCTCGCCTTCGATCCCAGCAAGACACCCGGCGCCGAGGAGGCTCGCCGGTAGCGTACCGAGAAACGTTCTTCGTGATGGCACGATATTCTCCTCAAAAATCGAAGCCCGCCAAGCCGACTCGATCTTCTCTCCAGCAAACACCTGCCGGAATAATCTGGATCGAGCTTTCAGGGCAGGAGCGACGGTTTACAAGTAGGAAACGGTAAGGGACATTGGCAAAACTGTGCGTTCATCACTAAGTAACTTATTTACCATAGATTACAGATTCGTTGACGATGCCCGATCGGGAGGTATATTACAGCGGTTTCCCGTCTGATTCAGGCATGGGATTTACACCTGAAGGCGCAACCCCGAAACACCGCTCTCTTCAACCGAATCGCTTAGAGAATTGCACGAGTGAGTATGATGAAGAAGTTCCATTGAGCTGGATCATAAACAGGGGCGGCGGCGATCACGCCTGACCGAAGAGGACCAAAGCTGTACGCAGCGTTGCAGCCAGGGAAGAAACAGCGAAGCCAGAGGCGCTGGCGGGAATAGTGGCGCTTGATCGAACGGCATGGGCATCCAAGGTTCGTGACGACCTTCCGGAGAGACCGGCGGGAAACCGGAGCTCCTTCCGGAACCCGGGACGCCGGTTCCTTTGCGACAGGCGAAAACAGCGCATGCCGAAGATCACAAGCGGATGGCGCAAGCCGGACAGCCAGGCTTAATCTAAACTAAAATGCTCGCAGCCCCATGCAGGTTTCGAGATGGTATTCGTAAAGAGGCGCGACCATGACCAGTGACAAAACATCTGAAACAGGCGGAGGCCCCGCAACCGCTTCTCCAGTGACCGATTCCGAACTGGTGCTGGCCCAACTGAAAAAAATTCTTGCCAGCCAGGCTTTCAGAAACAGCAAGCGCTATACGCGCTTCCTAACCTACGTCGTCGAGCAGACATTGCTCGGTCATGGGGACCGATTAAAGGAGCGCGTGCTGGGAATCGAGGTCTTCGATCGTGCAGCCGATTACGATGTAGCGACCGATCCCATAGTGCGCGTCGCGGCCGGGGAGATCAGGAAGCGGCTGGCGCAGTACTACATGGAAGACGGCCACGAAGACGATCTTCACATCCAGATGCACCCAGGCGCGTATGTTGCCGAGTTCTCTCAGCCGCGGCACAGGGGAGCGCAGGCTCCAGAGCAGGAACCTGCTCCACCCGTGGCAGCCAACCTGGAGGTAACGCCGTCCCACCACTTTCTGCGGTCCCGTTTGGCAGCCGGCCTGGCTGTGGCCCTGCTGGTGGCTGGAGTAATAGGTGCAGTGTATTTCTCTCACAGTGTCAATCGGCAACTGGCCCTGGATCGTTTTTGGGATCCTTTTCTACACTCGGCCGGATCTCCCGTTTTCTGCCTCGGCGATTTAACACCTCACAGCGAAGGCTCGGGCCCAGCGGAATCGGCAGGAGTGCAGACAGGGAGCTTCAGCAGCGACCATCTGGCGCTTGCGGACGTTAAAGCGTTCAATCGCGTCTCGGAGATCCTGGCCCAGCAGGGCAAGCAGGCGACGGTTCTGAACTCGGCATCGGCAACTCTGGCCGATCTTCGGCAACGCCCTGCCATATTTGTGGGTGGCGGTTCGAACCAGTGGACGATGAAATCGCTCGAGTCCGTGCGGTTCCGCATCGTTCTAAACTCGAGGCCAGGCATCAACGCGATCGTCGACGCGCAGAACGGTTTGCAGCCGCGCTGGGTCGTGGATTTCGGCGTACCCTACAATTCCATTCAAAAAGAGTATGGAATCGTGGCGCGTTTTCACAGTCCCCTGACCGACCAGGTTACGGTGATCATCGCCGGCATCGGCGCCAATGGCACCATTGCGGCGAGCGACTTTGTGACCACGCCCGGCTATTTCAAGGAATTCGCGGATCATGCCCCGCGCAATTGGGACCAGCGCAATATGGAGATCATTCTCGAAACCGAGATGATTCACGGCGACTACGGGCCGCCCAAGGTAGTCACCACATATTTCTGGTAGAATCCTCCTGCCCTTCAAATTAGCCAAATCAGGTCTCCGAACGCTCACAATCCAGCCTTCCAATCAATGTCTTCCAGTTCGATCCTTGCCACTTCGCCTCCGCTAAGTCCCAGGCGTGCCAGCAGCAGGATCACGTAGTCACGCCGGCCCAGCGCAGTATCGCGGTTGATGGATGCCAACAGCCGACGCAGGAGATCCGGTGGAATCGCGCGGGGGATCGAAGTCATCGACCAGTTGGCAACCGCGGGAACCGCCCCAGCCAAGTCTTGCAGGATCTCTCCCCGATAGCACAAGATAATGCAGGAATGAACGCAATGCTGGCGTCAGGAGTTTTGCCTGCTTCAGATGCAACCGCTGGGCTTGGCACTGCACAAATCGTACGACATCGCCGGCGCATAGTTGTGACAGCTTCACAGGCCCTCTGCCGAAACGGCTGGCGAGGAACCCTCGAACGAATCGCGCGTACTGGACGGCCGTTGCCACGCGGCCCTTCCAACTCAATCAGACAGTCTAATCCACCCATCACCGCAGGGACTGGAGGTGCGACTAACTCCACAAAAGAGGTTCGGGGTGTCTTGGCTGCACTCGCCCGTCTGCTCGCGACCGCCGAATCCGCGAGCCGTCGCAGCTTGCCGTATTTCAGGTGTAAAACCTCCGCCGTTCGGCAAACCCCACAGCTATCGTGACCCAAACTAGCGATTTCACCCCTGCAGCACCCTCAAAGAGACTAGCCCGTGCATTCAGATCCAACCGCAATTGAATTGCGTTTTTCAAAGCCTCAGATGGCCATCATCTGGCCGGGGCTTGATTTGATCGTAAGGAACTACTTCACGCGCATGAAAACGGGTGAATCGCCGAACTCGTATCCGTTCCGAACCCTCCCTCCGCCACAAGGTCATGACTGCGGCATCTGGCGCCAGGAGTTCATGGACGGCATTGTCTCGCTCTGGAAGCGCCTTGAGCCAAAGAGGAACGGTGGGCGCATTCGGTTGAATTTCGTCGAACTTCGCGCTGCCGCCCTGGCGGCACGCGTCACTCTCAAACTTAGAACTTATCCGTAAATAGACGTGGTCTGTCTCCAACAGATCAAGGCCGCGGCTAAGGAAAGCAAAGCGACGTAGCTGGCCTCCGTTTTCTCGAAGCTGACCAGAAGTTTGCGATAGCGATTGA